>JAFZQE010000008.1 GCA_017552325.1 Oscillospiraceae bacterium
CTTTGCCGATATCTCCGCCTCCGAGGTCATGACCGCGCGCGTGGACGTGCAGGCCATCGACATCGACGACGACTGGGCGGACATCCTCACGCAGATCGAGGACGCGCCCTATTCGCGCCTGCCGGTCTATGAGGACAGCATCGACAACATCATCGGCGTGCTGTACCTCAACCACTTCCTCAAGGCGCTGACCGACGACGGCCGCGCCGATATCCGCGCGCTGCTGATGCCCCCCTGCTACGTCTACAAGACGATGAAGCTGCCCGCGGTGCTCAATCAGCTCCGCAGGGCGCGGCAGCACCTGGCGATTGTGGCCGACGAATACGGCGGCATGCTCGGCGTGCTGACGATGGAGGACGTGCTGGAGCAGATCGTCGGCGATATCTGGGACGAGACCGACACCGTCGAGGAGGAGGTCGTGCAGCGGCCCAGCGGCGCTTACGAGCTGGACGGCGACATGGTCATCGACGATTTCCGCGAGCTGCTGGAGATCCCCGAGGACGAGTTCGAGGCCGACAGCGAGACCGTCGGCGGCTGGACCGTGGAAAAGTACGGCGCCTTCCCCGAGCAGGGCACCGTGTTCCAAACCGGAGACCTGCGCGTGACCGTGCTGGAAATGGACGGGCGGCGCGTGGAAAAGGTGCTCGTCGAGCGGATCCCGCTTGAGCCTGACGCCCCTGACACAGAAGAAAAATAAAAAACGAGGACGGAAAGCAAAACTTTCCGTCCTCGTTTTTTCTAAGCACTACGCACTAAGCACTAAGCACTAACCCTCCGGGAGCGCCGTGACAAAATAGATGATGTCGCTCAGGGGGCGCTCGGTGTCGAAGTCGATGTAATTGTAGTTGCGCCCGTCGACCACGATCTCCGCCGTGCCGCCGCCGTCCAGTGCATAGGCTTTCTCCACGCCCTTGGCCTGGATGTAGCGCGCCGTCTGGTTGATGTCGGGTACATTGTCGTACCAGTCGCCGAAGCCGCAGGTCATCAGCAGATAGTGCAGACTGCCGAGCTGGCCGATCGCCGCGCGGGAATAGTGCCCGTTGACCTCGCCGAGCGGATAGTAGTCGGTGTGGGTCGCCTCGCCGTTTTCCACAAGGATCGGTCCGAAGGCCAGGCCGAAGACGACGTCGTTGTCCTCGACGAAGCGCTCGGCCTCCCCTTCTCCGGAGAGCTCGCCGCGGTGAGCGAAGAGCATGTCGCCGGAGGCGGTGAAGAAGCAGGAATCGATCTGCGCGGGACTGCAGCGGTAGATCTGACGCTGATAGACCGTGATGCCCATCTTGCGGTAATCGTAGAAGTCTCCGTTGATCGAGGCCACGGCGTTGACGCTGCCAGCCAGCTCGATCTCGGAGATCCGCGGGCCGGGGCCCTCGGAGTAGACGCCGCCGGTCAGAGCGCGGCGCAGCTGCGAGCCGTGGGCGATCCTGACCTCGCAGAAGCTCAGGCAGCAGTTGTTGACGACTTCCTTCCAGCAGAGGACGAAGATCGTCTCGTCGCAGTAGCAGATCATCTCGCTGCCGGCCATACGCGCCGTGTCGGGCGTCCAGCAGAGCTCCTGCCCGTCGAGCAATACGGCGGCGGAGTCGATGATCGCCTGGATCACGGCCGGGTCGTCGGTGTGGACATATTTTGAGCGGTCGAAGGCTGGGCCGGCCAACGCATCCTCCGGGATCGTATAGACCGGGCGGGAATACAGCAGCTCGCCGGTCACGGCTTCAAGGCCACCGTCGGCAAAGGCGTCCAGCGCGGCCGTCAGCGCGGCGCTTTCGGTCTTTTTCGCCGGGGGAGCGACGACGATCGCGGGCTCCGGCTCGGCTTCTGGCTGTTCTTCCGCCGGGCTCCGGACGATGAAAAAGACACAGCACGCGCAGAGAGACAGGATCAGCGTGCACAGAAGGACCGCGCCCGCGGTCGCCCAGGCGCGCCCGCTCCGCTTTTCCGCGGTTTTCCTCTTACTCATGCGCCACGCTCCCTTCACCGGGCAGCATACCGCCGAGCGCGTCGAGCAGCGGCTGGTCGACCAGGATACGCCAGCCCTCCGTCGTGTAGCGCAGCTGCAGCTCCAGTTCGACGCTGCGGAGATAGTCGTCCCGGTGCTCCAGCGCGTTCTGCAGCGCATAGAGGTAAGCCTGTTCGGCGATCTCAGGCAGGAAATGACCCTCTGCGTCCGCGAGGCGGCTGCGCGGGATCTCCTGACTGAGCATCTGCAGATAGGCCTCTGCGTCGGGCTTCAGATCCGCGAGCAGCGCTTCCGGATCCAGAACGGTCAGAGAAACGCTCTGCCGCGCTTCCAGGCCGTCGACGACGGCGCCGCCGCGGAGCTGAAAGGCATAGCTCCCCCGCATCGCGTCGGCCAGCATACGCGCGGCCTCTCCCTGCGGATCGTCCTCCAGCCCAAGCGTGCGGTACTGCTCCAGGCAGGCATAGGCGGCGGGATAGTCCTCCTTCTGGATCGCGGACAGGAATTCGACCACCGTGTCGCGCGGATCGCCCTCCGTGAGCGCTTCGGTCTCGGCAGGCGCCGCGGGCTCGGGCTCGGCGGCGTCCGGAAAAGCGAGGGAAAAGGCCGTCAGCGCGAAGGCAAAGCTCAGCAGGGCGGCCAGGACGCGCAGCCACCTCCTTCGCCGCATCAGGAAGAAAAGGATCAGCGCCTCGATCGCGACGCAGACCAGCAGGATCACGATCAGCGACAGGGCGCTGCCCGCGTCGGTTTTCAGTTGTTGGATGTTGAAAAGAAGCTCCATGGTTTTTTTCCCGGCATGAATCGTTATCCCTGAAACAGGGAGAAAAACAAGAGAAAACCGCGGCGGTCCGGGCTCCCGAACCGCCGCGGTCCGTTTTACGGGATCAGCGCCTGTCCGGTTTTGCGCAGACGCTGAGATAAGCGCGATAATTGATAAAGCAGATGGTCAGCATGCTGAGGCTCATCAGCGAGTAGCAGAGCAGATACCAGTTCCATTTCCTCTGCACCAGCCACTCAAGGAAGCCGGCCAGGCCGAGCGCGACGAAGAAGACGATCCAGAGCACCCAGAGGGACGGACGCAGGCCGTTTGCCCGGATCGAACGGACGCTGTAGATGATCAGGACGGTCAGCAGAGCGACCGCTGCGGCGATCTGCACCAGCTTGACGAAGCCGTTGATGTTCTGCATCTTGCTGGCGTCATAGCGGCTGCTGTCCGTCACCAGATCGAGCGCGCTCAGCCAGGTGACGAACATCAGCGCCACATGCCCGTCGCGCGGCTGATTCTGCTTCATCGGCCAGCGGCGGCGCTTGACGAAGAAGCGCATCAGCAGCACGAAAATGAGCAGCATCATGACGAACTGGAAGAAGAAGGTCGCGTAGCGCCACTGGCCCGGGCCGAAGACGCCGAAGGGCAGACGCTGGAACAGCGGATTGCTCACGGGGACCTCCGAGCGGTCGGACACGGTGAAGATCTCGCTCAGACGGATCAGCGCGATGCCGAGCGCGGCCCCGGGTGCGAGGCAGTCGAACAGGCGGGGCAGATTCTGCGTAAAGCCCAGCGCCCGGACGACCAGGGCGGCCAGAGACGTGCCGAGCACGACGCCCACCAGGTAGTAATTCCCGGAGCTGTAATCGGTCAGCGCCTGCCAGAGGGTCTGGTTGGAGTCCACGCCGGCGCAGAACCAGTAGAAAAAGCGGGCCAGCGGCAGGGAGAACAGGATGCCGAGCGGCAGCAGCAGCCAGACGGCCACCGCCCTGCCGCCGTGCGCGGTGAACAGCGCCATCGTCAGGCAGAAGCAGGCCGCCACGCCCAGCGCGATCACGATCGCGTTCCAATAGACGTAGTACTGGTCGGTGATCAAGGCGATCGGATTCACGGCCGCACCTCCTTTTCGGGGATCGCGGTGGCGAAGTAGATGATGTCGCTCATCGTGCGCTCCGAATCCCAGTCGACGCGGTTGACGGTCGTGCCGTGCATGACCATCGTGGCCGTCTGGCCGCCGTCGAGCGCGTAGGCGCTGTCGACGCCCTTGCTCCAGATCAGCTCCGCGGCCTTGTTGACCTGGCAGCGCCGCTCGTAGACGCCCTCCTGGCCGATCGTCATCAGCAGATAGTGCCGCTCGCCCTTCTGCGCGATCGCGGCGCGGGAGTAGAAGGAATCGATCTCGCCGACGGGATAGCTGTAGATGGTCTGCAGCTCGCCGTTTTCGACGAGGATCGGGCCGAAGGAGATGCCGAAGAGCACGTCGTTATCCTTGATATACTGCTCGATCTCCTCGTTGGTGATCAGCTCCCCGGCGTGCTTCATCAGCATGTCGCCCGCCGTATTGAAGAAGCAGACGTCGAGGACGCTGCCGTTGTTGCGGCAGATCTGACGCTGATAAACGGACAGGCCGATCTGCCGGTTGGCGTAGAAGTCGCCGTTGATGGCGACGACGGCGTTGGCCGAGGCGGCCATTTCGGTGGCCTTCAGCGGGATGCCGGAGCCGAAAGCGTTGCCGGACAGGGCGCGGCGCAGCTGCGAGCCGTCGGCGATCTTGATCTCCGCGAAGGTGGCCACGCCGCCGTTGTAGACCTCCTTCCAGGTCACGACCAGGATGGTCTCGTCGCAGTAATAACGCATGGTCGAGCCCTCAAAGCGCTCGATATCGGGCTTCCAGATCGTGTCCTGGCCCTCCATCAGCACGGCGGCGCCGTCGATCAGCGCCTGGATCACGGCCGGATCGTTCGTCTCGCCGAACTTGCTCTCATCGGGCTTCGGCGCGACCAGGTCGTTCTCGGGGATCTTGTAGATCTTTCGGATATAGACCAGGTCGGACAGCGCGTCGCTGGCCAGATTGTTGGCAAAGACCTCGAGGCTGCCCGTGAAATCGACCCTGGCGTCGCTCGCGTTCGTCGTCGGGACGCGCGTCGTGGACGTCGCGGTCGTCCCCTGGGTGTCGGTCACGTTGGAGTGCAGGGAGAGGACCAGCCAGCGAAGGCAGAAGAACGAGAGGACGATCAGAGCAAGGATCAGCAGGGTTTCGCCCGCGCTGAGCCGGGCGCGGGATTTCGTCTGAGCGTTGTTGTTCATGCGCCCTTCCCTCCTCTCGAGTAGGCGGTGCGGCCGCTGAGCGCGTAGATCAGCGAATCGTCCGCCACGATGCGCCAGCCGTCCACCGTGTAGCACAGCTCGATCTCCAGCACGACGCTCGTCCGGTAGCGGTCGGGATGCTTCAGCAGCTCCCGGAGCGTGTCCAGATAGGCCTTCTCTGTGATCTCCGGGCGGTAGTTCCCGTTCTCGTCCAGCAGCTCGCTCTGCGGCAGCTCCTCGCTCATCTTCTGAACGGCCGCCTCGGTGCCGGCCTTCAGATCCTCCGTCAGCAGGTTCAGATCCATCGCGTCAAAGAGCACCGACTGCGAGGCCCTCAGATCGTCGGTCTCGCAATCGCCGTAGAGGGAATAGGAATAGCTGCTCCGCAGGGCCTCGGCCATCAGCCGCGCGGCCTCGGTCTCGGGCTCCTCCTCCAGGCCGAGGGAGGCGTAGTTGTTCAGCTGCGCGTAGGCCCTGGCGTAATCCCCCGCGGTCAGCCCGTCGAAAAAGGCCGTGACCGCTGCGCGCGGATCCTCCACGGCTTCGGTGGACGCGGGATCCGCCGGCTTCTTCTCACCGGTCAGCACGAGCGTCTTCATCCCGGGGGCGTAGACGCACAGCAGCAGCGCGAGCGCCGTCAGCAGCAGGGCCGGGATCGCCCAGGCCAGCTTCAGCTGACGCTTCTTTTTCAATTTCAGCAAATACACAAACGCCGCGACCGTCAGCGCAATGATCAATATCGCAGCGATCGTCGTTCCGGCATTCACCGAACGCTCCTCCTCCCGTTTCAGTCCCGTGCCCTGTTCCGGGCTTTCAGTCACCGCCCCGTTCTGCGTTCCCGTCGAGGACGGATCCTCCGTCGCGTCTGGGTTCAGCGCGGCGACGGCCTCCTCCCGGCTCTTCCGCAGCTCCTCCTCATGGCGCAGCTTCGTCCGGTACTCGGTATAGTCGATCATCAGCGCGCAGTATTCCGGCAGAAAGGCGTACTGATTGAAGCTGTCGTTTCCGGGCGCCTCGGTGAAGACCACAAGGCAGAACGGATCCTCGGTGTAGACGATGCCGCAGTCATTGAGCACCAGGGTATTCCCGTTGTTGATGTAATTCAGGCCGTATTTATGCGCGACCTCCGCGGACTGCTCGTGCTGCAGGAAGAAACGGTTCCTCTCGGCTTCCTTCATCACGTCCACAAGGCCAGGGAAACGGTCGGGATTGTCGCAGAGCAGCCTGAGGCAGTGGATCATCTGCTCGGCCGTAAAGAAGTTGTTTTCGTAATACTTCTCGTCCACATTGTCCGGATCGACGCCCATGTACGGAGCGATCGCGCGGCGGTAGAAAGGATAGGGGCGATTCTCACTCTTCCCGACCTCGAGCCAGAGCAGCTTGGCGTTCTCGTTGTTGGAGTCAACGATCGTCGTATGAAGCAGGTACTTATACGTGTAGCCACGGATGTTGTCGTCCCAGTCCAGCTCACCGGCCGCGATCCGTTCGCAGAAGATCATGTTCAGCGGCACCTTGAACATACTGCCGGCGTCCCGGTAGCGATCGCCGGCATAGTAGTGCTCCTCACCGGTGACCGTGTTGCAGTATCCGATACTGACTTTGCTCTCGTCGGCGCCGGCCGCGGCGACAAATTCCTCGGTGATCTCTTCCCAGCTCCTGCCCTCGAAGCGCGCATCCCCCTCCGGCTCCGCATCCTCGGCGAAGGCGGCGGGAAGCAGCGAGACGAGCAGCAGGACGAGCAGGCAGAGCCAGAGCGCTTTTTTCATCCTTTTCATGCAGCTTCCATCCTGTTTCCTATGTTTTGCTCTGAATTTTTATTTTACCATTCTTATTCGCAATTGCAAGGGTTTCGTGAGAATTTCATACTTCTTAAGCAAAAAACTCCGGAGACCTTTCGATCTCCGGAGCAGATTCAGTTTCGGGTCCGGCTTATCCGTTGACACGGATGATGCACTTGGCCTCCTGCCCGTACACGGTGGCGTAGATGTAGACGTAGTTGACGCCCGCAGGCAGCCTGCCGGTGCACTTGAGGGTGATGTGGTTGGCCTTCTCGCTGTCCTCGGTGATGGTGAAGCAATCCTGTCCGTCTTTGTCAATGCTCCACTTCACGTTGCCGGTGATGTCGGAGGGCAGGATCCTCGCATACAGAGGCAGCTCGCCGCCGACGGTCATCGTCACGTCGGAGATCTTTCTGTCTTCCAGCGCGTACAGGATCTCAAGCGTCTGGATGTTGGGCGTGGGGCTCGGCGTCGGGGTGGGGACGGCCTCCGGCGTGGGCGCAACTTCGGCCTCCTCCGTGGAGGTCGGGGCCTTGGTGGGCTTGGTCGGCTGATTGTAGGAGGGATCGTTCACCCCGGTGGCGACCATGACGACCACGGCCAGGATCACCGCAAAGACGAGGATCAGGCCGAAAATCATCTGCCACTTGGTGTTGACATTGGCGCGCTCGTAGGCCGCGGTGCCTTTGGCGGTGCTCGGCGTGGAAGCGGGCGTGCGCGTGCTCTGCGCGACGCGGCGGGTCCCGCAGCTGGGGCAGGTCGTGCGCAGGGCGGAGAAGCTTTCGCCGCAGCGGCGGCATTTGACCTCGGGAATGATTTTCATGTCGATCCTCCATTCTATGGGCTTGGAAGGAATGGTGACCCATATCCCTCTCTTGTTTCCGTTCATCGGAATAATAATACAACGTTGAAATCGTTTCGTCAAGAGTTTGACTTCATTCGACAGAATTTTTCATGGCATAATTTTATAATGACAGTTTGAGTCCTTGAATCGGCGGATCGGTCGTGCTATACTGCTCACGCAAGCGATCGAAGCGGGATCTGCGCGCCCCTCCCGGGCCGCAGTCAACAGGGGAATCTGGGTGAAAATCCCTCGCGAGGCCGTCACTGTGAAGTCGGGCCCTTTCCGGCCCGCAAAGTCAGAATACCTGCCCGTGCCGGCGAAATATCAGCGCCGGCGTCATGCGAAGTTCCGCGGTACCCGGACAAAACGGAAGCCGGAGCCTGAGCGCCGGTTCTCTCTTTTGCTTCGTATGATTTTCGATGGCCGAAAGGCCAAAAGAAGAAAGGAGAGGATTTGATGTCCCAAAACAAAAGCAAAAAAAACGCGATCATCGCCGCAGCCATCCTGCTTGTACTGGTCATCGGCGCGATCATCGTTTACTTCGTGTGCGGTCAGCCGATGGTCGACCGGCATCCGGGTCAGACAGCCGAGGCAACGGCCGCGCCCGAAAAGGCCGGGGAAGCGGCTCCGGCGCGGGAACAGGAAGCGGCAGCGCCCTCCGAAGCCGAGGCGGACACCGTCACGATCGTCGTCTCGGTCACGTACAAGGACGGCAGCGAGAAGGAGTTCACCATCGTTACCGACGCGCTCAACCTGCGCGGAGCGCTGGAGCAGGAGGATCTGATCCAGGGCGACGAAAGCGAGTACGGCCTGTATGTCACGGCTGTCGACGGCGAGGCCGCGGACGCCGGGAACCAGGAATGGTGGTGCTTCAACAAGGGCGGCGAGATGCTGATGACCGGCGTCGATGATACCCTGATCGCCGACGGCGACCACTATGAGATCGTCTTCACGGTCGGCTGGTAAGCTCAGCGTTCAGGAAGTCACGCTGCTTCCGCTGATGGGGGCGCTGATCTTCGGCTGCAAAGCGGCGCTGGCCGCGCTGCCGAACATCAATGTCAATGCCGTCCTCATCATTCTCTGCGCCATTTTCTTCGGCTGGAAGGGGCTCTTCAGCGTCGGCATCTATGTGATGCTGGAGGGGCTGATCTTCGGCTTCGGGATCTGGTGGATCGGCTATCTCTATACCTGGCCGCTGCTGCTGGCCGTGGCCGTCTTCTTCCGGCGCAGCCGCTCCGCCCTGTTCTGGGCCTGCGTCGCGGCGATCTTCGGCCTGATCTTCGGGCCGCTGATGTATCTGGAATACTTCGCCATCAACGGAGGCTGGGAGATGTTCTTCGCCATGTGGGTCAGCGGCATCGGCTTCGATCTGACGCACTGCGCCGGGAACTTCGTACTTACGCTGGTGCTGTTCAGGCCGCTCTACAAGGTCATGGCGCACTTTCTGGGAGAGCCCTGGGAAAGCCCGGAGGACAGTATCCCGGAATGACGCAAACGCAAACATAAAAAACGATCCGCGGAGATTGCTTTCCACGGATCGTTTTTTGTTTTATCCGGCTTTTCAGCGAATGGCTTTGATCTTCTCCAGGCAGTCGGGACAGATGTTCTTCCCCTGGAAAGAAACCACATTCTTCAAGTTGTCGCAGAAAATGCAGGCAGGCTGATATTTACGCAGAATAATGTTATCCCCATCCACATAAATTTCCAATGCATCCTTCTCGGCAATGTCAAGCGTCCTGCGCATTTCGATCGGCAGCACAATACGTCCAAGCTCGTCAACTTTTCTTACGATACCGGTTGACTTCATAGTTTTGCCCCCTCAGACAAGTTAAGTTGTTTATATCACATATTTCGACGGTTGTAAATTAGTTTGTGCACAATGAAACAAAAAATTTACAAATTGCATGTTCTAATGCTGTCAAAAATCGATTTTTTTGTGCATTTTAGTATAATTATTTAGAAAATTTGAATCATCCGGGGGTAAGATGCTGAACCTTCTGTTTTCGCTGCTGTTCCTGCTGTCTCTGTTTTGCGCCGTTCTGACGGGAAAGGAAACGGAGACCGGCCGAGCGCTGCTCGACGGCGCGGGCGCGGCGCTGCGCTTCTGTCTGGACATCACGGGCAGCCTCTGCCTGTGGAGCGCGCTGTCGGAGCTGCTGGCGCAGACGGGACTGAGCGGCAGGCTTTCTTCAGCGCTGCGTCCCCTGCTGCGGCGGCTCTTCCCCCGTTCCGCGCGGGAGGACGGGATCTGCGAGGCGCTGAGCGAGAACCTGAGCGCGAACCTCCTCGGCCTCGGCAACGCGGCGACGCCCGCCGGGGTGCGCGCGGCGAAAGGGATGGCGGCGCTCGGCGAAGGAGGCCGGGAGGAGCTTGCGCTGCTGGTCGTGCTGAACACGGCCTCGCTGCAGATCCTGCCCGGGACGATCGCCGCCGTGCGCGCAAGCGCCGGGGCTGCATCGCCCTTCGACATCATGCCTGCCGTCTGGCTGAGCTCCGCGGTCTCCGTCGGCGCGGGACTGACGGCCGCCTTTCTTCTGAAAAAGCTGTGGCGCTGCTATCGCTGACGCCGCTGCTGCTGCTCGGCTTTTCCTGTCTCTATGCGCTCGCGCTGGGCGTCGACGCCTACGGCGCGCTGCTGACGGGAGCGAAAAAAGGGCTTACGCTCGCGCTGGAGCTGCTGCCTGCGCTCGTCATTCTTTTTGCCGCGGTCTGGTGTCTGCGCGCCTCGGGGCTGAGCGAGCTTTTGTGCCGGCTGGCGGAACCGCTGTTCCGCTTCTTCGGCGTGCCGGAGGAGACGGGGCTGCTGATGCTGATCCGGCCGCTCTCCGGCAGCGGCGCGCTGGCCGCGGCGGGCGAGCTGATGGAGACTTACGGCCCGGACTCGCTGATCGGACGGACGGCCTCGGTCATGATCGGCTCAAGCGAGACGACCTTTTACGTGATCTCCGTCTATTATTCCGCCGCAGGCGTCCGGCGTACGGGCTGGGCGATCCCCGCCGCGCTCTGCGCCGATCTGGCCTGTTTCCTTTCCGCCGCGTGGATCTCGCGCCTGCTATGGGCATGAAAAAAGCACCCTCCGGGTGCTTTTTTCTTGTCATATCCGGGTTTTTACGATCGCAAGCATCTGCTCCCGTTTTCGTTCCATGTCCGCGGCCAGCGAAAACTGCGCGCCGGCGCGGTCGAGGTTCTGCTTTTTGCGCGATACGGAGAAATAGTGATCGCCGGAAAGATAATCCGTCAGAAAGCGGACGCCACACTCGAGGGTCATCGTCCAGGCGCCGAGCGGCAGCAGTTCTCTTTCACGCTCCGTCAGATCCGGACAGGCCTCGAGAAAAGCGCGGGTGAAAGCCTCGTAGTACTTCAGGTCGAGCTCGGACGCATCCCCGTCCTCCGCGCCCGTCGAGGCGCCGGCGCGGATCGCGTCGCCGTAGTCGTAGGCCGAAAGCCCCGGCATCACGGTGTCGAGGTCGATCACGCAGATCGCGCGTCTTGTCGAAGCGTCAAGCAGGACGTTGGACATCTTCGTGTCGTTGTGCGTGACGCGCAGCGGGACTTCCCCGCTCTCGCGGGCGCGCTGAAGCCGGGCTGCCCTTTCCTCGCGGGCAAAGGCGAAGTCCAGCAGAGCGGCGACTTCCCTTTTCCGGCCGCAGGGATCGGCCTCCGCCGCCTCTCGGAGCTGCCGGAAGCGGTCGGGCGTGTCGTGGAAGCGCGGGATCGTCTCCGTCAGGCGCGCAGGCGGGAAATCGCGCAGCGCATGGAGAAAACGTCCGAAGGCCCGCGCGCTCTCGGCGAAGTCCGCCGGGCTCTCCGGCCGCAGCAGGCTGAGGCTGTTTTCCACATAGGGGCAGAGCCGCCAGGCGGCTCCCTCCGCGTCCTCGGCATAGGCGCGGCCGTCCGTCGTGTCCAGAAAGGCGACCATCGGCGGCTGTTCCGGGCCGTCGCTCAAAAAGTCCCGGATCAGCCGGATATTCTCCATGATCGCGGCGGCGTCGCGGAAGACGAAGGGGTTGACGCGCTGCAGCACGTAGCGCCGCACCGCGTCGGTCGTGACGAGAAAGCTGCGGTTGATGTGACCGCCGTCGATCGGCTCGGCAGACAGCGTTTTCCCCTCAATGGGAAATCGCAGAAGGATCTCATCCATACGGCGTCACTTTTCCCGGCGGCGCAGGAAGAAGACCGGCAGCAGGCAGAAGAGCAGGATGATCGCCGCGGTCAGGTAGATGCCCGGCGTGGGCACGGACTTGACCTGGCCGAGCTCGATATAGGTGCTGTCGCTGTTGCGGATGACGGCAGCGCCGATGTTCGGGCCGATGATCATCGGCACCAGCACCGCGAAGATCATGCGGATGCCCTGGAAGTGGCCGACCTTGCCCTCCGGCGTCCAGTCGCGGATCAGCGCCGAAAGCGCCGCGGAGAGCATCATATGCCCGCTCATCATCACGGTGCCTGCGACCATGACGGCTCCGCTCCCGCGCACAAAGAACATGCCGATCAGGCCCGCGGCCATCACGAAGGTCGCCGGGACGGCGAAGCGCAGCTTGCCGACGCGGTCGATGTAGCGGCCGGCGATCACGCTCGCGGCGGAGGCGAGGATCAGCACCACGCCGAGGACGAGCGCGTAGTTCTCGATCTTCAGATACTGCTGGATGTAGATGATGATGTAGGGATAGTAGACCTGCAGGGCGATCGAGAAGACCGCGAAAGCCGCCAGCGACAGGTAGAGCTCGGGATTGGCGCGCATGACCGAGGGGCGCAGGCCGTACAGAAGCTCCTTCACGCCGCCTTTGCGCGGCTCAAGCTGCGGATGATCCTTCACGAGGAAAAAGCTGATCACGCCGACCGCCGTCACCGCGACGCCGAAGATGTTGAAGAACTCGCGCCACTTTCCTTCCTTCGTCAGCCCGTCGAAGGCGGCGAAGATGACCAGCATCGAGATCAGCGGCAGGATCTGCAGCACGCTCTCGGCCTTGCCGCGGTTATGCTCGTTCGTCACGTCCGTGACCCAGGCGTTGAAGGCCGCGTCGTTGGCCGTGCTGCCGAAGAAGGTCATCACGCAGTCGAGCACGACGATGCAGACTGCGGCGGCCGCGACGGCGTTGGCCGCCGGGAAGAGCCGCGCGGCGTTTTCCTTCGTCACATAGCCGAAGGCCGCCGTGGACAGGCCCCAGAGGATGTAGCCCGCGGAGATGAAGATCCGCCGCCTGCCCACGCGGTCGGACAGCGCTCCCATCAGCAGGGTCGTCAGCGTGGCCGCCGCGGCCGACCAGCCGACCATCGCGGCAATGTAGCCCGGGTCCTCAGAGATCGTGTTGTAGAGGTAGACGTTGAAATACATGTTCTCGATCGTCCAGGCGAACTGCCCGAACAGACCGATCAGGATTAGCGCCGTCCAGCGGCGCGCGCCGAGTTTTTCGTTCATGGGATACACTCCCCTTTTCCGGATTATTCTGTAATTCCTTCAATATATTTCCTGTAGTCCGATTCCAGGCATGCGGCTTGTTTCTGAGAAAGAACAGACAGAAGATATTCGTACAGCTTCCGGTCGAACTGCACTTTGATCTGCTGCTCGGACGGCTTCCACAGGTTGATACTCGATCTGTACTCTTCGGGAAACGGTTTCAGGGACAGGAAAATAAACGCATAGTTTGTTCCGAACGGAGAAGATGCAACGTTCAGTAGTGCGTGCCTGTACACGCCGATACCGCATCCTTTGCATTTGTCATAGTTCAGTATTGACTCTCTGCAAAAAAACGTGCGAATCCGGACGGCATGGTCGAAGAACAGCCCCCACGAAAACAACTGACGTCTGTTTGCCCACAAAAGGTAAAGCGTCAAAAAGCTGCCGGACAGACACAAAAGCAGCAGAAAGAAAGTTGCAAAGCTGCGCTCGGAAGAAATCGCCACGACCCCGAAAGCAATCGCTCCGATCACAAGCAGGATCATCGCAGCCGCAGAGAAGGCCGTCATGCTCGATCCAAGGTACTTTTTCAATGAATCAACATCTCCTTTGCCTCTTTGCCGCTTCTCACTTCAGATTCTCGTCGATGATGTTCAGTACGATCTGCGCGGCGGTCTCGAGGCCCTCGGCGGTGGCGTGCTCGTAGGGGCCGTGGCAGGCGAAGCCGCCTGTGCCGATGTTCGGGCAGGGCAGGCCGCGGAACGAAAGCTGCGCCCCGTCGGTGCCGCCGCGGATCGGCTCGGCCTTCGGCTCGAGGCCGATGCGGCGGATCGCCGCCTCAGCGAGCAGCATGATCTCCGGGTGCTCGCGCACGATCTCGGCCATGTTGCGGTACTGCTCGGTAATCGTGAGTTTCGCCGTGCCGGGGCCGTATTTCTCGTTGATCAGCGCCTCGATGTGGCGCATCGTCTCCTTGCGGGCGGCGAAATGCGCCGCGTCGTGGTCGCGGATGATGTAGTGCAGCGAGGCCTTCTCCACGTTCCCGCTCATGTCGGTCAGATGGAAGAAGCCCTCGTAGCCCTCGGTGCGGGCGGGGACCTCGCCGGAGGGCAGCATGGCGTTGACCTCCATCGCAACGAGGGAGGCGTTGATCATATGGTTTTTCGCGTGGCCGGGATGGATGTTGAATCCGTTGATCTCCCACTTCGCGGCCGCGGCGTTGAAGGTCTCGTAGTTGATCTGCTCCAGGTCGCCGCCGTCGACGGTGTAGGCGAAGTCCGCGCCGAAGCGTTCCATATCCAGCAGCGAAGCGCCGTGGCCGACCTCCTCGTCGGGCGTGAAGCAGACGCAGACGCGGCCGTGCGGGCGCTTTTCGCGGATCAGGGTCTCGCAGGCCGTCATGACGGCGGCGATACCGGCCTTGTCGTCCGCGCCGAGCACCGTCGTACCGTCGGTGGTGACGAGGGTCTTCCCCTTCAGCAGGGGCAGGTAGGGAAAGTCCGCGACGCTCAGCACGCGGCCGCTCTCGCCAAGAACGACGTCGCCGCCGTCGTAGTTTTCGATGATCTGCGGCTGCACGTTCTCGCCGCTGAAATCCGGGATCGTGTCGAGATGCGCGATGAAGCCTATCGCGGCCTTGTTTTCATTGCCCTCCGTGGCCGGCAGCGCGCCGTAGACGTAGGCGTGCCCGTCGACATAGACCTCTTCCATGCCGAGCTCGCGCATCTCCCGCTCCAGCTCGATGGATAAGTCGAACTGCCGCTGTGTGGTCGGGGTCTCGGCCGTGTCCTCCGCGCTCGCGGTGTGGATCTTCACGTACTTGATGAATCTCTCCAGTGCCGTCATCGTTTCTTTCTCCTTTATTGATAGATTTCCGTGTGTACATACAGCCGGCCCTTGCGGGAATTCCCGCCGAAGCCGACGACCTTCCCCTTGCCCGCGCCGCGCAGGGAGATCACGTCCCCCTCGCTCACGGTATAGTCCGTTTTATTGGACAGCTCATAGTTTACGCTTACCATGCCGAGGGCGATCTGCCGCGCGGCCTCGCTGCGCGAGAGGCGGAACATCCCGGCCGTCACCGCGTCGAGCCGCGGGCTCATGACGGTGAAGCTACGCTCCTCTCTTTTGCGCTCCGGAGCGGGAATATCCGTCAACGCGAGCGCCTCCGCGGTGAGGCTCACGCGACCGGCCCGCTCGATGCCGAGCAGGTGCTTTTCCACGCTCGGCAGGCAGAAAACCGTCGCGCTCTCGCCCTCGACCCAGATGTCGCCGACCCACTCGCGGCCGACGCCCATGCCGAGCAGCGCGCCGAGATAGTCCCGGTGCCCGGGCGCGCCGAAGTGCGCCGTCAGACGGATCGCGCGGAGGTACTCCGCGGGCTCGAAATACTCCGGCTCGAGCCAGTCCGGCAGAAAGAAGGCCACCTTCCGCTCGCAGTCCGGGTGGCCGCCGTGCAGAAGCAGCCGCACGCCCCTGTTTCGTAAGGTACGCACGGCCCGGAACTGCTCGGCGGGCGTCAGAAAATGACTGCCCGTGACCGAGCCGCTTTTTTCGCATTGCGCCGCCAGGTCCTCCAGACGGCGTATCAGTTCATGGTTTTCCATCTTTCAGTTTGGTCGTGTGCGCGCCGCGGTTCGTGCGGCGAAGCAGCTCTTCGATCTGCCGCAGCACCCAGGCCAGCTCCTCCCCGAATTCGCCGGAGGACGTGCGCAGGACGCCGGAGCGCAGCGCGGACAGGCGGATCAGGCTGTCGCTCGTGACGACCCGCACCGCGTAGTTTTTGCCGATGTCGTTGGCCAGGCGCTCGATATAGGCGTCGGCCGTCTCTCCGTCGTCGGTGTAGACGACGTGGATGTTATGCCAATCGCTGCGCGCGCCGGGATGCGAGGGTCTGCGGTAGGCGTCGAAGATCAGCACCAGCTCGGCCTTTGTAAAGCCCGCGTAGTTCGAGAGCAGATCCATCAGCTTCTCGCGCGCAAGATCGAGCCGCTCCTTCGCCAGGGCCTTCAGCTCCGGCAGCGCAAAAATGACGTTGTAGCCGTCGACGATCAGATATTCCTTCTTCGCGGGGATCTCTATACCCGCCGCGGGCGCCTCGTTCCTCGACGGGGCCTGATAGCGCGGGCGGCGGATCGGGCCGAATTCCCGCTCCATGATGGCCTCCAGCTCGCGCTCGTCGATGTCGGGGTTTTTCAGCCGCGGCGCGGCGGAGGGCCTTTCCGTCGGTTTTTTGAGACAGCTTTCAAGGTGCATGTATTCCGGCACCTTGTCCCACTTGACAACGAAGCCCGCGCCGTGCGCGCAGAAGACCGAGTCCGGCGAGTTGTCGAGGTCGCTCTCCGGCTCGTAGCCGAGCTCTTCGATCACGGCCTGCGCGTTTTTGCAGGGGCGGTAGCCGTCCGGCCGCAGGCTGAGCTTGCCCCGGCCGCGGGAATAGGCCGCGAGCTCCTCGCCGTAGCTGTTCAGACCGGAGACCGGGGCGCTGCCCTCGAGCCGCGAGCGGCCGCCCAGCTCCTCGGGCGAGTCGAAGACGCCGCCCATCGCGCGCAGATCGCCGATCGCGCGGCCGATCTGCTCGGTCGGGAGCTCGAGGCGGAAGGCGTACCAGGGCTCGAGCAATACGCTCTCGGCGCGCATCAGGCCCTGGCGCACTGCCCGGTAAGTCGCCTGCCGGAAGTCGCCGCCCTCGGTGTGCTTCAAATGCGCCCGCCCGGCGGCGAGCGTGATCTTCATGTCGGTGATCGGCGAGCCGGTCAGCACGCCGAGCTGCGGCCGCTCGGCCAGATGCGTCAGGATCAGGCGCTGCCAGTTGCGGTCGAGCTCATCCTCGCTGCAGACGGTGTCGAACACGAGGCCGGAGCCGCGCGGCAGCGGCTCGAGGATCAGATGCACCTCGGCGTAGTGGCGCAGCGGCTCGTAGTGTCCGACGCCCTCGACACGGTTCGCGATCGTCTCGCGGTAGAGGATATGCCCGGCGTCGAAGCCGACCTCAACGTCGAAGCGGTCTTTGATGAGGCGCCTGAGCACCTCGGTCTGCACGCGGCCCATCAGCTGCAGGCGGATATCGCCGCCGCGCTCGTTCCAGACGACGTGGAGCTGCGGATCCTCCTCCTGCAGCTGCATGAGCTTCGGCAGCAGCAGCCGCGCGTCCGTTCCCCGGGGCAGCAGGATGCGATAGCTCAGCACCGGCTCGAGGACCGGGGCCTCCGCGTCCGGCTCCGCGCCGAGGCCGAGACCCGGCCAGCTCGCCGTCAGGCCGAGAAGGGCGCAGCTCTCGCCCGTTCCCACTTCCTCCGGCGTTTCATACTTGATGCCGGAATAGCGGCGGATCTGCGCGATCTTCTCCTCGTGGGTCTCCCCTTTTTCGTCCCTGTAGACAAGCGCGTCGCGCACGCGGAGCGTCCCGCCGGTGATCTTCACATAGCTCAGCCGTTTTCCCTGCGCGTCGCGGCCGATCTTGTAGACCTTTGCCGCGAAGCCCTCGCGGGGAGGTGCAGCAGGCGTGAGGCGGTCCAGCGCCTCCAGCAGGGCGTCCACGCCCTCGGTCTTCAGCCCGGAGCCGAAGAAGCAGGGAAACAGCGCCAGGCGGGCGATCAGCCCGCGCAGTGTTTCGTCGTCGAAACCGTCCGCCTCCAGATAGCGCTCCATCGCCTCTTCGTCGCAGAGGGCAATTTTTTCATCCCGCTCGTTTTCGGGCAGCGTGAAATCCACGCAGTTTTCCGAAAGCTCCTTCAGCAGCGACTCCGTCAGCGCGGCGCGGCCAGGCCCGGGCAGGTCCATCTTCGTCACGAACACGAAGCAGGGCACCCGGTATCGCTCGAGCAGTGCCCAGAGCGTCGCGGTGTGGGCCTGCACGCCGTCCGTGCCGCTGATGACCAGCACCGCCGCGTCGATCACCTGCAGGGTCCGCTCGGCCTCGGCCGCGAAATCGGCGTGGCCGGGCGTGTCGAGCAGGAAGAGCCGCGTCTCCGGCAGCTCGAGCACGGCCTGCTTGGAGAAGATCGTGATGCCGCGCTCGCGCTCGAGCTCATGCGTGTCGAGAAAGCTGTCCCGGTGGTCGACGCGGCCGAGCTTCCGGATCCTGCCGGAGCAGTAGAGCATGGCCTCGGACAGGGTCGTCTTGCCCGCGTCCACATGGGCGAGGACGCCGATCAGCCTATTCTTTTTTGCCCGTTCCTCCGTCATGCTTCTGTTCCTTTTCCGTTTCTTTGTTCCATTATAGCATAGCCGAAAAGTCAAGTCGAGCCCCCCGGCGCATTTTTGGGCCCGGGCTTGTTTACATAATGTAGATCGTCTGTCATTTTCTGCGAAATGACGAATACTTTTTTGAAACTTTAGCTACCAAAATTGATAATGTTGTGATATAATAGCTTGAATATTATGATGCGTGTACTATGCGCGATCGAATACTTCTCTTTTTGAAAGGGGAATCCCGACATGAAAAAGATTCTGGTGCTGGAGGACGAAGCCAATATCCGCAGCTTTGTGGTGATCAATCTGCGCCGCAGCGGCTTCGAACCGATCGAGGCCGAAAACGGCATGATGGCGCTGGAAAAGCTGAAGGTGAATCCGGACATCTGCCTGGCGCTGCTGGACGTGATGCTGCCGGACATCGACGGCTTTGAGGTCTGCCGCCGCATTCGCGCGACCGGCTCGAAGATGGGCATCATCATGCTCACCGCCAAGAGCCAGGAGATCGACAAGGTCACCGGCCTGATGACCGGCGCGGACGACTATGTGACCAAGCCCTTCTCCCCCGCCGAGCTCACCGCCCGCGTCGACGCGCTGATCCGGCGTCTCGGCGTTGACGACGACGAGAAGGCGTCCAGCGAGATCGTCAGCGGCCCCTTCCTGCTCAACACCCGCAACCGCACCCTGGAGAAGAACGGCCAGCGCCTGAAGCTGACGCAGATCGAGTATCTGCTGATGAAGCTCTTCATGGAGAATCCGGGCAAGGCCATGAGCCGCGAGGACATCCTCTCCGCCGTCTGGGGCGTCGATTTCTCGGGCGAGCTGAAGACCGTGGACGTCAACATCCGCCGGCTGCGCATCAAGATCGAGGCCGATCCCACCGAACCCGAATTCCTGACGACCGTCTGGGGCTATGGCTACAAGTGGGGCTACTGAGGAAAAGGCGGAGGCCTTTTCCGCTTTCCTCGCCAGGGCTGCCGGGCTGTTCAAAATCCGCAGGCTGAAGACGCAGCTGCTGCTGTCCGGCATCGCGGCGCTTTTGCTGCTGGTGCTGGGGATCTTTTTCGTCGCGTCCGACTGGCCGGTGCCCGGCGTGCTGATGATGCTGCTGGTCTGCGCCTATCTGGTGCTGGTGAACCTCTGGTTCTTGCGCTACGTCAGCGGCCCGATCCGCGACATGACGCAGACGGCGCGGCGCATCGCCGAGGGCAGCTACGGCACGAAGATCGAACACAGCGACGACAACGAGGTCGGCGACCTGGCCGCCGAGATCAACGGCATGAGCGAAAAAGTCGCCATCGCGGAGAAGGCGCGCACGGAGTTCATCTCCCAGGTCTCGCACGAGCTGCGCACCCCGCTGACCGCGATCGAGGGCTGGGCCGAGACCATCGCCTACGATCCCGCCGTGCAGGGCGACTCGCTGCGCGGCATCAACATCATTTCCAAAGAGGCGGAGCGTCTGACCGGCATGGTGACCGAGATGCTGGAGTTTGCACGCATCCAGGACGGGCGCTTCAACCTGCGCATCGAGCTGATCGACATCGCCGCGGAGCTGGAGGACGCGCTCTTTACATACGGCGAGCTGATGAAGCAGGCCGGCGTGGAGGTCAGCTACGAGCAGCCGCCCGCCGAGATCCCGCTGATCCCGGGCGACCCGGAGCGACTCAAGCAGGTCTTCCTCAACCTGCTCGACAACGCGGCCAAGCACGGCGGCGACGGGCAGAAGGTGGAGGTCAGCATCGCGGAGGTGCCGCGCGGCGTGTGCATCCGCATCCGCGATCACGGCCGCGGCATCCCGGAGGGCGAGCTGCCGCACGTCAAGGAAAAATTCTACAAGGGCAGCTCCAAAAACCGCGGGACCGGCATCGGTCTGGCCGTCTGCGACGAGATCGTGACGCGCCACGGCGGCGAGCTGACCATCGAAAACGCTGAGGGCGGCGGCTGCCGCGTGACGATCCTGCTGCCTCAGCAGAACGGAGACAACAATGTCAGATAAGCAGCAGGCCTGCGGCTTCCGCACCAGTATCGGAGGGCAGGCCCTGATCGAAGGCATTATGATGCGCGGCCCGAAAAAGCAGGCCATCGTATGCCGGGGCAAGGACGGTCTTGTCGAAAAGATCGATGAGCTGAAGTTCATCAAAGACCGTTATCCGATCCTCGGCTGGCCGCTGATCCGCGGCTGCGCGACCTTTTTTGCCTCGCTGGTAAACGGCATGAAGGCGCTGAGCTTTTCTGCCGAGCAGGTGCCCCTGGAGGAGCAGGGCGAGCCGGACAAGCTCGACCTCTGGATCGAAAAGCACTTCCCCGAGGACAAGGCGCAGAAGCTCATCATCGGCCTGGCCGTCGTGCTGGGCGTGGCGCTGAGCCTGTTTTTGTTTATATTCCTGCCGGTCGAGACCGTGGGTCTCGGATTTAAATTTTTCGGCGTCGACACCGCGGACGTCAGCGTCCCGGTGCTCAACCTCCTCGAGGGCGCGATCCGCATCGCGATCCTGCTGCTGTACATGTGGCTCGTCAGCAAGGCGAAGGACGTCAAGCGTCTCTTCCGCTATCACGGCGCCGAGCACAAGACGATCTTCTGCTACGAGCACGGCAAGGAGCTGACGGTGGAAAACGTCCGTCCCGAGTCGCGCTTCCACCCCCGCTGCGGCACCAGCTTCCTGCTGGTCGTCGTCGTGGTCAGCATCCTCGTCAACTCTGTGGTGACTGCGAAAAACCGCCTGCTGCGGATGCTGTTCCACCTGCTGCTGCTGCCCGTCGTGGTCGGCATCAGCTATGAGATCAACCGCTGGTGCGGCGCGCACGACAACGCGCTGTCCGGGATCCTGTCCGCCCCCGGCAAATGGCTGCAGCGCATCACGACCGCCGAGCCCGACGACTCGATGATCGAGGTCGCGATCCGCGCGCTGGAGCTGGTCATCCCCGAAGAAAAAGGAAGCGACGCCTGGTCATGAAGACATACAACGATATCTTTATCTCCACCCGCAACGCTCTGCGCGACGCGGGGATCGAAGCCTACAACCTCGAGGCCAGGGTGCTGCTCGCCCGTGCCGCCGGGAAGAGCGCGCCGGAGCTGCTGCGCGACATGCGCCTCTATACCACCCCCCAGGTGGAGGAGACCGCCGCGGCCTTCACCGCGCGGCGTCTCGCCGGCGAGCCGGTCGCCTACATCACCGGCTCCTGGGAGTTCTACGGCCTGCCGATGACCGTGACGCCGGACGTACTGATCCCGCGCATGGACACGGAGCTTCTGGTCACGACCGCCGTCGAGCTGCTGACCGGGCGGAACATGAACGCCCGCATCCTCGACCTCTGCTGCGGCAGCGGCTGCATCGCCTGCGCCATCGGGCACGAGATGCCCGCGACGAAGCTCGTCTGCATCGACATCAGCGCAACAGCGCTGGAGATATGCCGGAAAAACCTCGCGCACAACCGCCTGAGCGGCCGCGCGATCTGCATGCAGGCCGACGCGACCGCCTCCCCGCCGATGAGCATCGGACAGTTCGATCTGATCGTTGCCAATCCTCCCTACATCGCCAGCGACGAGATCATGACGCTGGATCCCTCCGTGCGAGACTACGAGCCGATCTGGGCGCTGGACGGCGGCCCGGACGGTCTGAAATTCCATAAAGCGATCATCAAATACTGGAAGCACCTGCTCCCGCAGGGCGGCATGCTCCTCTTCGAGGTCGGAGAGGGCCAGGCCGAGGCCGTCAGCGAAATGCTGCTCAACGGCGGCTTCCGCACCGCGGCCACCAAGCGCGACACGCTCGGCGTGGACCGTGTGGTGCTCGGAGTTATGTAAACTATGGCGCTCCGGCGCCGTCTGATAAAGGAGAATAGAAATGGCTGAGAAAAAGAAAGTATCCGCAGTTGTCTCGCCGGTCGACAGCGACAGGAAGAAAGCGCTGGAGACCGCGATCGCGAAGATCGAAAAGGATTACGGCAAGGGCACGATCATGCGCCTGGGCGACGACATCGCCGTGAACGTCGAGGCGCTGTCCACAGGCTCCCTTTCGCTGGATCTCGCGCTCGGCATCGGGGGCGTCCCCCGCGGCCGCATCGTGGAGATCTACGGGCCCGAGGCCTCGGGCAAGACGACGCTTGCGCTGCACGTGGTCGCCTCCGCGCAGAAAAACGGCGGCACCGCGGCCTACATCGACGTCGAGCACGCGCTCGAGCCTGCCTACGCCCGCGCCCTCGGCGTGGACATCGACAGCCTGCTGATCTCTCAGCCGGACACCGGCGAGCAGGCGCTGGACATCGCCGAGTCCCTGGTCCGCTCCGGCGCGATCGACGTGCTGGTGGTGGACTCCGTCGCCGCGCTCATTCCGCGCGCCGAGCTCGACGGCGAGATCGGCGACACCGTGGTCGGCATGCTGGCCCGCCTGATGAGCCAGGCCATGCGCCGCCTCGCCGGCGCGATCTCCAAGAACAACTGCACCGTGATCTTCATCAACCAGCTCCGCCAGAAGATCGGCGTCATGTACGGCAACCCCGAGACGACGCCCGGCGGCCTGGCGCTGAAGTACTACGCCTCCGTCCGTATCGACGTGCGGCGCATTGAGACCCTGAAGGTCGGCGGCGAGATGATCGGCAACCGCACCCGCGCCAAAGTCGTCAAGAACAAGGTGGCGCCCCC
>JAFZQE010000073.1 GCA_017552325.1 Oscillospiraceae bacterium
GAAGTACCTCGGCGGCGTCAAGGAAATGAAGAAGCTGCCCGGCGCGCTCTTCGTCGTCGACCCGCGCAAGGAGCACAACGCCATCGCCGAAGCCCGCAAGCTGCACATCCCCATCGTCGCCATCGTTGACACCAACTGCGATCCCGACGAAGTGGACTATGTCATCCCCGCCAACGATGACGCCATCCGCGCCATCCGCCTGATCGCCGCCACCATGGCCAACGCCGTGCAGGAAGGCCGTCAGGGCGAGGACGCCGAGGCCGCCGAGCCCGCTGTCGAGGCTCCCGCCGAGGAATAATCCGCTTTCAGAGAATATTACAGGAGGAATAAAACTATGGCATTCACCGCTCAGGATGTAAAAACGCTTCGTGAGATGACCGGCGTCGGCATGATGGACTGCAAGAAGGCCCTTCAGGCGACCGAAGGCGATATGGACAAGGCAGTCGACTGGCTGCGCGAAAAGGGCCTGGCGAAGGCCGCGAAGAAGGCCGGCCGCATCGCGGCCGAAGGCATGGCTTACGCCACCGTCTGCCCCCGCTGCGGCGTCGGCGCGCTGGTCGAGGTCAACTGCGAGACCGACTTCTGCGCCAAGAGCGAGCTCTTCGTCGCTTTCGTGAAGGATATCGCGAAGGCCGTCATGACCTATGATCCGGCCGACGTGGCCGCCCTGCTCGAGTGCAAGTACCCCGGCAGCGAGCACACCGTCGCCGAGACCCTGCCCGAGAAGGTCATGACCATCGGTGAGAATCTGCAGATCCGCCGCTTCGTCCGCTTCGGCGAGCCCACCAACGTGGCTTACGTCCACATGGCCGGCACCCGCGGCGTGCTGGTGAACCTGGCCGTGTCCGAGGGCATCGACGCCACCGAGATCGGCAAGAACGTCGCCATGCAGATCGCCGCCATGAACCCGAAGTACTGGGACAAGAGCCTCGTGCCGCAGGCCGACATCGACCACGAGCTGGCCGTCCAGGTCGCTCTGATGGACAACGATCCGAAGATGGCCGCGAAGCCCGCCGCCATCAAGGAGAAGATCGCGGCCGGCAAGCTCAACGCCTTCTTCAAGGAAAACTGCCTGCTGCAGCAGGACTTCGTCCGCTCCGACATCTTCCAGGGCTCCGTCGAGGGCTACATCGCCGACGCGGCGAAGAAGCTCGGCGGCAGCGTGAAGTTCGTCAATGCCGCGCACTTCATCAAGGGCGAGGGCATCGAGAAGAAGCAGGAAGACTTCGCCGCCGAAGTCGCCGCCCAGATGAACATGGGCAAGTAATCGCTTCGAAAAGCGAGTACGATCAACAAAAAACGGCTCCCCGTACGGGGAGCCGTTTTTTGTTCCGCGGGCCGCCATTCCGAATTTTTATACGAACCGAAAAAAACAGGAGTGAAACTTGTGTTTCACTCCTGCTTTTTCTCCCGGTAGCGGCGGTAGACGAGCATGCCGGCGATGTACAGCGCGCCGCACAGCAGCGTCAGTCCCACAGCCAGGATATAGTCGCCCTTCAGCAGCCGGTCGCCGCCGAGCACCGACAGCAGGATGCCCGGGATGCGGCCGATCAGGTTGATGACGATCCAGCTCGGCACCGAGATCTTCGTCAGGCCCGCGGCGTAGCTCAGCACGTCCTTGGGCGAGCCCGGGATCAGAAACACCAGGAAAAACACCCATTCCACCCGGTCCAGCTTCTGAAAGAAGGCCAGCTCCTCCGGCTCCTTGCCGCAGAGGAAGCGCACCGCCGCGCCGCCCCAGCGCCGGACGATCAGCAGCACGAGGACGCTCGCGGCCGTCGTGGCGATCAGGCAGACCACCGTGCCCCAGAGCGGCCCGAAGGCGTAGCCCGCGGCGATCGAAAAGGGTCCGCCGGGGATCGCCGCCGCGAAGACCTGCAGCATGTTCATCAGGATGAAGGCCGCCGCGCCCCAGACGCCGTGCGCCTGCATCCATGCGCGGAACTGCTCCGGCTCGGACAGAAAGCGCAGCAGCGGCCGCGACAGCAGCCAGAGCAGCAGCGCGATCAGCGCGACGGCGGTCAGCGTGACCGCCAGGCGGAGGATGCGCTGTTTTCTCGTCATGCCTCCGTCCCCGCCAGGCCGAGCTCCTCCGCGTGCGCCCGCATCCCCTCGATGCAGATCGCTGCCACGTCCTTCAGCTCCATGCCCAGCAGCTCGCAGCCCCGCAGGATCAGCTCGCGGTCGCACTTGGCGGCGAACTTTTTGTCCTTGAACTTCTTCATGAAGCTCTTGACCTCGAGGTCCAGGATCCCGTTCGGGCGCATGCGCGCGGCGGCCTGGATGATGCCGGTCAGCTCGTCTACGGTGAAGAGGCTCTTCTCCATGTCGCTCTCGGGCCTGACCTCGTTGAGGATGCTCCAGCCGTGGCTCATGATCGCGCGCACCTCCTCCGGCGACACGCCGGCTTCCAGCAGCGGCTGCTCGGTGTGCCGCAGGTGCTCCTCCGGGTACTTCTCGTAATCATAATCGTGCAGCAGGCCGAGGGCCATCCACTGCTCCTCGTCCGCGCCGAAATGCCGGGCCATCGCGCCCATGGAATAGCAGACGTTCTTTACGTGCAGCAGGAGGTTTTCCTGCGTGATCATGTTCCTGTTGAGTTCTTCGGCCCTCTGCATCGTCAGCATCGCGCATCTTCCTTTCCGTTCTGCGCCTTCCGCGGCGCCTTTTCCTCCACAAACTTACCCTACGCGGGAGGCGCTGTCAAGGGACTTCCCGTTTGTTCAAAAAACATTTACCTTTTTCCTCTTCGTCGATTTACAAATTAAAATATTTGTAGTAAACTGAGAACTTGAACAGGTATCATCTGTTCCGGGAGGAGGGTTTCTGATGATCGAGCAAAGTTTTATCGAGGTATATGACAAGTTCAAGCTTCAGTTCTACCGCAGGGTCTTCGACCAGGTCCGCGAGCGCGACGGCTCGCTGTCCGCGATGGAGGCCTTTTCCCTGGAGGTCATCTTCATGCTCGACAAGCCGACCGTCGGCCAGTTTGCCGATTTTCTGAAGATCTCTCAGTCCAACGCCACCTACAAGGTCAACAGTCTGATGAAGAAGGGCTACCTGGAACGGCACAACTCCTCCACCGACCGGCGCGAGTACCACCTGGTCCTGTCGGAGAAGTTTTACCGCTACCGCGCCCTGATGTCCACCTACGAGCACACCGTCATGGAGCGCATCGAGCAGCGCATCCCCCCGGAGGACGTGCAGAAATTCGACGAGATCCTGCAGATCATGTCCAACGAGCTGATGCCCGAATGCGACCGCTGATCCATCGCCCAAGAAAGGAAGATCCTCATGTTCAAGAAAAAAGACAAGCCCGATCTCGGCGGGCTGAAGCTGAACTATAAGCGCACCGCGCTGATCGGCTTCGCCTTCTTCGGCATCCTGCTGCTGTGGCAGGTCTACGACTCCTGGTGCCCAACCTTCCTGACGGATATCTTTGCCAAGAACTTCTACGGCATGACCTCCGCCGAGCTGAAGGCCAGCGACCCGGACAAGATCCTGGAGGTGCAGTGGATCGTCGGCATCATCATGGCCTGCGACAACCTGGCCGCGCTGATCCTGCTGCCGATCTTCGGCAATCTCTCCGACCGGACGAACACCAGGATCGGCAAGCGCATGCCCTACATCCTCGTCGGCACCTTCGTGTCCGCCGTGGCCTTCCCCTTCATCCCGCTGTTCTTCCACTACAACAACATCGCCGGCATGATCGCCATGATGGGCATCGTGCTGATCTTCATGATGATGTACCGCAACCCGGCCGTCGCGCTGATGCCTGACATCACGCCCAAGCCCCTGCGCGCCAAGGCCAACGGCATCATCAACATCATGGGCTACTTTGGCGGCGCCTTCGCCACGGTGATGGGCATCTTCGAGCTGATGAAGCTCTCGAACTACATCAACGCCCCGCTGGCCGAGCGCAGCCTCTGGACGATCGAGCTGCCCTTCATCATCGCCTCCGTGCTGATGGTGATCTCCGCGCTGGTGCTGTTTTTCACGATCAAGGAAAACAAAATCACGGAAGAAATCCATGACGAACTCATGCTCGGCGAACAGCTTGCCGCGGTGGAAACCCCCATTGACGACGACGCACCCATGTCCAAGGCAAACAAGACCATGCTGCTTGCC
>JAFZQE010000074.1 GCA_017552325.1 Oscillospiraceae bacterium
AGCTGTCATCCTGAGCGCAGCGAAGGATCTTGATCTTCAACGGACAAACCCCTCAGTCAGCTTCGCTGACAGCTCCCCTTGCAGGGGAGCCAATACAGAAAGGAGATTGAAATGAAAGACATTCTGACCGCTCCCTTTATGGTGGAGATGATCCGCACCACCACGAACATGTACGCCCACGGCTGGGATGAGCGCAACGGCGGCAACATCTCTCTGCTGCTGGACGAGAGCGAGGTCGCGGAATACCTCGACGTCACTGCCGTGCTCCGCTCCATCCCCACGGGTTTCAAGGCTCCCGAGCTGGACGGCAAATACTTCCTCGTCACCGGCACGGGCAAGTATTTCAAAAACGTACAGTACGCCCCCGACGTGAATCTCGGCCTCGTGCGCCTCACGGACGGCGGCGAGACGGCGGAGCTCCTCTGGGGCTTCACGGACGGCGGCAAGTTCACCAGCGAGTTCCCCGCTCACATGATGAGCCATGTCGCACGGCTCGGCGTCGACCCCGATAACCGCGTGGTCATGCACTGCCACCCGGCGAACCTGCTTGCCATGACCTATGTCCACACGCTTGACGAACGGGCATTCACCCGCACGCTCTGGCAGATGTGCACCGAGTGCATCGTGGTCTTCCCCGACGGCGTGAACGTGCTGCCTTGGATGCTCTGCGGCACGAACGAGATCGGCGAGGCCACCGCGGAGAAGATGAAGACCGCCCGGCTGGTCGTGTGGAGCCTGCACGGCATTTACGGCGCGGGCAAGGACCTCGACGAGGCCTTCGGCCTGATCGAGACCGCCGAGAAGGCCGCCGAGATCTACATGAAGATCGCGCACCTGCCGCGCGTGAACACGATCACCGACGAGATGATGCACCGGCTCGAGGCGCGCTTCGACGTCAAGGGCAGGGAAGGGTATCTGAGCTGAAACAGCACGTTTTTCAGGATACAGAATAAGCATGACCGCATCTCCGGGGAGATGCGGTCATACTTTTTTATCTTCACTTAACGGCGGCCTGTGCTCAGATCTCCGCAGTCTCGTAGATCCGTCTCAGCCGCGCTTTTTCCTCCTCGGGCAGGGGGACCGGCGGCGCGGTGCGGCCGTCGAAGTAACAGGGCTCGAGAAAAGGATGGACGCTCACGTCCCGCTTCTCCGGGCGCATGTCGACCTTGGCGTACTGGCCGTTGTCCAGCAGAAAGGCCGCGTGATCCCGGTGCCAGCCGAGGTAGGCGACGATCTGCGGCCTGCGGTAGCTCTTCCCTGCCAGCGCCGCCAGCTCCGCGCTCTCGGCGACAAAGATCGTATCTACGCTTGCCCGTTCGGCCTCCCGGCAGGCGACGGCGACCGCCTCCGCTTTCGGGAACTGATAGTAGTTGGCAGAGAGAAAGGCCGTCGCGATCGTCCGGCAGCCGAGTCGCTCCGCGAGCTCAAAGAGCCCGGCGTAGCAGCGGTGCAGTACGGTCAGCTCGTTGGCCTCGCCGTTCCACCAGCGCGGCGCGGCCGTGACGAGCAGGTGCCGGAAGGGCAGGCCGCAGGGCGCGGAGGCACAGGCGCGGCCGACCGGCAGAAAGCGCTTTTCCCGCAGCGTCTGCCGCAGGGCTTCCCCGCCTGCCGCGGCGAGAGCCTCGTTCACCGGCCCGTCGGCGACGCTCATCGGGTTTTCGATGCTGATCACCGCCGCGTCTGCCCCGATCGTCAGGATATCCTGTTGTGTCACGGTATACGGCATGCTTTTCCTCCGCTGCCCAATGTGTACCCCGGTTTATACCACGGCGACGGTATCGCCGGGGCGGGCGTCCCCTTCCTCGAGGACGACGACGAAGATCCCCTCGCGAGGCATGACGCAGTCGCCGGCCTGCCGGCGAATCGCGCAGTCCGCGTGGCATTCCTTGCCGATCTGCGTGACCTCGCACAGCGCCGTGCCGACGCGCAGCCTCGTCCCGACGGGCAGACGGTACAGGCAGAGCCCCTCGCAGAGGATGTTCTCGGCAAAGGCGCCGGGAAAGAGCGGGATGCTGATCTTCTCCTGCAGGCGGTCCACGCTCTCCTGCCCCAGCAGGCTGACCTGGCGGTGCCAGTTTCCGGCGTGGGCGTCTCCGTCGATCCCGTGCTCCGGGCGCAGATGGACCGACTCGACGGGGTGCTTCTGCTGGCCCTTCTTCTCGCTGACGCAGACGGCCTTGATGACGGCGCTCTGATCGTTCATGCTGATCCCTCCGAAAACATATCTCTTTAGTATGTTTATACACCGGATCGGCCGGGCCGTCAATCCTTTCCGGAAAAAATGCTTGACAAATCCGCCGCCCTGTGATATAAACATATCAACCCGATGGGTTTATATCATTTATGGAGGTCCGTCTTATGTCCGCTGTTTTCACGTCCGCCGACCAGCTGATCGGGAAAACCCCGCTGCTGGAGCTGAAAAATATTGAAAAACAGGAGGGTCTGGAGGCCCGCCTGCTCGCCAAGCTCGAATATTTCAATCCTGCCGGCTCCGTCAAGGACCGCGTCGCCAAGGCCATGATCGACGACGCCGAGGCCCGGGGGCTGCTGAAGGAGGGCTCCGTCATCATCGAGCCGACCTCCGGCAACACCGGCATCGGCCTCGCCTCCGTCGCGGCTGCGAGAGGCTATCGGATCATCATCGTCATGCCCGAGACCATGAGCATGGAGCGCCGCCAGCTGATGAAGGCCTACGGCGCGGAGCTGGTGCTCACCGAGGGCGCGAAGGGCATGAAGGGCGCGATCGCGAAGGCGGAGGAGCTGGCGAAGGAGATCCCGAACGCCTTTATCCCCGGCCAGTTCGTCAATCCCGCGAACCCCGCCGTCCACAAGGCGACGACCGGCCCGGAGATCTGGGCGGACACTGAAGGCAAGGTGGATATCTTCGTCGCGGGCGTCGGCACCGGCGGCACGATCACCGGCGTCGGCGAGTATCTCAAGGAGCAGAATCCGAACGTCAGGATCGTGGCAGTGGAGCCGGCCGGCTCTCCGGTGCTCTCCAAGGGCACGGCGGGCGCGCACAAGATCCAGGGCATCGGTGCGGGCTTCGTGCCGGAGGTGCTGAACACCGCGGTCTATGACGAGGTCATCGCCGTGGAGAACGAGGACGCCTTTGCCGCAGGGAAGCTCGTCGGCCGCAGAGAAGGCGTGCTGGTCGGCATCTCCTCCGGCGCTGCGCTCTGGGCCGCGATCCGGCTCGCGAAGCGCCCGGAGAACAAGGGCAAGACCATCGTCGCCCTCCTGCCCGACACCGGCGACCGCTACCTGTCCACGCCGCTGTTCGCGGACTGATCGGTTTTTGGTTTACAGTTTTTAGAAGAACGGGGCGGGGAAGCATGCTTCCCCGCCCCGTTTGCGGTTCATATCACGTAGTCGAAGCCCTCGTCCTCCCGGCTGACCAGATCCTGCAGGACGACGCCCGCCAGGTAGTCGGTGACGACCTGGTTCAGGCCCTTCCAGAGCGGGAGCGTGCGGCAGGAGGCCGCGCGGGCGCAGGGCCGGCCGCCCTCCTCCAGGCAGGACACCGGGGCCAGCGTCCCCTCCGTCAGGCGCAGGACGTCCAGCACCCGGATCTCGTCCGCCGGGAAGGCCAGCCGATAGCCGCCTCCCTTTCCGCGCAGGCCCTCGATCAGCTTCCCTCTGACCAGATCCTTGACGATGCTCTCCAGATACTTCTCGGAAATCTCCTGGCGCTCCGCCGCCTCCTTGAGCGTAACGTAGCCGTCCTTCTGGTTTTCGGCCAGATCCACCAGGATGCGCAGCGCATAGCGCCCGCGGGTCGAAATCATCATGCCCATCCCTCCTGCTTCGTACAACCTATTATACAGCAGGGTTTATCCGAATTCAAGAGCGGAAATCCGCTGGAGCCGCGGCCGCGGGGGCATAGCTTTTCCGTATCGAACGCTATTTGCCTTCGCTATCGCGGCCGCCCGGCGCGCCTTGACAGGCCGGGCGCGGCGTGCTATAGTTTTTTTGTATTTAATAGATATGCGGAACGATACGTTCTCCGGAGCCGGGGGCCTTGTGCCCCTTTAAGGCATCGGAGAATATTTTTTTGTCCCGGAGGGATCGTTTATGAGTAAATATATTTTCGTCACCGGCGGCGTCGTGTCCGGCCTCGGCAAGGGCATCACGGCCGCCTCGCTGGGTCGTCTGCTGAAGTCGCGAGGGCTGAAGGTCGCCGCGCAGAAGCTCGACCCCTACATCAACGTCGACCCCGGCACGATGAGCCCCTATCAGCACGGGGAGGTCTTCGTTACCGAGGACGGCAGCGAGACCGACCTGGATCTCGGCCACTACGAGCGCTTCATCGACGAGGATCTGAACCGCTATTCCAATCTGACCACCGGCAAGGTCTACTGGAACGTGCTCAACAAGGAGCGGCGCGGCGAGTATCTCGGCCAGACGGTGCAGGTCATCCCGCACATCACGCAGGAGATCAAGCACTTCATCTACCGCGTCGGCGAGGAGACGGGGGCCGACGTCGTCATCACCGAGATCGGCGGCACGACCGGCGACATCGAGAGCCAGCCCTTCCTCGAGGCGGCACGCCAGGTGAGCCTGGAGCAGGGGCGGGAGAACACGCTGTTCATCCATGTGACTCTGGTCCCCTTCCTGCGCGGAAGCGACGAGCACAAGACCAAGCCCACCCAGCACTCGGTCAAGGAGCTGCAGGGCATGGGCATTTCGCCCTCGATCATCGTACTGCGCTGCGACGAGCCGCTGGAGCCTGAGATCTTCCGCAAGATCGCGATGTTCTGCAATGTCAAGCCCGACTGCGTGATCGAAAACCGCACGCTGCCCATCCTCTACGAGGCGCCGCTGATGCTCGAGGAGCACGACTTCTCGCTGATCGTCTGCCGGGAGCTGGGGCTGTGGACCCGCGCGCCGGAGCTGACGGAGTGGCGGGACATGGTGGGGCGGATCAAGAGCCTGGACCGGAGCGTCACGATCGGCCTGGTGGGCAAATACGTCCAGCTCCACGACGCCTATCTCTCCGTGGCCGAGGCGCTGCGCCACGCGGGCTATGCCTGCGGCGCACGGGTCGAGATCCGCTGGATCGACAGCGAGACGATCACGGACGACACGGCCGCGGAGGTCCTCGCCGGCTGTGACGGCCTGATCGTCCCGGGCGGCTTCGGCGACCGCGGCGTCGAGGGCATGATCTCTACAGCGCGCTACGCCCGCGAGCACGACGTCCCCTACCTGGGCATCTGCCTGGGCATGCAGGTGGCCGTGATCGAGTTCGCCCGTCACGTCTGCGGCCTGCCGGACGCCAACTCCGGCGAATTCAACGCCGCTTCTCCGCATAAAGTCATTGACTTTTTGCCCGATCAAAGCGATACTGTTTCCAAGGGCGGTACGCTGCGTCTGGGCGCCTGGCCCTGCCGGATCGAGCCGGGCAGCCGTATGGCGGCCTGCTACGGCAAGGAGAATATTACCGAGCGGCACCGGCACCGCTATGAGTTCAACAACGACTACCGCGCGCTGCTTTCCGACGCGGGTCTGCGCCTCTGCGGCCGGTCCCCGGACGGGTACATCATCGAGGCGGTCGAGCTGAGCGAGAAGCGCTTTTTCCTCGGCGTGCAGTACCACCCCGAATTCAAGAGCCGCCCCAACCGCCCGCATCCGCTGTTCGTCGGGCTGGTCTCGGCGTCGCTGCGGTAAATCTTCCCTTTAGTGAAAAGGAGGCTCCCCCCCTATGAAAAAAGAAACCACAGGCACCGTCGTCTCCGTCAAAAAGCAATGGTGGCTGAAAATCAACACGAAGCCCGTACGGAAGGGCACAATGGACGGCGCGGTCTTCCCGCACATCGCAAAAATCAGCTACACGGCGGACGGCGTTGAACATTTCAGAAGAAAATGGATTCCTGCCGGCGCCGCCGTTCCCGCACCCGGCAGCACCGTCAAGGTCGTATACGACACGGACGCGCCGAAAAAAGCAGAACTGCAGTTTTGACGCCCTCTCCGCCGCGCAGGGCAGATCATTCCTTTTCAGGAGGCCGTTATGGCAGAACAGAAAATCCTCATCCTTGACTTCGGCGGGCAGTATAACCTGCTCATCGCCCGCCGCGTGCGCGAGCAGCACGTGTACTGCGAGCTGCATCCGCATACGATGCCGCTCGAAGAGATCCGGCGCTTTGATCCGCTGGGAATCATCCTGACCGGCGGCCCCGCCTCCGTCTATGAGCCGGGCGCGCCGACGGTCGATCCGGCGCTCTTCCGGCTCGGCGTGCCGGTGCTGGGCATCTGCTACGGCTGCCAGCTGATGGCGCAGAGCCTCGGCGGCCTTGTGACGCCCGCCGAGGACGACAGCGCGAGGGAGTACGGCAAGACCCAGACGCGCTTCGACCCCGCCTGCGCGCTTTTTCGCGGTCTGCCGGAGGAGAGCGTCACCTGGATGAGCCACGGCGATTACATGGCCGCCGTGCCGCCGGGCTTCCGTCCGGCCGCGCACAGCGCCGCCTGCCCGACGGCCGCCGTCTGCGACGAGGCGCGGCGCCTGTACGGCGTTCAGTTCCATCCGGAGGTCAATCACACGGAATACGGCGCGCAGATCCTGCGCAATTTCCTCTATGCCGTCTGCGGCGCCGAGGGCGACTGGACGATGGCGGATTTCAAGGCGCAGGCGATCGCCTCGATCCGGGAGCGCGTCGGCGAGGGCCGCGTGCTGCTGGCGCTCTCCGGCGGCGTGGATTCCTCCGTGGCAGCGGCGCTGCTGAACGAGGCCGTCGGGAGCCGCCTGACCTGCGTCTTCGTCGACCACGGCCTGCTGCGCAAAAACGAGGGCGAGGAGGTCGCGGCCGTCTTCTCCGGACGGGCGCTCCGTTTCCTGCACATTCACGCCGAGGACCGCTTCCTGGCGCGCCTGGCCGGCGTGACCGATCCGGAGGCGAAGCGCCGGATCATCGGCGAGACCTTTATCCGCGTTTTCGAGGAGGTCGGCCGGGATATCGGCGCGGTGGACTTCCTCGCGCAGGGCACGATCTACCCCGACGTGATCGAATCCGGCGCGGGCGAGGCTGCGGTCATCAAGAGCCATCACAACGTGGGCGGCCTGCCCGACTGCGTGGACTTCAAAGAGATCCTCGAGCCGCTGCGGATGCTCTTCAAGGACGAGGTGCGCGAGCTGGGGCGGACGCTCGGTCTGCCGGAGGAGCTCGTTTCGCGCCAGCCCTTCCCCGGCCCGGGACTCGCGATCCGCGTGATCGGCGAGGTCACGAAGGAAAAGCTCGCGCTGCTGCGCGAGGCGGACGCGATCTTCCGGGAGGAGATCGCCCGCGCGGGGCTCAGCCGGGTCTGCAGCCAGTATTTCGCCGTGCTGACCAATCTGCGCTCGGTGGGCGTGATGGGCGACGGGCGGAGCTACGACTGCGCCATAGCGCTGCGCAGCGTCCAGACCTCGGACTTCATGACCGCCGACTGGAGCCGCCTGCCCTGGGAGCTGCTCGACCGCGTATCGGTGCGGATCGTCAACGAGCTTCGAGGCGTCAACCGCGTGCTCTACGACGTCACCTCCAAGCCCCCCGCCACGGTGGAATACGAATAAAGCTTTCAGAACAATACAGTTTTCAGCAAAAAACAAGCGCCCCGCGGGGCGCTTGTTTTTTGCTTGTTGATTCTGTTGCTTTCCGCGTCCGGCTGCGGCCGGGAAACGCTCACTCGCCTTCCGGGATCGGCTGACGCATGGCCCAGTCGAACAGATCCTTCACGGAACCCTGCGTATTGGTGAAAACGAACTCGTCGCCGCTGTTGGTCAGGATGCTCAGCTTGGAAAACAGGAACTTTTTCTCAAAGTGATACTCCTTGACCGCGCTCCTCCGGATCACGGTAAAAGCCTTGTCGGCGAGCGCGCCGGCAAAAATGATGATGAGCCTCCGGTCGGTAACGGCCAACATCTTGCGGTTCGCCTCGTGCACGCCGGTCAGGACGCAGTTGAGCATCTCGTCGTCCCTCAGAACCTGGGTGAGCGGCTTCAGCTCTTTTCTGAAATAGAAGTCGCTGTAGATGCCCAGGTCCCGCAGACGCTTATCCAGGTTGAAGCGATTCATGGATTACTTGATCACGGAGTCCTCTTTCAGGTAGTTCAGACGCTTGGCGACGCAGCAGGTGCAGGTCAGGTCGCCGAACACGTTCAGCGCGGTACGGCCCATATCCAGGATGGCGTCGATGCCCAGGATCATCGCGTAGGCGCCGGCCAGAACCGTGCCTTCCTCGATGGGCATCTTGATGCCCTGCATGACCATGGCCAGCATGATGGCGCCGGCGCCGGGAACGCCCGCGGTGCCAATCGAGGCCAGGGTGGCCAGCAGAACGATCATGGCCATCTCACCGAAGGTCAGGCCGCGGCCGAAGCAGGTCATGACCAGGAAGAAGGCGCAGACGCCCTGATAGATCGCGGTGCCGTCCATGTTGATCGTGGCGCCGAGCGGCAGGGAGAAGGCATAAACTTCCTTGTCCACGCCGAGGTTCTCGGCCGCCGTCATCGTGGTGGGCAGGGTGGCGTTGGAAGAACGGGTGACGAAGGCGGTGATGAACGGGGTACGGGCTTCCTTGAAGAAGGTGCCGATCTTGATGCGGTAGAGCTTCAGCAGGCCGCCGTAGACCAGAACGACATGGATCGCATAGCCGAGGAAGCAGGCGACGGTGACGACCAGCAGCGCGCCGGCAACCTTGGCGCCGTTCTTGGCAAAGACCTCGCAGATCAGGACCGCGATACCGATGGGAGCGTACTGCATGATGCCGCCCACGACACGGATCATGGCCTCGGCAAGGCAGTCGAACCAGTTGTACATGGTGGAGGCGATGGTGCGGATGCGCTCATCCTCGGAGACCTTCATGAAGGACAGGGTGAGACCGAAGATCAGCGAGAAGAAGATCACCTGCAGCACAGTCTCGTTGACCAGGGCGGAGAGAATGCTGGTGGGAATGATGTTGGCAATGACGTCCCAGACGCTGGTGTCCGCGATCTTGCCGGCCGCATCGGAAGCGAGCGTTGCCAGTTCCGCGTGGGGCTGGAAGATGTTGCCCATCAGCAGGCCGATGATAACGCCGCAGGCAGAGGTGGCCAGATAGATCAGGATGATCCGGATGCCGACCTTACCGACGGTGGCCGGGGACACAGAAGACGCGCCGACGACCAGAGAACCGACGATCATCGGGATGATGATCATTTTCAGCAGTCTGGTAAAGATGGTGCCCAGCACGCTGATCCAGGGGGGAAGCGCGGTTACGCCGCTGGCCGCCAGGATCACACCGGCGATCGCGCCGACGACAAGACCGATCAGGATCTTGTACAGGACGTTGAAGTTCAGGTATGCCCGAAAGATACCGCCCTTCTTCGGTGGGTTGTTTTCCATAATACTCCTCCTCTTTGTTAGTCATTTGACCGTCGGTCAAACGCTTTTATATATTCTAACACAAAATCTCCGATATGGGAAGAGCTATTTTGTATAATTCAATCAAAAGATTTTGCGGGAGACGGGAACCGCTCCGCCAACATACGGGCGCAAAAAGGGCGCCGCTCCGCCAAGGGCGGATCAGCGCCACATCCAGCATATCAGATTGTCGGACAGCGTCATGCCCAGCTTCATCTGCAGCGCGAGCGAGGCCAGGTTGTCCTTTTCCACCTGCCCGAAGGGGATGAAGCCCTCCGCCATCGTCCGGGCGATCATCTGCCGCTCGAGCGCGGCGGCATAGCCCCTCCGCCGGAAGGGCGGGAACACATAGAGAAGCCCCATGCTGCCCTCCAGATGCTCGCCGACGAAGCCGACGAGGCGCTCCCCGTCATAGCCGAGCAGGAGCCTCCGCCGCTCGACGATCTGCGCCAGCTCTTCGGGACTCAACAGATCGTAGGAGGCCGTCAGAAGCGGAAGATCGCCGGGCCCGGCGGCCCGCAGCGAGAGGCCGGGCTCCGCCTCCGGCATCTTGCCGTAATACGCCGCTTGATAGCACTCCAGCATGTCCGAAAAGCCGCAGTCCTCGAAGACGGCCCTCCCGAGCGACAGGTCGGAGACCATCAGCAGGCTGCCCTCCGGCGGAAAATGCCGGTCGATGAGCTCCGCGCCCTGCGCGCGATCCTCACAGGCCAGCAGCCAGGCTCCGCTCACGCTGTCGCGGACCAGGACCGCCCGCTCCCGGCTCGCGATCAGCTCCCCCGTGCCGCGCCGGAGCACCCGGTCCAGGCCCAGGTAATCGATGCCGCCGAGATCCATGACTCAGCGCCTCTCCTTCAGCTCGTAGCCGCAGAAGAGGATCGCCGCGCGGGCCAGCTCCGTCGTCGGATCGACGAAAGGCCCCTCGTCCGACAGCGTCTCGGCGACGATCGGCAGCTCGGTACAGGCGAGAACAAAATAGTCCGCGCCGCGCTGCCGGAGATCATTGAGCAGCGCGCTCCAGTTCTCCTCCTCCGGCTGCATCGGTTTGGTGGCCTTGACGACGTCGTAGATCATGTGCATCAGGAAGGCCTGCTGCTCCTCGTCCGGCAGGAGATACGGGACCCCCTCCCGCTCGAAGGCGGCGTTGTACAGCCCGGTCTGCAGCGTGCCGGTGGTGCCGAACAGGGCCGCCCGCTTGCCGGGAAAGCGCTCGGCGCAGCTGCGGGCCGTGATGCTCATCATGTCGAGGATCGGCGTTTCCGTCAGCGCCTGCAGGCGCGGCAGGAAATAATGCGCGGTGTTGCAGGCCATGATGATGCAGTCCGCCCCGCAGGCCTCCAGATGCCGCAGCGCGGTGGTCATCTCCGGCACGGGATCGGGCCCGCCGTGCAGGATCGCGCCGGTCCGGTCCGGGATCGCGCAGTCGCAGTCGATATAGACGCGGACGTGCTCATTGTCGCAGTCCGCCTTGGTGGAGGTGGTGATCTTGATGAGCAGGTCCGCCGTGGCAAGCGGCCCCATGCCGCCCATGATACCGATGGTTTTTTTCATTTTTCAAACCTCTATAACAGTTCTGTGATCACTTTGATCGCCAGGAGCAGCAGCACCAGCAGGATGATCGGCCGGACGATCTTCGAGCCGTCCTTGATGGCGAGGCCGGAGCCCAGCCAGTGGCCGAGGATCGAGCCGACCGCGCCGATCAGTCCGAGAACGATAAAAACCTTGCCGTTCATCAGCGAGGTCGCAAGCGCCCCGATGTTGCTGGCCAGATTGACGAGCTTGACGTTCCCGGAGGCGGTGCGCAGATCGAGCCTGCCGAGCTGGCAGAAGATCAGGATCAGGAAGGTGCCGGTGCCCGGGCCGTAAAAGCCGTCGTAGGCGCCGACGATCAGCGAGGCCGCCCAGACGATCGCCATCTGCCGCCCCGGCGCGATCTCGCCGCGTTCCTCCGGCAGCTGCTTCTGCCGCAGCACGACGAAGGCGACGATCGGCAGCACGATCAGCAGCAGCCACTTGAGGTACTGCTCGTCCAGCATGAGCTGCAGCTTCGTCCCGAGGTGCGCCCCGTAGAGCGCCAGCAGGATCGAGGGGACGCCGAGCTTCCAGTCTACATAGCCGCCCTTGATGAAGCGCCCGGTCGAGACCGCGGTGCCGATGCAGGAGGAGAGCTTGTTGGTGCCCAGCGCCAGATGCGCCGGGAGGCCCGCCAGAAAGTAGGTCGGCACCGAGATGATCCCGCCGCCGCCCGCGACCCCGTCGACAAAGGAGGCCAGAAACACGCCGACGACCACGATCAGCACCATCCTGAGCGTCAGCGCCATCGGAAACAGCATCGCCTGCACGGAATCTCTCCCCCTCTCCCGGTCTTTTCTGCATCTTATCACATTCCGGACGGCGTGAAAAGGGGCGCGAGGGAAGATTTTCAGAATCTTTCGGCAAAAAAGCGCGGCGCGTCTTGCTGAAAAGTCCGGCGTGTGTTATGATAAAAAGGCGGAGTTCCCCGGCCCCGCCTTTGAAAACGAAAACAGCATCCTGCTCTGCCCCTGCGCATATTACAGCGGCGCCGTGCATGAGCCGCCGCGGAAAACGAAAGGAACAGATCATGAAGAAATACGCGGAAATGACCAAAGCCGAGCTTCAGGCCGAACTGGAGCTCGTCGAGAAGCAGTACGAGGCGCTGAAGGACCAGCACCTGAGCCTCAATATGGCGCGCGGCAAGCCCGGCAAGGAACAGCTCGACATGGTCAGCGACATCGCCGAGGTCCTGAAGGCCGACAGCGACTACATGTGCGACGGCATCGACGCGCGCAACTACGGCAACCTCGAGGGGCTGCCCTCCTGCCGCAAGCTCTTCGCCGACGTGCTCGGCGTGCAGCCGGAGAACGTCTTCATCGGCGGCAGCGCCTCGCTGCAGCTGATGTACGACACGATCGCCAAGTGCTACACCCACGGCCGCGTCATGAGCGACAAGCCCTGGGGCCGCTATGACGTCGTCAAGTGGCTCTGCCCCGCCCCCGGCTACGACCGGCATTTCAAGGTGTCCGAGACCTTCGGCATGCAGATGATCACCGTGCCGATGACCCCGACCGGCCCGGACATGGACGTGGTCGAGGAGCTGATCCGCGACCCGGAGGTCCGCGGCATGTGGTGCGTGCCCAAGTACTCCAACCCCGACGGCATCATCTACAGCGAGGAGACCATCCGCCGCATCGCCTCGATGAAGCCCGCCGCGAAGGACTTCCTGCTGATGTGGGACAACGCCTACTGCATCCACGAGTTCTTCGGCGACTACGTCCCCTTCCCCGACATTCTGGGCGAGTGCGCCAAGTACGGCAATGAGGACATGGTGTTCGAGTTCGCGTCGACCTCCAAGATCACCTTCCCCGGCGCGGGCGTGTCCGTCTTCGCCTGCAGCGTGCGCAACATGGACTACATGAAGAAGCTGCTCGGCGCGCAGATCATCTCCTACGACAAGGTCAATCAGCTGCGCCACATCCGCTACTTCAAGGACAGGGACGGGCTGCTGGCCCTGATGAAGAAGCACGCGGGCATCCTCGGGCCGAAGTTCCGCTGCGTGCTCGACGCGCTGGACCGCGAGATCGCCCCGCTCGGCATCGCCGAGTGGCAGCGCCCGAACGGCGGCTACTTCGTCAGCGTGAACACGATGCCCGGCATCGCGAAGGCCACCTGGCAGCTGTGCAAGGAGGCCGGGCTGACGATGACCGGCGCCGGTGCGACCTTCCCCTACGGCAAGGACCCGAAGGACAGCAACATGCGCGTGGCCCCCTCCCTGCCGCCGATCGAGCAGCTGGAAAAGGCCATGGAGATCTACTGCGTCAGCATGCGGCTCGCCGCGCTGCGCAAGCTGCTGGCCGCATAAACGTCCGTCATAACAAAAAGACACGGAGCAAAAAGCTCCGTGTCTTTTTTGTTCCCGGCCGTTCAGGGCGCGGGGTTCCTGTTCTTTTTGCCCAGATAGAACAGCGAGCCCGGGATCCCGTCCGGCCGGATCTTTCTGTGATCGTCCAGATCGAAAAGGGAAAACTGCCAGTCTGGGACATTGTCCAGGCAGAGAAACACCTTGTGCATGGTCTCTCCCTTGATCTCGTCCGCCGCGTCCGGTACGAAAGAAACGACCATGGCGCTGGTATACAGCTCCGGGCCGATCTGCTTGTGCAGCAGATAGACGCGGTCGATCTGCCCCTCGTCGATGCTCTCGATGTAGTCCCGGATCTTCCCGTCCATCTCGGGCGGCAGGTTCTCGCCGCTTAGATCGTCGCCCGGTTTCAGGCTGCAGATCTCTTCGTCCTCGTCCTGTTTTTTCTGCGCGAGCACGGGCGCCTTTTCGCGATAGCGCTCCAGCTCTTCGCGGTTGCCGGTCATGCAGCAGAAGCTGCCGATCTGTTCCAGGCCCTCCTCCAGGTAGTTCCTGTTATCCTCCAGGGCGGCGTAGACGTCCTCGATGCCGCCGGCGTCCCAGCGGTGCAGCCGGTAGCAGCCCCGCATAAAGAGCGCATTGGTCGAGCCGGGCAGATTCTCGATCACACGGTCGCAGAGCGCCATGGCATCGCCGACGCGGCCGAGCTCCTTGAGCGCGCCGACAGTGTCCGGATATTCCTCCTCCTGCAGCGGGCAGCCCGCCTTTTCCCAGTCTTCGACGGTTTTGCGCCGTTTTTCCAGGTATTCCGAATAATCCTTTTCGGAATTGAAGCCGAGCAGGTATTCCTCCAGCTTTTTCGCGGCCTGTTCGGTCTCGGTGCGGAAAAGCGGATCGTCGTTCCCCTCCGAAAAACTAAGCTCGCTGACGCCGAGGGTCTCCAGCCGCATTTTCAGCGTCGGGTGCGAGGCCGAGCGGGAGATGATCTCCTTTTCGACCAGCTCGTTGTAGAAGGGCGCCCGCTCGCGGATCGCCGTGCGGATCTCATCGGCTCCGCTGATGACGAGCCGGTGGATACTGTCGGCGATCGTCTCCGGTATGACCTGATCCTCGGCCTGATGCTCCCAGGCGTAAAGATCGGTGTACTTGAGCTTCAGCAGGCCAGAGGCGGCCACCGCCGCGTCTCCGTGCTCGGCCATCGCCCGGTCCGCCCGCGTCTCTTCGCCTACGCTCGCCGCGTAGCGGTAGAGGGTCGTCTGCAGGCCGTACTGCCCGTCCGGCCAGAGAAACAGCGGCTCGCGCAGACTGAACAGAAAGCTGCAGCGGCTCTCCCCTTCCAGCCAGAAGAGACAGGCGTTTTCCTTCCTGACCTGCGGCGCGTGCAGATGGGCAAATTCGTGCAGCAGCACATGCCAGATCTCGTCCGAGCTGAACAGAGCGAGCAGCTTTGTCCCGAGCTGCACGGAGTATTCCCCTCCGATCTCGGCGATGCCGGCGTTGACGTCCGGCGTCAGGCAGACATGGATGGTCCCGCGGCGCCCGAGCTGCTCCGCAGCGCGGCGGCAGAGCGCATAGATCTGCGGGAACTCGCTCTCGGCGACATAGCAGCCGCTGTCGGCAAAATAGCTTTTCGGCGGCGCAAAGCGCAGGCGCAGCAGCCCCGAGGCCGCCGGATACAGCGAAAGGAAGAGCAGCACAGTGAGCAGCTCTCCTCCCGTGCACAGACCGATCAGAAAGGCGTCCGCCAGGCCGAGCAGCACAAGAAAGACCGCATAGACGCCGGTCGCCCTGCGTATTACGCCAAGCAGCCGAAGCTTTTGCGCCGCGACCCGCTCCGCCTGCTCCCGGTGGGACAGGAGCCAGCGCTGCCCCTCCTCCTGGCGCATCGCTTCAAAATGCTTCTTCGACGCGCGGTGGAGCAGCAGGCTCGCACCGAGAAGCAGGAAGGGCAGCAGCAGTCCGCTCGCGAGCAGTGGGATCAGCGCGGCCTTCCGTTCCGCGGGCAGCCCTTTTCCCGCCAGGATCCCGGCGACTTCTGCCAGCGCAGCGAGGATCAGCGCGGCGAAAAACAGTAGAATGCTCCGTCTGCGGGTGGCCTTGTCGGTGTCGTTCTGAGGCTCCCCGTCCAGCAGGATCGTCGGTTTCGCCCCTTTAACATGCAGCCTGCTCCAGCGAACGACCGTGAACACGAGCGCGGCGAGACAGGCGAGCTCGGCGGCGAGAAATACGCCGAAAACCTGGCGGTCCGCCGCGGTGAAGTCCTTGATCTCCCGTTCTCCCGTCAGCCAGACGGTGAGAAAAATCAGGGCGAACATCAGCAGAATAATGACGCCCATCCGGATCAGCAGGCGTATTTTTCTCTTTTTATCTTCGTTATCGTTCATTTTTTCTGTTCCGTTTTCTTTCGATGATCGTCAGGCTTCCCGGCTTGTCGGGAAGAAGGGGCAGGCGGTGCCGATGCACTCGCGGTTCCTGCCGATATGGGTGCAGCGGACCGTTGAGATCGGCATCTCGACGCCGAAGCACTCGGCGGTGAAGGCCGCCGCGCGGATGACGGACAGGCGGCCGGTGCGCTTGCAGCAGCGCGGCCCGCCGACCGCGGCGATGTCCGCGAGGCAGGCGGAGGTCAGATGCATCGGGATCGGCCAGGCCTCTTTGTGCAGGGGGTTGGAGCCCAGGACGATGCTGGCGTAGATCCCGGCGCCCGCCGCCGCGCCGCAGACGCCCCAGTAGCCGCAGGCGCCGCCCGGCACCTGACCGGCCCGGCGGATCGCCTCGCGCAGTGCCGGTTCGAGCTCGAGCTCGCCGCCGTTGTTGCGGTAGGCCGTCAGCAGCACGCAGGGCACGATGGCGTGGTGCTCCGGGCCGTGCATGTGCACGCGCGGCAGCGCCATGACCTGCTCCAGCAGAAGGAGCGGATCCTTTTCTTCGCTTGCCAGCAGGACCGGCACGAAAAACGCCTCCGCGCCCGCCGCATGGCAGGCGTCGCAGACGAAATGTCCGTCCTCGCAGGCGCAGTTCGCCTCGAACTTCCGGCCGCAGACCGAGCAGCGCAGACGGCGCGCGTCGGTCCAGTAGACCAGGGGCTTGCCGCAGAGCAGGCATCCGGCATAGCGGTCCGCGTCCTCCTTCGGCGCGGGTTTGCAGCAGCAGGATTCGTCGTTTTTCTTTTTGATCTCGATCACAGCTCCTCGATCCTCCTCTTTCCCGGATACAGCGTCCGATCCTCCGGGCGCGCCGGGCGTATTTTTATTTCGGCGTCCAGCGGCGGGAGCCGAAGCTCCCCGCAGCTCAGAATCTCCAGATGCAGGCGGCCGCCGATCCTTGTCGCCCTGTAGTCTGCCAGGCCGGGCAGCGCGAACAGCGCCTCGTCCAGGGCGGCCATCTCCGAGGCCCCGCCTTTCCTGCCGATATCGTCCAGGCGCAGCACCTCGCTGCCGCAGGCGCAGCTGCCGGGGATCGCGCGGGCCTCGTCGCCCGTGCGGTAGCGGATCAGCGGCATGGCCTCCATGCCGATCGTCGTGACGACAAGTTCGCCCCGCTCTCCGGGCGGGACGGGAAGGCCCCTCTCGTCCACGATCTCGGCGATCACGTGGTTTTCGCGCAGGTGCATGCCCTCGTGGGCCGGGCAGCAGATCGCGCCGCCCAGCGCCATCTCGCGCGAACCGTAATGCGGAAAGAGGCGGCTGCCCAGCAGCTCCTCGCAGCCGCGCAGCACGGCCATCGGGCAGGCGTCCCCGCTGACCAGCGCGCGGCGGAGGCTCCCGCGTCCGCAGACGCGCAGCAGGCTCAGCAGCTGCACCGGCATGCCGACGAAAGTGTCCGGTTTTTCCTGTTTCAGCACCTCGCCGAGCTCTCCGTAGCTGAGGCCTCCGCCCAGCTTCAGCGGCCGCGCCCCGAGGCGTGTCACCGCCTCCGCGATCAGCTCGCCGAGCCCGTAGGGCCCGGAAAAGGGAAAGCAGATCATCGTGACGCTTCCGGGGAAGATCAGCTCGCCGAGCCCGGCCATGAAGAGGCGCACGGTGTTTTCGCAGTCGCCCTCGGTGTAGAAAACGCGCTTGGCCGCGCCCGTCGTGCCGGAGGTCGCGTCCGACAGCACGCGCCGGATCTCGCTCTGCGAGCAGAGCAGCAGGCCCGCGGCGTTTTTCGCGAGATCCTCGTCGCTCGTGAAGGGCAGCGTCGAGAGCTCCCCGAGGCTGTCCAGACGCTCCGGCAGATCGCGGTAGAAGCCGCCGCGCGCCTTCTCGCGCCGAAGCAGCGCGTTGAGCCTGCGCAGCTGCATCGCCTCGATCTCCGCTCTCGTCAGGGAGCGCATGCCCTCCTGCGCCATGATCAGCGCGTCGATCCGCGGGATGCTCATCGGTACATCGTCCTTCCTTCGCTGTCGGTCAGGTTGTAGGCGCAGAAGGGCACCATGCCGTAGCGGCTGTCGACCTCGCAGATGTGGCAGCGGCGCAGGCGCTCGAGGTCGAGGTTCCAAGCGTCCTGAAAGACCATGCCGGAGACCGTGAAGCTCGCCCGCCAGGCCTCGCGCAGGAACTCGTCGAGCGCGGAGGTCTCGGTCAGCGCGCCGTCGGCGTCAAAGTCCGTCATGTCGCCGCTCCACTGCTCTGCCACCGAGACGCGCGAATCGTCCGAGGCCGTGCAGCAGCAGCCCTCGGCGCGCCGCGGCAGCAGCTTCAGCCCGCCGTCCGGGCGGATGCGGTAGGCCGCGTGGAAAGAGCAGTAGGGATTTTCGGCCCCGCCGCCCGTGAAATCGGCCGCACGGAACAGGCCCTCCGTCTGCGCCTCGATGAGGCGCAGCACCGCGGGGATCGTCAGCGGCCGCGCCGGACGCTCGAGCGCGCAGCGGCCGAAATAGCTGATGGGCTGGATGTGCACGCCGCGCACGGCAGGGCTCTTTTCCAGCGCATAGCGCAGGATCGGCCCGAGCTGATCCTCGTTGACGCCGGCGGCGATCACCGGCACCAGCACGACGCCGAGGCCCGCCTCCGCGCAGTTGTCGACGCAGCGTTTTTTCTGCTCGAGCAGCGGGCGGCCGCGTAGAGTTATGTAAACCTTATCGTCCAGGCCGTCGAACTGCAGGAAAACGGTGTTCAGCCCGGCGGCCCTCAGCTCCTTTGCATAGTCCGGCTCTGAGGCCAGGCGCAGGCCGTTGGTGTTGAGCTGGAAGAAGGTGAAGCCCTTTTCCCAGCCGAGGCGGATGATCTCCGCCAGGTCGTCACGCACGGTCGGCTCTCCGCCGGAGAGCTGGATGTTGAAGGGGCCGCCGTGGGCCATCAGCCAGTCGTACTGGCGCTTGATCTCAGCGAGCGGCAGGTCCTCCCCCGTCTCCCCCGCCGAGGCGAAGCAGACCGGGCAGCGCAGGTTGCAGCGCTTCGTCAGCTCCAGCAGCGCGCAGCAGCCCTTGCGCAGATGCGCCGTGCACAGGCCGCAGTCGTGCGGGCAGCCCCTGTCCGGAGCCCGGCCGTCCTTCGGCGGGTCGACGGCGCTGTTTTCCGTGTTCCAGCGCAGATAGGAGGCGAGATTCCCCTCCCAGATCAGCGCGGAAAACTGCCCGTGTTCCGGGCAGTTTTTGTCCATATAGATCCCGTCCTTCTCCGCACGCTTCTGCGCGTCGAGCACGCGCAGGCACACGGGGCAGACGCTCTGTGTCCTTCCGAATATCATAGCAGGCCTCGCTCCGTCAGGATCTCCATGCACTTTTCAAAGCTGGCCGCGATGATCTGCGGGCAATACTCCACGCGCTTGGCCGGATTTCCCTTTGTGATGTCGCGGCAGTCGATCCCGCCGTATTCGAGGGTCATCTCCTCCTCGAACCACTGCGTGAAATCCGCGAGCGCGAGCTTGTGCTGTGGATCGTCCATGCCGGTGTCCTCGCCCTTGCCGGTGAAATACGAGATCAGGCAGGCGCCGCCGGTCATGCAGCCGCAGCAGCCCTGGGAATAGCCGACGCCGCCGTTGAGCCCGCCCATCGCCTTCACGAGGCCGGGGTTGTCCTCGCCCAGCGTCTCGAGCAGCAGGATCGCCATGATCTGCGAGCAGAAATAGCCGCAGCGGCTCAGCTCCATGATTCTGTCGAACAGATCCATTGTCAAACCTTCCTTCCGATCAGCAGCCGATAGCTGCATTTGCCCTTTGGAATCCGGCAGCAGAGGGGCTCGTCCCTCCACAGCGCCTCCAGGAAATAGTCCCGCCAGAGCGGGCTCAGGTCTTCTTCGCTTTCGATCTCAAAGTCCGCGGCCTTGAGCAGCGGCGCAGGTTCCTCAAAAAACACATCCGACAGCAGCAGCCTGCCGCCGAGCTTGAGGACGCGCCTCGCCTCGCGCAGCGCGCCGGGCTGATCCCCGGAAACGAAGAAGGCGCATTCGCTCAGCACCGCGTCAAAGCTCGCGTCCGGGTACGGCGTGCGAAGGAGATCTCCCTCCTCAACTGTTTCGGAACGCGGCGCAAGGTCGATCCCGCGGGCGTCATAGCCCAAAGCGCGCAGCAGCGCGAGGGTATCCCCAGCGCCGGCGCCCATGTCGAGCACCGAAGCGCCCGCGGGCAGCGCGGCCAGCTCCAGCATCCTGCGCGTGTGCGCCTCGCCGCCGGGATGACTCCTCATTTGTCCTCCAGCGCCCGCTCGACGGACGCGACCTTGCCCAGCGCCAGCTCCTCCGGCACGTAGACGAAGCCGCAGACCGGGCAAACAGGCAGCTCCACGGGAAAGCCGTTGTCGAGATACATAAACTTGGCCTTGCCCTTGACGAGCGGCACGCCGCATTTATAGCAGCTCAGCTTCCCCTGCGGGTCTATCGTGTAGTAATTCTTCTCGATGGCCATGCTCAACCCTCCCGTTTTTCCACGCGCATGCGGTGGCTCCAGGCGCGGCGCACCAGGAAGCCGCCGTCGTCCTCCGGGCTGAACTTGACCCAGAAGGTCGCGTTGCCGACGCGCCGGCGGGCGACCAGCAGGCCGTCCTCGTCGCGGATGGCCTCGCCGCTCTCGCGGAAGTCCTCGAGCACGGCGATCACGTCCTCGACAAGGATCATGCGATCGTCCATCATGCGGCGTGCCTCGTCGGTCCAGCGCAGCGGGTAATCCAGTTTCTTCTCCATCGCTTCCTCCAGCCAGATCTCCTGCAGAACTTCGTTTTTCAGCGTCAGCCGGTTCCGGCGCTTCTCGCTGATGTCCGGCGGCGCGCCGGCGTCGGTGCCGTAGACCAGCTCCAGGATGTGCCGCGACTCCCTCCCCTGCCGGGCAAAGCGGTCTCGGCAGGCCATGCAGTAGGAAATATAGGGCGCGTCGCTGCGCTCCAGGCACTTGTCGGTCATTTCCGCGGCGACCTCGCGGTTGGCGTAGGCGGTCAGGCCGCCGTAGCCGCAGCAGGGCGCGCGGTCGCCCTCGTAGGGCGTCTCGCTCAGCTCGCAGCCCAGGCGGCGCGCCAGCTCCCGCACGGCCTCCTGCGTCTTCGCGTCGCCGCGGGCGCCGCAGGCGTCGTGCATAGCGGCGGGGCGGTCGAGCCCGTGCCCGCCGGCGGGCAGGCCGATCTCGAGCAGCACGTCCCAGATGCCGCGGAGCTTCAGGCCCTCGTGCCCGCTCAGCTCCTTCAGGCAGGTGGGACAGCCGGCGATCACGGTCGGGTCGCCGAGCTTTGCGAGCTCCCGGTCAAGGAAGTCCCGGGTCTGCGCCTCCATCTCATAGCGCCCGGCCCAGTCGCAGATCGCGCCGCAGCAGCCGAGCATCAGCGCGACGCCGCCCTCGAACCGCGCGCAGAGGTCGAGATAGGCGGCTTTCACGGTCGCGGGCGCAATGGCCGCGGCCTGGCAGCCCGGGAAGAACACGTACCTGCACGTTTCATAGCCCGGCTGCGGACGGCAGAGGAAGGCCTCGCCATTGGAAAACAGCATGTCCAGCAGGGCGAATTCGTGCGGCGCCAGGGGCATTTTATCGGTGGAAACCATGTTCTGCCGCGCCAGGTGGCAGACACGGGCCATATCAAAGCCGTTGGGGCAGACCACCGTGCACTGCCCGCAGAGCGAGCAGGCGTTCATGGGCTTATTAAGCTGGTGGTCGCCCATGATGATCTGGGTATTGTTGTATATCTCCTTGGCAAGCAGGCCTGGGTGCTTTTTGTAATGCTTCAGGTAGGCGCAGCTTTTCAGGCACTCCTCGCAGTGGCACCGGATGCAGCGCCCCGCCTCCCGGATCGCCTCTTCCCGGCTGTAGCCGCTCTCGCCCACGGGGACGCGGCGCAGCTCCTTTGCCTCGGCAAGGTCGGTGTAGAGCTTGCTGTCCACGGCGCCCTCCTGCCCGCGGGTATTGCGCGGGTCGAGGTTCTGCGCCAGACGGTCGACCGTCAGCGCAGCCTTTTTGACGGCGAAGGCGGCTCCCATGACGCCCTCGGAGGGCCCGGAGACCAGGCGCTCCGCCTCGCAGTAGACCAACTCCGGCACGCTCTGCGCGCCGGGGAACAGCTGCTGCGTCAGTTCCCAGGAGGCGCAGAGCACGTCCGCGCTCCCCCGGGTCTCCTCCAGGAGCTCCGGCGTCAGCGCGCAGCCGAATTCAAACTGGATGTCCTTGCCGCGCAGGCGCTTCAGCTCCAGGCGGAAGGCCTCCCCGTCGAGGAAGGGCGCGGCGGCGCGCAGATAAGCCTCCTCGTCCGCCTCCTCGCAGAGCACGCGGACCGGATAGGCCTTCTTTTCCAGCTCGCCCGCCAGCAGCAGCGCGAAAAGGCCGGAGCCCAGCACGGCGGTGCTTTTGCGTTTTTTGCTGCGGAAGACCATGCCGAGCCTGCTCTGCTCCCCGAAGCGGGCGACGGCCCGCTCCACCTCGCGGATGGCCAGGCCGTCCCCGATCTCGCTCAGGCGGCATTTCTTCTCGCAGGGGGCCTCGCAGCCGGCGGAGAGGATCAGCGGGAAGGGCGCGATCTTCTCATAGAGCAGCAGCGCCTTTTTGAAGTTCCCGGCGGCCGCCGCCTCCAGAAAGGCGCGGGCGTCCAGCTTCAGCGGGCAGGCGGCGCTGCAGAAGGGCGGATCCTCGTGCACGCAGCGCGCGACCATGCTGTCCATCTCCTCCTTGGAGATCTTGTTGACCTTATAGACGTGGGTCGAGCCGCGTTCCTGTATCTGCGACATGCCGACCGCCCCTTTCGAAATGATTTGGAAATGGGGATGTGGGAAAACCCCACATCCCCATTATAGCATGGTTTGTGCTGTTTGAAAAGATTAGTTCTCCAGCGCCTTGAGGGCCGCAAGCACCTTGTCCGGGCGAGCCGGGATGCGGGTGATGCGGGCGCCGGTGGCGTTGTAGATGGCGTTGAGGATGGCGGGGTGAGGAGCATCCAGCGGGGCCTCGCCGCAGCCGGCGGCGCCGTAGGGGCCGTAGGGACGGTAGGTCTCGTTGTAGTGCAGCTCGATGTCGTCCGGAACGTCGTTCGGGTACGGGATGCCGCAGCGGAGCAGGCTGGTCTCCTTCTGGAGATCGTCGAAGTCCTCGCTCAGCGCAAGGCCGATGCCCTGGGTCAGGCCGCCGTAG
>JAFZQE010000009.1 GCA_017552325.1 Oscillospiraceae bacterium
GCGCACCCGGACGTGCTGAACGTCCTGCTGCAGATCCTCGACGACGGCCGCGTGACCGACGCGCAGGGCCGCACCGTGAACTTCGAGAACACCGTCATCATCATGACCACCAACGCCGGCAGCAACCGCAAGACCGGCAGCGTCGGCTTCGGCGGCTCCCTGAGCGACATGAGCCGCGAACGCAGCATGAAGGCGCTCTCGGAGTTCCTGCGCCCGGAGTTCCTCAACCGCGTGGACGAGGTCGTCTGCTTCAACCCGCTGACCGAGGAAAATTTCCGCGGCATCGCGGCGCTGATGCTCGGCGAGGTGCGCGATCTGCTGGCAGAAAAGAACATCGCCCTTGTCTGGGACGACAGTCTGGTGGATCATCTCGTCAGGACCGCCTATTCGCTGACCTACGGCGCGCGCAATCTCCGCCGCACGATCCAGAAGGAGATCGAGGACGAGATCGCCGCGAAGCTGGTCGAGGCCCGCGGCGCGCAGACGAGCGGGATTTCCCTTTCTGCGGCCGACGGCAAGGTAAAAATAGTGCTTAGTGCTTAGACAAATCCGGAGTTCGGAATTCGGAATTTGAGACAACAAAAAGCCCCCGGCACCGGGGGCTTTTTGAGTATGGGGAAAAGACCGGGAGGTACATATCATGTCACGCATTGAGATCATCCAGGGAGACATCACCAGACAGGCTGTGGACGCCATCGTCAACGCCGCCAACTGCTCGCTGCTGGGAGGCGGGGGCGTGGACGGCGCGATCCACCGCGCGGCAGGGCCGGAGCTGCTGGCCGAGTGCCGCACGCTGCACGGCTGCGAGACCGGCAAGGCCAAGATCACGAAGGGCTACCGCCTGCCGGCCAGGTACGTCATCCACACGCCCGGGCCGATCTGGCGCGGCGGCACGCACGGCGAGCCGGAGCTGCTGGCCTCCTGCTATCGCTCCTGCCTCGAGCTCGCCGCAGAAAACGGCTGCAAAACCGTCGATTTCCCCTCGATCAGCACCGGCGTCTATGCCTTCCCGCTCAACCGCGCGGCCCCGATCGCGATCCGGACGATCGGCGCCTTTCTCGAGGCGCATCCGGAGATCGAGCGCGTGCGCATGGTCTGCTTCGACTATCGGACAAAAGCGGTCTATGAAGCTGCCCTCGGGGAGTGGATGAAAAAATGAAAGGCAAAAAACTTCGCCTGCAGTACAATTCCCCGGTGGTGCTGTCCTTCGCGCTGCTCTCGCTCGGGGTGCTGCTGCTCAATACCTTCACGCACGGGCGCAGCAACACGCTGCTCTTCTCCGTCTACCGCTCCCCATTGACGAAGCTGCTGACCTACCCGCGCTTTTTTCTGCACGTGCTGGGACACGCGAACCTGACGCACTACATCGGCAACATGATGCTGATCCTCGTCGTCGGGCCGCCGCTGGAGGAGAAATACGGCAGCCGGCCGCTGCTCTGGGCCATCGCGGTGACGGCGCTGGTCTCGGGGCTCGTGCACTGGCTCTTTTTCCCGGGGACGGCGCTGCTCGGCGCCTCGGGCATCGTGTTCATGATGATCGTGATGTCGTCGCTGGCCGGGATGAAGGACGGGGCGATCCCCGTCACGCTGATCCTGGTGCTGATCCTCTACATCGGCGGCGAGGTCGTCAAGGGCGTCACGCTCAGCGACAACGTCTCGCAGCTGACGCACGTGATCGGCGGGCTCTGCGGCGCCTTTCTGGGCATGGGGCTGCGAAAATGAAGGAAAAGCTGCTGATCTCCGCCTGCCTGCTGGGCTTTCGCTGCAAGTACGACGGCGGGACGAACACCCTGCCTGCGGAGAAGCTCGCCGCCCTGCGGGAGAAATACGAGCTGATCCCGGTCTGCCCGGAGACCGCCGGCGGCCTGCCGATCCCGCGCGTGCCGAGCGAGCGGCGGGACGGGCGCGTCTTCTCCCGCGACGGCGCGGACGTGACGGCGGCATACGAAGAGGGCGCGCGCATCGCGCTGCGCCTCGCCGGGCGCTTCGGCTGCAAAAAAGCCCTGCTCAAGGAGCGCAGCCCGAGCTGCGGCGCGGGCGCGATCTACGACGGCACGTTCAGCCACGCCGTCATCCCCGGCGACGGCGTGACCGCGGCTGCCTTGCGCGAAGCGGGGCTCGCGCTGCTTGGCGAGAGCGAAGCGGATAAACTGATAAAGTAAAACAAAGAGCTGCACGCCGAAAAGCGTGCAGCTCTTGTTTTTTCTAAAAACTAAAAACTAAAAACTAAAACCTACCGCTCCCGCTCCGTCTCGTCGAGATAGGTGCTGCCGCGCATGGCGGCGTAGAGCGCGTCGCGGATGGCGGGGGTGTCCTTGCTGTCGATGCGGGACAGCTCGCGGAACATGGGGGAGAAGTGCCAGCGCAGGATGTCACGGGAATAGTCCTCGTACAGCTCGCGGCCCAGCGCGTTGACCGACAGCTTCAGCTCCTTGCGGCTGCCGGGCATATAGTCCTTCTCCAGCAGGCCTTTGGCGACCAGGCGGTTGACGATCTTGGTGAAGTTGCTGCGCGTGATGCCCAAGCGCGCGGCGATCGCGGACATGTTCTCGTTGCGCTCCTCGTTTTCGAGCAGATACTCGAGCACCTGGATCTGGGCGTAGGAGTAGCTCACGCCTTCGTATTCCATCTTTTCGATCTTGTAGGCCGCCGCGTAGATGTTGCAGTAGTGGATCAGCGCCTCCACGACCTCGCGGTATTCTCCCATCCATGCAAGCTTCATCTTTCGCCCCCCTTGTCTGCGTTTATTCTATCAGAGAAAAATCGATTGGGCAAGCGGCATTTCAAAAAATGATTTTGAGCAGTTTTTCCGAAAACAACCCCTTGCAATTCCGGAGAACTGGATATATAATACAAGCATAGTTTCCATCGGAAACAAACGAGGGCCGCCGGAAAGGCGGACAGCAATACTGAACCCTGACAGAAAGCTTTAGAGGGATTTCCGCGTCGGAACAGCGTCAGACGAGGCGGCTTCCGCAGAGCATAATGGAGATATATGGTCAAGGAAGTCAACGAAGGCTGACACCGTTCCGGCCGGAAAGGATCAAAGATTTCTGTCAGGGTTCAGTATAAAAAAGAAAGGAAGAGAGAGACATGAACATCAGCAAAAAGACCAAGACCCTGCTGTGCATCGCTCTGGCGCTGATCCTGCTCGGCAGCGCGCTGGCCGGCCTGTTCAACACGGGCGTCGCCGCCGTGAAGGTCACGCGCATCCGTTTCGACGGCGGGCACGGCACGCTCAGCGGCCTGCTCTACATGCCGAAGGACGCCTCGGCAAGCAACCCGAAGCCGACGGTCATCGTGACGCACGGCTATCTCAACTCTGCGGAAATGCAGGACGCGAACGCGATCGAGCTGTCCCGCCGCGGCTTCGTCGTGCTGGCGCTCGACCAGTATGACCACGGCCACTCCGCGCTGAGCCGGGAGAACTACTCTGACACCAGCTTCTTCGGCCTCTGGCTGCCCTTCTGGGCCAACTCTATGAACGACGCCGTGCAGTACATGTACGAGCAGCCCTACGTCTTCAAGGACGCGGACGGCAACGGCATGATCGGCGTGACCGGCCACTCGATGGGCGGCTTCTCCAGCACGCTGGCGATGGCCTTCGACGAGATGCAGTATGCACAGACCGGCGTGCGCAAGGTCTGCTGCGGCCTGTCCGAGGGCTCGGACTTCTCCTACACCGCCTTCGTCGGCGTTGACGCTCCCACGGCGGATATGCTCGGCGGCGGACGCACGATGGGCAAGGTCTGCGCCCAGTACGACGAGTTCTTCTTCAACGATCCCACGGTCGAGGGCGGCACGGTCCGGCACAAGGACTATGTCTCCACGCCCGACGGCATGACCTTCCTGCAGCAGACTTCCCCCGCGAAGGCCAACACCTGGTATGATACCAGCGACGGCGGCAAGCGCATCATTTACGAACCCGCGCAGACCCACCCCTGGAACCACTTCTCCGCCACGACGACGGGCTTCGCCGTGTCCTTCTATCAGACGGCCTTCGCCGCCCAGTCCTCGCTGCTCAAGGACATCGCGCCCGAGAAGCAGGTCTGGCAGTGGAAGGAGGGCTTTGAGTGCGTGGCCCTGGTCGGCTTCGTGCTGCTGATCCTCGCCCTGGCGCAGATCCTGATCGAGCTGCCCTTCTTCAAGCTGGCGAAGACCGGCGAGCTCGCGGCGCAGCCCGGCCCGACCGGCGGCAAGCGCGTCGCCACCTGGCTCATCCTGATCGTCGCGATCCTCCTGCCGGCGATCTTCTTCACCCCGCTGATGGACGGCGGCGGCGGCAGCCCGAAGGTCATGATCCTGTTCTGGGCCGGCCTCGTCGCGGCGGCCGGCGGCCTCGCGGCGCTGATCCTCGCCCTGGTCAAAAAGCAGGGGAAGGACGCCCTCGTCGGCAGCATCTGCCTGATCGTCAGCGGCGCGCTGCTTGCGCTCGTCGCTAAGAATCCGATGTACCAGGACAACGGCGTCTGGACGGCGCTGGGCGTCAACAGCATCGCCTACTGGACCATCGGCTGCGCCCTGATGAGCGCGACGATCCTCTCCGCGGTCTTCGTCTGCATGAAGCGCGCGGACGGCGCGCGCCTGGCCGACTACGGCATCAGCCTCAAGCCCGTGGCCATCCTGGCCGGCCTCTGCACCGCGCTGGCGACCATCGTGCTGGCCTACGCCGTGCTGTGGCTGATGGATCTGATCTTCAAGGCGGACTTCCGCATCTGGACCTTTGCCTTCAAGACCTTCGAGGCGAACATCATCCCGGCGGTTCTGCGCTACCTGCCGACCTTCCTGCTGTTCTACATCATCTCCACGATCGGCATCACCGTCAATACCAACACCGAGCGCCTGCAGGGCGCGAAGGGCTACCTGCTGGCGATCGCCCTCAACGCGGGCGGCGCCATCCTGTGGCTGATCCTCCAGTACTGCACGCTCTTCTCGAAGGGCGTCGCGATGGAGCCGGGCTCCGCCCTCTCCGGCATTGTCCTCGTGGCCATGGTGCCGACGCTGTCGATCGCGGCGATCGTGTCGCGCAATCTGTACAAGCGTACCGGCAACATCTGGACCCCCGCCTTCCTCAACGCTATCCTGATGACGACCATGACGATGGCCAACACGATGATCGCACTCAGGTAATCTCTCCTCATTTCCCCCCTGCGGAAAGGCCGAAAGCTCTGCTTTCGGCCTTTCTTTCTGTCGACAAAGTGTCGACAGAAAGAAAGCAAAAACGGGAGCTCCCGAAAAGGTCCCGTTTTCGCGGGATTGGACGTGAAGAGGGGACTCCCCGTCCCCTCTTCACAATCACCCCATGCCTGACGATCCTTGACCCCGCGGATTTGTCTGCGGCCTTTCTTTTTTTGACGAGGGCCCGAAAGGGCTTTTTTTATTCATAAATCTATGTTATACTTTATATTCGGAATTCTGTCCTGTGAAGAAAGGCTATCGATATGAGTTTTTTGGATAAGATATTCGGCAGCTACAACGACCGCGAGCTGAAAAAGCTGCGTCCGATCGTGGACGCGGTCGAGGCGCTGTCCGATGAATACGCCGCGAAGAGCGACGAGGAGCTGCGCGCCAAGACCGACGAGTTCAAGGAACGCCTCGCCGGGGGCGAGACCCTCGACGACATCCTGCCCGAGGCCTTTGCCACCGCGCGCGAGGCCGCCTGGCGCGTGCTGGGCATGAAACCCTTCCGCGTGCAGGTGATCGGCGGCGTCGTGCTCCATCAGGGGCGCATCGCCGAGATGAAGACCGGCGAAGGCAAGACCCTTGTGGCCGTCCTGCCCGCCTATCTGAACGCGCTGGCCGGCGAGGGCGTGCACATCGTCACCGTCAACGACTATCTGGCCCGCCGCGACAGCGAGTGGATGGGCAAGGTGCACCGCTTCCTCGGCCTGTCCGTCGGCCTGATCGTCCACGGCCTGGACAGCGACCAGCGCCGCGCGGCCTACGCCTGCGACATCACCTACGGCACGAACAACGAGATGGGCTTCGACTACCTGCGCGACAACATGGCGCTTTACGCCAACGAGCAGGTACAGCGGGGACACAGC
>JAFZQE010000075.1 GCA_017552325.1 Oscillospiraceae bacterium
CCATCATGCCGGGCATGGAGGCGCGGGCGCCGGAACGGACGGAGACAAGCAGAGGATTCTTGAGATCGCCGAACTTCTTGCCGTTGATCTCCTCCATTTTCTCCACGTAGCTCATGATCTGGCCCATGATCTCGTCATTGATCGTGCGGCCGTCCTCGTAGTACTGGGTGCAGGCCTCGGTGGTAATGGTGAAGCCCTGGGGAACTGGCATGCCGATGTTGGTCATCTCGGCGAGGTTGGCGCCTTTGCCGCCGAGCAGCTCGCGCATCTTCGCGTTGCCCTCGGTGAACAGATAGACATACTTTTTGCTCATACTTGCAATCCTTTCTATCAATAATTTTTCGATCTCAGCTCAATAACCGATCAAATGGTCAGTTACAATTTAGAATAACATAATTATTACCAGAAAAGCAAGTTATTTTCCTTATAAAACTTCGTCTTTCCCTGTTAAAATTTTGTCGCTGAGCGCCGCGAAAGCGGCGAGGTCCAGCGCCTCGCCCCGCACGCGCGGATCGAGGCCCAGCCCGGCCAGCGTCTCCTCCAGCTCGTCCTTGCCGAGGCCGAGCCCGGAAGACAGCGCGTTGACCAGGGTCTTGCGCCGCTGGTTGAAGGCCGCGCGGATCACGCGGAAGAGGAGCTTTTCGTCCCGCACCGGCAGCGGCGGCTCCGCCCGCCGCGTCAGGCGGATGACGGAGGAGGTCACCTTCGGCTGCGGCACGAAGCAGCTCGGCGGCACGTCGAACAGCAGCTCCGTCTCGCAGTGCCACTGGACGAAGAGCCCGAAGGCGCCGTAGTCGGCGCTGTCCGGCCCCGCGCAGATGCGCCGTGCGACCTCGCGCTGGATCATCACCGTGATCGTCTCAAAGCAGCCGGCCTCGATGAGGGCGGTCAGCAGCGGGGTCGTGACATTGTAGGGGAGATTGGCGCAGACGACGGGGCGCAGCCCGGGCAGCCTCTCCTCTGCGAGCGCGCGCAGGTCCATCTTTGCCGCGTCGCCGCGGATCACCGTCACGTTGTCAAAATCCCGCAGCGTCTCCCTCAGCACCGGCAGCAGGGCCTTGTCCAGCTCGATCGCCGCGACCTTCCCGGCGCGTTTGGCCAGCTCAGCCGTCAGGCAGCCGATGCCGGGGCCGATCTCGACGACGCCGGTGTTTTCGTCGAGCCCCGCCTCGTCGGCGATGCGCTCCGGCACCCAGGCCGCGGTCAGGAAGTTCTGCCCCAGCGACTTCGAGAATCGGAAGCCGTGCCGCGCGAGCAAGGCGCGTATTTCATTGTAGTCAGTCAGGTCCATAGCGGATTCTCCCACTATCCTGTCATTCTGAGGAGCAACGCGACGAAGAATCTTTCAGATCCTTCGCTGCGCTCAGGATGACAGTTTTATTTCACTTCTTCAATATTTTCTCATAGCCCTGTCTGGCGGGGTCATGGCCCTCGCCGACGCGCACGGTCACGTTGCCGCGGTAGCGCCAGCCGTTGTCGCGCAGCAGGCGCTGCATGGGCTTGTTCTTTTTGTGCGTGTCGGTGCGGACGCAGCGCAGGCCGTATGCGCCGGCCTGCCGCTCGACGAGCTGCATCAGCTTGTCCGCAAGGCCGCTGCCGCGGTATTTTTCCGCGACGGCCAGGCGGTGCAGCACGCAGTAGGGCATGTCGGCCGTCCACTTGCCGTCGCTGATGGCCGCGTAGCCCGGCTCCTCGCGCGTCGAGAGCACAAAGAAGCCCGCGAGCTCCTCCCCGTGAAGCACGGCGAAGCACTCGCCCCGCTCCAGGTCGAAGCGGAAATGCCGCTCGGCGGGGTAGCCGTCCTGCCACTGGTCGACGCGCTGCTTTTTCAGCCAGGCGCTCGCCTCCCCGGCGATGCGCAGCAGCTCCGGCAGGTCTGCCTCCGTCGCCGGGCGCATCGTGACGGGCGCAGTCAGCTTCAGGCGGTCCCGCCCGCTTTTCACTTCCTCATAAAGCTTGAGGTCGTCCTTATCGGTAAAACTCAGCTTTTCGAACATGTCCGGGCGCCGGTCGCGCGTGCGCTCGAGCTGCTGCCTCCGCCGCCAGCGCCCGACCTTCTCATGGTCGCCGCGCAGCAGCACCTCCGGCACGGCGCGGCCCTCCCAGACCTCGGGGCGCGTGTACTGCGGGTACTCGAGCAGCCCGTCCCAGTGGCTCTCGCCGGTGTAGCACTCCTCGTCGGACAGCACCCCGGGCACCAGGCGGCAGACGGAGTCGGCCACCGCCATCGCGGCGATCTCGCCGCCGGTGAGCACGAAGTCGCCGAGCGAGATCTCCTCGTCGACGCACGCCTCGATGAAGCGCTCGTCCACGCCCTCGTAGTGGCCGCAGACCAGCACCAGATGGTCGTAGCCGCGACTGAGGCGCTTGGCCGTCTCCTGCGTATAGGGCTGCCCCTGGGGGCTCAGATAGATCACCCGGCGGCGCAGGCCCTCCGGCGCGGCGGCGATCGCCGCGTCGAGGCAGGCCTTCAGCGGCTGGGCCATCATCACGCAGCCCCAGCCCCCGCCGTAGGGGTAGTCGTCGACCTGGTTCTGCTTGTTGTCGGTATAGTCCCGGATCTGGATGCAGCGGATGTCCACGAGGCCCTTTTTGGCCGCGCGGCCGAGGATGCTCTCGTGCAGCACCGCGTCCACCGTCTCCGGGAACAGCGTCAAAATGTCGATTTTCATATCAATCCATAATCTCTCCGCTAAGCACTAAGCACTACGCACTAAGCACTCGATCACATTCCCTCGATCAGCCGCACGGTGATGACGCCTGCCTCGGCGTCGGTGTTCAGGATGAAGGCCGGCACGGCGGGGATCAGATGCTCGGTCTCGCCCTTCACAACGTAGACGCGCTGGGACGGGTTTTCGATCACCTCGGCGAGCTTCCCCACTTCGGCGCCGCTCTCGTCGACGACGGAGGCGCCGATAATATCCTGCAGGAAGTAGGAGCCCCGCGGCAGCCGCGCGTCCGCGCGGGCGATCTGCACGACGCGGTTTTTCAGCGCCTGGGCGGCGTTCACGTCCTCCACGCCCTCAAGCTGCGCGATCAGAAAGCCCTTGTGCTCGCGCGCCGAGACGAGCTTCTTCGCCTCGCCGCCGAGCCAGACGCGCCCGCAGCGCTTGAGCATGGCCGGGCTGTCGAGCCAGACCTCGATGCGCACCTCGCCGCGCACGCCGTGGGTGTTGACGATCTTCCCCGCGTCGATAAATGCCTGTTTTTCCATGCCGCAGCCCTCCTTTTCGTAACTAAATGATTATATCATATCCCGCCGCGTTTGCCAATAGCCGCAAAAGTCCGTTTTTGCTTGTGCATTTGCCGCGTTTGTGCTATATTTTTCTCAGAGTCAGCAATTGGGAGGAACTCGGCATGAAAACAGTCGTCATCACAGGCAGCACGCGCGGCCTCGGCTTTGAAATGGCAAAGCTCTTCCGCGGCGCAGGCTGGAATCTCGTCGTCAACGGCGTCAATGAAGATCGGCTTAAGGCCGCGGTCGAAGCGCTCCGCGCGATATCCGGCGCCGGCGAGGTGGAGGGCTGCCGCGGCAGCGTCGCCTCGACGGAGGAGCTGCAGGCCCTGGTCGATTTTGCGGCTTCGCGCTTCGGCGCGATCGACATCTGGATCAACAACGCCGGCGTCAACCAGCCGATGAAGGCGATCTGGGAGCTCAGCGAGCAGGAGATCGACGCGATCCTCGACATCGACCTGCGCGGCGCCGTCATGGGCAGCCGCCTCGCCGCGATCCGGATGGAAAAGCAGCCCGAGGGCGGCTTCATCTACAACCTCGAGGGCTACGGCAGCAACGACGCGATGATGCTGGGCCTGAACATGTACGGCACCAGCAAGCGCGCCGTGACCCACTTCACGCAGGCGCTGGCGAAGGAACTGGCCGAGCGCGGCGGCAAGGTGAAGGCCGGCCGCCTCTCCCCCGGCATTATGATCACCGACTTCACGGTCAAGGCCCTCGGCGGCAAGGAGAGCATCGCCCTGCCCGAAAAGACGAAGAAGGTCTACAACATCCTCGGCGACTACCCGGACGTCGTGGCCGCGCATCTGGTCAAGGGCATGCTGGAGAACACGAAAAACAACGCGCACATCGAATGGCTGACAAGCGGCAAGGCCGCCTGGCGCTTTATGACTGCCGGCTTCAACAAGCGCGATTTCTTCAAGGAGACAGACTGATCGTAGACCCGGGCCCGCTGACAGGACGACAGTCCGGCGAAGCACCGGTCCGAACGGCTGAGGGGACAAGATGGAAAGAGGTTTTTTAGCGGTATTCAGCGGCTTTCCGGATCACCATTTTTCGGATGAGATCGCCAAACGCCTGCGCGAAGAACTGACGGAGCGGAAGAGCATTGTTTTTATCACCGCCTGCCCGCTCGACTATGCGCAAAACGACGACGACTGCGAAGGCATGTACGAAATGTTTGCCGAGCAGGGCCTGCCGTTTCGGAAACATTGCGTGATCGATCAGCGCACCGAGGCTTCCGTGGCGAAGAAACTCGTTGAAAACGCCGACTGTATTTTCCTGATGGGCGGCGGAGCCTGCGCGGATCAGCTCGCCCTGATCCGTGAGAAAGGCTGCCGGGAGGCCTTGCTCGAAAGTCATGCGGCGGTCTTCGGCTTAAGCGCGGGCTCGATGAACATGGCAAGGATCACGGTGGACTTTTCCGAGTCCATGGAGCCGTTTGACGGACTGGGATTCACGAACCTGACGGTGAGCTGCCACCATGACCCGGCGGACACGTGGCGGTATGAGCGGACGCTTTTGATGTCCGAGGGCCGCGTGGTGTACGCCATGGAGGACATGAGCGCGTTCTTCATCAAGGGCGGAAAAATCGACGCCGTCGGAAGGGTCTGGCGCGTGGAGAACAGGGAACTCCGGCTGCTCACGGAGGGCGGCGTCGGGGAACCGCAACAGGATCGACGCAGAGGGTAAAAGAACATTCTGTCCTGCAATACATCGTACAAGGAGAAGGATACGACTATGAAACTTGGGATCGTGGGTCTGCCCAACGTGGGCAAGACGACGCTGTTCAACGCGCTGACCGGCGCGAAGGCCGAGACCGGCGGCTATACCGCGGCCAACGCCAAGCCGAACATCGGCCAGGCCAAGGTGCCCGACGAGCGCCTCGACTGGCTGGCCGAATACTACCACCCGAAGAAATACAGCCCGGCGAGCATCGACTTCGTCGACGTGCCCGGCGTCAGCTCCGGCGGCAAGGGCAACGAGGTCTTCCAGGCCATCCGCCAGGTGGACGCGCTGGTGCAGGTCGTGCGCTGCTTCGACAACGAGGACATCTTCCTGGAGAGCGCCGACGCCGTTCGCGACGCCGAGAGCTTCGAGCTGGAGCTGATCCTCGCCGACATCGAGATCGTCGAGCGCCGCCTCGAGCGCGCGAAAAAGAACGCCAAGGGCGGCGACAGGAAGTATAAGCGCGAGGCGGAGATGTGCGAGGCGCTGATCGCCCACCTGACCGAGGAAAAGCCCGCGCGGGACTTCCCCTTCACCGACGAGGACAAGGACATCCTCGCCGACGGCGGCCTGCTGACCGTCAAGCCCGTCATCTATGCGGCCAACCTCGACGAGGAGGGCATGGCCGATTATGCGAACAACGCCAATTTCAAGGCGCTGTCCGACTATGCGGCAAAGCGCGGCGCGGCCGTGCTGCCGGTAGCGGCGAAATTCGAGGAGGATCTGGCCGAGCTTGACGCCGAGGAGGCGCAGATGTTCATGGAGGACCTCGGCCTGCACGAGACCGGGCTCGACCGCCTGATCCGCACCTCCTATGACCTTCTGGGCTACATCTCCTTCCTCACCGCCGGCGAGGACGACGTGCACGCCTGGACGATCGTGCGCGGCACCAAGGCGCCGAAGGCCGCCGGCAAGATCCACACCGACATCGAGCGCGGCTTCATCCGCGCCGAGATCGTCGCCTTTGAGGATCTCAAGGCCTGCGGCTCGATGGCCGCCGCCAAGGAAAAGGGTCTCTTCCGCCTTGAGGGCAAGGAATACGTCATGCAGGACGGCGACGTGACGATGTTCCGCTTCAACGTCTGATTATCCGTCCGGAGGGATCCATATGCGATTTTACTGTGAAGACAAGGAGGCCGTCGTCGGCGAGCTGCAGAGCTCGGCCGAGGGCCTGAGCACGGCCGAGGCGGAAAAACGCCTCGAGCTCAACGGCAGGAACAGGCTGGCCGCGGCGAAGGGGAAATCCCTGGTCCGGCGCTTTTTCGAGCAGCTGGCCGACCCGATGATCCTGATCCTGCTGGGCGCGGCCGCCGTCAGCGGCGTGCTGGCCTGGCTGCAGAACGACAGCTTCACCGACGTGATCATCATCCTCGCGGTGGTGCTCGTCAACGCCGTGCTGGGCGTCTATCAGGAAAACAAGGCCGAAAAGGCGATCGAGGCACTGCAGGAGATGTCCGCCGCGACCTCCCGCGTGCTGCGCGACGGGAAGCTCTGCGTGCTCAAAAGCGAGGAGCTGGTCGTCGGCGACGTCGTGCTGCTGGAGGCGGGCGACGCCGTCCCCGCCGACGGCCGGCTGCTGGAGGCCGAGAGCCTGCAGATCGAGGAGAGCGCGCTGACCGGCGAATCCGTCGCCGTCAACAAGTTCATCGATGCGATCCGCCTCGGCGAGAACGAGCGCGACGTCCCGCTCGGCGACCGGAAGAACATGGTCTACATGGGCTCCTCCGTCGCCTACGGCCGCGGCGCGGCGCTGATCACCGCGACCGGCATGGACACCGAGATGGGCAAGATCGCCGGCGCGCTGGCGCAGGCCGAGGAGGGGCAGACCCCGCTGCAGCGCAAGCTGAGCCAACTGTCGAAGGTGCTGACCTGGCTGGTGCTGGGCATCTGCGTGCTGGTCTTCGCCGTGCAGCTGCTGGAGGCGGGCTCGCTGAGCTTCGAGCTCGCGCTCAACGCCTTCATGGTGGCCGTGTCGCTGGCCGTGGCCGCGATCCCGGAGGGCCTCGTGGCCGTCGTGACCGTGGTGCTGTCGATCGGCGTGACCAACATGTCGAAGCGAAACGCCATCATCCGCCGCCTGACCGCGGTGGAGACCCTCGGCTGCGCGCAGATCATCTGCTCGGACAAGACCGGCACCCTGACCCAGAACCGCATGACCGTCGTGGAATACTACGGCGAGGACGAGCTGCGCGCCGCGCAGGCGATGGCGCTGTGCTGCGACGCGGAGGTCGACGAGGCGGGCGCCGTCACCGGCGAGCCGACCGAGGCTGCGCTGGTCGCCTGGGCCTGGAAGCTCGGGCTGGACAAGAACAGGCTCAAGGCCAGCTTCGCCCGCTGCGGCGAGGCGCCCTTCGACTCGATGCGCAAGATGATGAGCACCGTGCACCTGGCGAAGGCGGGCTGCGTGCAGTACACGAAGGGCGCGCCCGACGTGCTGCTCGCCCGCTGCACCCATCTGCTGCGCGGCGGCTCCGTCGTGCCGATGAGCGAAGAAGACCGCGCCGAGATCCTGCGCGCCAACAAGGCCATGGCCGACCGCGCGCTGCGCGTGCTGGCAGCGGCCGAGCGCCGCTGGCCGGAGCGCCCGGCGAGCTGCGAGCCCGCCGCCCTGGAACGTGAGCTCTGCTTCCTCGGCCTGTGCGGCATGATCGACCCGGTGCGCCCCGAGGTAAAGGACGCGATCGAGGAGTGCCGGCGCGCGGGCATCCGCCCGATCATGATCACCGGCGACCACGTGGACACCGCCGTGGCCATCGCCAAAGAGCTCGGCATCCTGCGCGAGGGCGACCGCGCCGTCAGCGGTTCGGAGCTCGACGCGATGGACGACGAGACCTACGAGAAGGCCTACCGCAGCATCAGCGTCTACGCCCGGGTGCAGCCCGAGCACAAGACGCGCATCGTCTCTGCCTGGCAGCGCGGCGGCTGCGTGACCGCGATGACCGGCGACGGCGTCAACGACGCGCCTTCGATCAAGGCCGCCGACATCGGCGTCGGCATGGGCATCACCGGCACCGATGTGACGAAGAACGTGGCCGACATGGTGCTGGCCGACGACAATTTCGCCACGATCGTCGGGGCCGTGGAGGAGGGGCGGCGGATCTACGACAACATCCGCAAGGCCATCCAGTTCCTGCTGGGCTCGAACCTCAGCGAGGTGCTGGGCATCTTCCTGGCGAGCCTGGCCGGCTTCACGCTGCTCAAGCCCGTGCATCTGCTCTGGGTCAACCTGATCACCGACTGCTTCCCCGCCCTGGCCCTCGGCACCGAAAGGGCCGAGCCGGGCATCATGGACCGCCGCCCGCGTGCGGCGACCGCCGGCATCTTCGCCGACGGCATGGGCGTCGACATCCTCTACCAGGGCGCTCTGGTCACGGCGCTGACGCTGATCAGCTACCGTCTCGGCGCCGGAGCCTTCACCGACAGCGGCGTCGGTATGACGATGGCCTTCCTGACCCTCTCGCTGGCCGAGGTCTTCCACAGCTTCAACATGCGCTCGCAGCGCTGCAGCATCTTCTCGCTCGGCCATCAGAACCTGCTGCTCCTGATCGCGGGCTTCGTGTCCTTTGCGGCCTCCACGCTGGTCTGCCAGCTGCCGGTCTTCGCCGCAGCCTTCGGCTTCACGCCGCTGAGCCTCGGCCAGTACGCGACGGCCTTCGGCCTCGCGCTGTGCGTGATGCCGGTCGTCGAGCTGGTCAAGGCGATCGAACGGAAGGCCAGTGCTTAGTGCGTAGTGCTTAGTGCTTAGATAAACAGCCGCCCGGGAGTTCCCGGGCGGCTGTTTTCAGTGGGCGGGGCAAGCCCCGCCCCTACGATGTGCTTGACAGGTTCCCGCAGGGGAGGGGCTCGCCCCTCCCGGGCGCTTTATTCCGAACTCCCCCAAGTACTAAGCACTAAGCACCAAGCACTATCAACGCCTGACAAGAAAAAATACTTGACAGACGCGGCGGGGCGTGCTATACTCTGCCAAGCTGAAAGCCTTGACAGGAGGGATCGCCGTGGAAAACCGCATGATGCAGAGCATGCTGCTGGATTTTTACGGGGAGCTCCTGACCGAGCGGCAGCGCAGCTGCTACGAGCTGCACGTCAACGAAGATCTCTCCCTCTCCGAGATCGCCGAGCAGAGCGGCATCTCCCGCCAGGGCGTGTGGGACAACATCCGCCGGGCCGAGCAGACGCTGCGCGAGATCGAAGAGAAAACCGGGCTCGTCCGCCGCTTTACCGAGCTGCGGCAGGGCCTGGCCTCGATCGAAAGGCAGGTCGGGGAGATCGAAAAAAACAGCTCCGGCGAGCTGCGGCAGACGGCGCAGCGCATCCTCCGCGAGCTGCGGGACCTTGAGGAATGACACATGGCCTTTGAGAGCTTATCCGAAAAACTGAATGCGGCCTTCAAGCGGCTGCGCGGCAAGGGAAGACTGACGGCCTCCGACGTGCGCGAGGCGATGCGCGAGGTGCGCATGGCCCTGCTGGAGGCGGACGTCAGCTACAAGGTGGTCAAGGACTTCACCAAGAAGGTCACCGACCGCGCCGTCGGCACAGACGTGCTGGAGGCGCTCAACCCCGCCCAGATGGTCATCAAGATCGTCAACGAGGAGCTCTGCTCTCTCATGGGCGGCCAGAACCAGAAGCTGAACATCAGCCCGAAGCTGCCGAGCGTCGTGATGCTGGTCGGCCTGCAGGGCGCAGGCAAGACGACCAACGGCGCCAAGCTTGCCGGCTACATCCGCAAGCAGGGCAAGCGCCCGCTGCTGGCCGCCTGCGACATCTACCGTCCCGCCGCCATCCAGCAGCTCGAGACCGTCGGCAAGCAGCTGGACATCCCCGTCTTCCAGATGGGACAGATCGACCCGGTGGAGATCGCGAAGGCCACCGTCGAGCACGCGAAGGCGCACGGCAACGACATCGTCTTCCTCGACACCGCCGGCCGCCTGCACATCGACGAGGCGCTGATGAAGGAGCTGCAGAACATCCGCGACGCGGTGCAGCCCGCCGAGATCCTGCTGGTGATCGACGCGATGACCGGCCAGGACGCCGTCAACGCCGCCACCGCCTTCGACGAGGCGCTGGGCGTGACGGGCGTGATGCTCACCAAGCTCGACGGCGACGCGAGAGGCGGCGCCGCGCTGAGCATCCGGGCCGCGACCGGCAAGCCCATCAAGTACATCGGCGTCGGCGAGAAGCTCGACATGATCGAGCCCTTCCACCCCGACCGCATGGCCTCCCGCATCCTCGGCATGGGCGACGTGCTGACCCTGATCGAAAAGGCCGAGCAGAGCTTCGACGAGAAAAAGGCGCTCGAGGCCGCCGAGAAGCTGCGCGCCAACCGCTTCACGCTCAGCGATTATCTCGAGCAAATGAAGCAGCTCAAGAACATGGGCGACCTGGAGAGCATCATGGGCATGATCCCCGGCGTCGACGCGAAGGCCCTCAAGGGCGCGAAGGTCGACGAAAAGGCGATGGCCCGTCAGGAGGCGATCATCCTCTCGATGACCCCGGCCGAGCGCGAGAACCCCTCGATCCTCAACTCCAGCCGCAAAAAGCGCATCGCCGCCGGCTGCGGCCTGAACGTCGTGGACGTCAACCGCCTGCTCAAGCAGTTCGACGCGATGCATCAGATGATGAAGCAGTTCAGCGGCAAGAACATGAAGAAGCTGCAGCGCAAGTTCGGCAAAATGGGCGGCGGCGCCGGCTTCCCCGGTCTCGGCGGCGGCTTCCCCGGCTTCTGATAAAGCCGAAACCACGCATCTGTCATTCTGAGCGAAGCGAAGAATCTTCAAGGAAAAAGATCCTTCGTCGCTATGCTCCTCAGGATGACAATAATCGTTGTCCTCACGCGAAAGCGTTTGGCATAAATCTCAAAATCTAACATGGAGGTGAATATAGAAAATGGTTAAAATCAGACTGCGCAGAATGGGCGCCAAGAAGGCCCCCTACTACCGTGTCATCGTCGCCGATTCCCGTTCTCCCCGCGACGGCCGCTTCATCGAGGAGCTGGGTACCTATGACCCGATGGCCGAAGGCGAGACCGTGAAGATCGACGTGGAGCGCGCCAAGTACTGGATCGCCAACGGCGCTCAGCCGACCGATACCGTTCGCGGCCTGCTGAAGAAGCTCGAGGCCTGACAAGGAGATAACTACCGGCTATGAAAGAATTACTGACCTATATCATACAGAGCCTGGTCGACCACCCCGACGAGGTCTCTGTGACCGAGCGCAAGGCCGACGGCGAGACGGTGTTCGAGGTCCGCGTCGCCGACGGCGATATGGGCAAGGTCATCGGCCGGCAGGGCAGGATCGTCAAGCAGATCCGTATCCTGATGCGGGCCGTCGCCCAGAGAAAGGGCAAGAAGATCTCCGTGGAGATCCTCGATTAAAAAGCAGAGAGCAAGAGCTCTCTGCTTTTTATTATCAAATGCAAAGGCTGCGCCTTTGCATTTGAGGGGCTACGCTTCGTTCGCGCACTCGCTGCGCTCGCACACTCTCTCCGCGCAAAGTGTGTTTTCCGCGGTACACGCCCCCGGAAAACACGGATTCTCAATTCTTTTTCACGCTGCGGCGCGAAAACTCTGCGAGGCTTTCTCAGCCCCAGGAGAGCGACAGGTAATAGGGCGGGTCGTCGCCATTTTGGCTGTTGCCGTAATAATAGCGGACCGTGTTCGTCCCCTCGTCCCAGGCGAACAGGCAGTACCAGTAGTACCGGCTGTCGGGCTCTGTAAATGGCTCTGCGATCTCGTAAGGTCCTATGTCGTCGTACAGGAACAGGCAGCGGAAAGAACCGTGCTGAAGGCTCAGCGTTTTCAGCTCCTCTGCAAGACTCTCCTCTTCGAACAGCTCCTGCACGCGCCGGACCTCACGTTCAAAGGCTTCGCCGTCCTCGATCCGCCACTCGGCATAGATGTTGTCCGACTCCCCGAAGACCGTCGTCGCATAGGCATAGTGGTAGCGGCTGCCCGGCATGTCCTTCAGCGGCACATCTTCCGGAAAAAGCGCCTGAAAAGCGGGATCATTGCCGGCATAGCAGCCTCTGTCGAGCACGCGGTACCGGGATACCCGTTCTGTTGAGGAGTAGGGGGAGAATAAGCCGCCGTAAAAGATCAGGGGCGTGACGAGCAGGCACAGGATCGCAAGGATGACCTTCAGCACGCGCAGTTTTTTCCTTTTTCGGATCAGGAACAGGATCACGCTCGGGATCAGCAGGACCAGAAGCATGGCGCTGATCCTCAGATCGTATCGGGGGAAGCGGTAGACGGAGGCATTGAGCACGACCATGACCAAGGCCATGAATACCGGCATCAGCGAGAAAAGCACGGCCGCGACCATGCCGAAATCCGCCCGGAAATCCCGGTACCAGCCGCGCATCTTGTCCTCCGGGATCTTGTAGATGTCGGCCTCCTCTGCCGGAAGGCCGGTCTGTTCCTCGCGTTCTTTGTCGTCCACGGCGGCTGCGCCTCCTTTCGTCATCCTGCTTATATAACGTCTGAGCGTCCGCAAAGGTTGCGGGCGCTCAAAAAATTTTTTACTGCAGTCCGGCCTTTTCCTCGCGGACGCGGATCTGAAACTTGTTGCGGATCGCGACGGCGTGCTCCAGGTCGAGCACGTAGTCGAGCTCCATGTCGCCGCCGTGCTCGTCGAAAGCCGAGCGGATGCGGCGCGTGTCCATGCCCATGGCGGCCGTGCCGTAGGGCGTCTCGTAGGGGAAGTAATTCTTCAGCCCCTCGCGGAACTCCATCCGCCCCGTCACGGTGCCCTTGCGGTCGACGATCACGCCCTCCGGCCCGATCTCGACGCTGGTGCGCGTGCCGGGCAGGCCCGTGACCTCGCTCTCCCAGTACCAGAGATGCGCGCGGCCGTTCTCAAAGCGGTACATCCCGTCGGTGCTGAAATCCAGGCTGTCCGAGCCCTCTTCGTCGTAGGCGTGGACGCTGTGGACGTCGATCACCACTTCTTTTTCCTTCATGCCTCTTCCTCCGCCGGCATCACCGGCACGGTCTCGGTCTGCGGCGGCTCGCTCTGCCCGAGGAACAGCGGGGCCAGGCGCTCGAAGCGCTCCAACTCGCCGCTGGTCAGGCAGCGGAGCGTTCCCGCTCCCCCGCGCAGGCCGTTTTCTTCCAGATAGTCCTTGATAAAGGCGGCGGCGCAGCAGCTCGCGTCCACCAGGCGCACGCTCCCGCCCAGATAATCGCCGAGCGCCTCCGCAATGAGGCCGTAATGCGTGCAGCCGAGCAGCAGCGTGCCGACGCCGCGCTCCTTCAGCGGCTGCAGATAATACTCCACGGCCCGGCGCAGCTTGGGATCGTCCCTCTCGACGCGGCCGCCCTCGATCAGCGGCACGAAGGCCGGGCAGGCCGCCGCATGGACCTCCCGCCCCGGGCAGGCCGCCTGCAGCGCGCGCTGAAAGGCGCCGGAGCGCACCGTGGCCTCGGTGGCGATCACGCCGATCGGGGCTTTGCTCTTCTCGCGGGCGATCTCGGCCACCGCCGCATCCAGCACGCCGAAGGCGGGCACCGGATAGGCGGCGAGGATATCCGCCGCGTTGGACGAGAGGGTACCGCAGGCCGCGAAAATGAGCTTCGCGCCGCAGGAGGCGGCCACGGCCAGGTTCTGATGCGCCATAGTACGCAGCTGACCGCGCGGACGCCCGCCGTAGGGCGCACGGCCGTTGTCGGCGAAAAAGACGATATTCTCTTCGGGGCAGAGCGCACGCAGCGCGCGCACCGCCGTCAGTCCGCCGAAGCCGGAATCAAAAATGCCGATCGGTCTGTCGTCCATGTCCGTTTCCTCCCCTCTCCGTGCTAACTTTGGTATTATAGCGCGTTCCCGCCCGCTTGACAAGATTATTTTTGTGGTGGATTTTACGCGGCCGCTCTGCTATAATAACATGTATAATGAGGGAGTATCGGGATTATGCGGCTCGGCCGCGTGTCTCTGGAGGTGCTGTCATGACGATCGATCTGACCGAGAAGGAATTCCGGCGGCTGCTGGATCTGGTCTATATCGGAAACTGGATATTGAATTCCGCGCGCGGCGAGGACCGCTTCGAGGATTACGACCTGGTGCAGGAGAAGCTCTTCTCCCTCTGCGCCGGGCAGGGCATGCCCACGCTGATCCAGCGCTGGCAGGGACACATCTTCCCCTCCCGCGCCTACGAGGACGGCGGCATCCACGAGGCCATCGCCGACTACGAGGACGCGGTGTTCTTCGACATTCTGGCCGAGGAGCTGGCCCGGCGCGACCTGGGCCTGGTCGAGAGCGACCCGGAGGATTTCACCGAGCTCAACGCCCGGATCGACGAATATCTGGACGAATTCGACAAGAACGGCCTGAACGCCGTCAGCGTGGATCTGTAAGAGGCAAGGAAATGAACGACGAACTGACCAGGGAAGACCTGAAAAAGATGCGCGAGGAGCTGGATTACCGCCGGCTGGAGCTGATGCCGGGGCTGATCGAGGAGGTCAAGCGCACCCGCGCCTTCGGCGATCTGAGCGAGAACTTCGAGTACAAGGCCGCCAAGCAGGCCCAGAACAAAAACCGCAGCCGCATCCGTTATCTTGAGAACATGATCAAGACGGCGAAGATCATCGAGGACCGCGCCGGCAGCGACGAGGTCGGGCTCTTCGACAAGGTGGAGCTCTACCTGCCCGAGGATCACGAGACCGAGATCCTGCAGGTGGTCACGACCGTGCGCTGCGACCCGCGCAAGGGGCTCATCAGCAAGGAATCGCCGATGGGAAAGCAGCTCCTGGGCAAGAAGGTCGGCGACCGCTTCACCGTGCAGGTCAACGAGCGCGTCAGCTACCCGGCCGAGGTGCGCAGCATCACGAAGATGAAGGACGACGGCTCCGCGCCGCTGCTTCAGTACTGACTATGGACATCCGGAAAAAATACAGCCTCTGCGGCTGTCTTCTCGGGCTGCTGACCCTGGCGGCCCTGGTGTGGGCCTGGTGGGTGCAGCATGACTACGGCCTCTGGGGCCGCGCCGCGGCCGTCCTCAGCGCCGCGCTCTTTGCGCTGCTGGGTCTGCGCTTCGTGCCGCGCTGGGTGGATTTCTGGTCGGACGGGCCCCTGCCCGAGGCGCCGACGGACGAGGAATCGCCCCTGACCGGCCTGTGGATCTTCCTCGCGCTGCTGGTTCTTGACCTGCTGGTGCTGGCCGCCGCCTGGGGCCTGCGCGCCGCGCTCGGCCGCAGCGGCAGCTTTGCCGATTCGCTCGGCTTCTGGACGGGCACCGACAGCCAGCACTACCTCGCCATCGCCGAGGACTGGTACCTCTCCGAGGGCGAGCTCGCCCGGCTGGTGCAGCTGGTGTTCCTGCCGGGCTATCCGGTGCTGGTGCGGCTGCTGCAGCATCTGACCGGGAACTATCTGACGGCGGGCCTGCTGCTCTCCGCGCTCTGCTTCGCCGCGGCGGGCGTCGTGTTCTACCGGCTGCTGCGCCTGGATCTGCCGCATAAGACCGCGCTGCGCGGCGTCCTGTTCCTCTGCCTGCTGCCCGGCTCCTTTTTCTACGCCTCGCCGATGAGCGAGAGCCTGTTCCTGCTCTGCTCGGTCGCCTGCGTGTATCTCGCGCGCAGGGACCGCTGGCTGCTCGCCGGACTCTGCGGCGCCTGGGGCGCCTTCACCCGCTCGCTGGGGCTGATGCTGGTCGCGCCGCTTGTGATGGAGCTGGTCGCCGACTGCCGCCGCAAAAAGCCGACAGAGCGGCGGCTTGCGCCGCGGGTCCTCTCGATCGCGCTGATCCCGCTGGGCTTCGCGGCCTACTGCGTCGTCAATTACCTGGTCGCGGGCAATCCCTTCCAGTTCATGATCTACCAGTCGGAGCACTGGAGCCAGCACCTGGGCCTGTTTTTCAACACCGCCGCCTATCAGACGGAGCGCGCCCTGTCGAGCCTTGCCGACAAGCCGCACAACTTCCTCGGCCTCTGGCTGCCGAATCTGATCTACGGCTTCGGCGCCCTCGCGCTGGTCGCCGCCGCGGCGAAGAAGCTGCGCGCGAGCTACACGGCCTGGTTCATCGCCTACTTCGTCGTCGCCATCGGCGCGACCTGGCTGCTGAGCGCGCCGCGCTATCTGATGGCGATGCCGGTGCTGCCGATGACCCTGGCTCTGCTGACCGAAAAGGAGAACGCGAAAACCGCCGCCATCGTCCCGCTGACGCTGCTGTGGCTGCTGTATTTCCTGGCGTTTCTGCAGCGCTGGCAAGTTTGGTAAAACGCTTTGTTCTCTGTCATTCTGAGCGAAGCGAAGAATCTTTCGGATCCTTCGACTCCGCTACGCTCCGCTCAGGATGACACAGTTTCAAGGAATTTCATTTATTTTTCACAGGAGGGCATTATGGTAAAAGTTGATTATTCCGGCGCGGAGAGCTTCTTCCGCGGCAGCGGCCCCGACTTTGCGCTGGCCGCGCAGGCCCACAGGACCTTTGCGGACAAGTCCGGCGCTGGCGCCGATTTCACCGGCTGGGCGGAGCTGCCCCGCCGCATCAGGGACACCGAGCTCGACGCGATCGTGCGCACGGCGGAGCTGATCCGCAGCCGCTCGAAGGCGCTGGTCGTCATCGGCATCGGCGGCTCCTATCTGGGCGCGCGCGGCGCGATCGAGCTGCTGCGTCCCCTCCCCGGCAAGGACGACCCGAAGGTCTTCTTCGCCGGCAACGGGCTCAGCCCCGACTACCTCTGCGACGTGCTGGAGCAGCTCGGCGACATGGACTTTGACGTGAACGTCATCTCCAAATCCGGCACCACGCTCGAGCCCGCCGTCTCCTTCCGCATCTTCCGCGAGCTGCTGGCGAAGAAGTACGGCGACAAGGCCGACGAGCACATCTTCGCCACCACCGACGCGCGCCGCGGCGCGCTCAAGTCCCTGGCCGACCAGCGCGGCTGGCCCTGCTTCGTCGTGCCCGACGATGTCGGCGGCCGTTTCAGTGTGCTGTCCGCCGTCGGCCTGCTGCCGATGGCCGTGGCCGGCATCGACGTGCGCCGCGTGATCGACGCCGCGATCGCCGAGTTCGAGGCGCTGGATCTGCGCAGCCCCGAAAACCCCGCCTGGCAGTACGCCGCGGTGCGCCAGCACCTCTACGGCACGGGCAAGACCGTCGAGATCCTCGGCTGCTACGAGCCCAGCTTCCGTTTCATGGCGGAGTGGTGGAAACAGCTCTACGGCGAGAGCGAGGGCAAGGACGGCATCGGCATCTTCCCCGCCTCGGTGGAGTTCACCGCCGACCTGCACTCGATGGGCCAGTACATTCAGGCCGGCCCGCGCGATCTGATGGAGACGATCGTCCGCTTCAACAAGTGCCGCAGCAGCTACGCCGTGCCCTTCGAGGCGGCGGACGCCGACGGGCTCAACTACGTCGCCGGGCGCGATCTGGCCGAGGTCTGCCGCGTGGCGGCGGACGCGGTGAAGGCCGCGCACATCGAGGGCGGCGTGCCGAACCTGGTCGTCGAGGTCGAGGAGCGCAACGAGGAGGGCTTCGCCGCCCTGGTCTGCTTCTTCGAGCTGGCCTGCGCGATCTCCGGCTACATGTCCGGGGTCAATCCCTTCGACCAGCCGGGCGTCGAGGCCTACAAGAAGAACATGTTCCGCATGCTCGGCAAACCGGGCGCGAAGTGAATTCGGAGTTCGGAATTCGGAATTGAATCCGTAGGGGCGGCAATCTGCCGCCCGCAAAAACCCGCCCGGGAGAAATCCCGGGCGGGTTCCTTATGAAAGGCCCCCTTGTGAAAGGGGGCTGTCGCCGCAGGCGGCTGAGGGATTCAAAACCCGTAGGGACCGACGCCCTCGGCGGCCCATATATGTAGGGGCGGGGCTTGCCCCGCCCGAAAGAAAAAACCACCGGAAAACCGGTGGTTTTTTCAACTTATTCGTTTTCTCTATAAAATCGCGGAGAACAGCACGAAGAGCCAGTGGGCCGTGACGCCGGCGACGAGGCCGCCGATCGTGTGGCAGAGGATGGCCTTGCCGATCAGTTCCTGGCAGTCCAGGCTGTCCATCATCGAGGTGTGGGTGCTCAGATAGCCGCTCCAGCACATGCACATCGCCGTGAAGACCGCGATGTCGTTGGCGTGGATCAGCGCCTCGTCCACCAGCGTGCTCGTCACGCCCAGCGCAGCGCCCGCGGCGCCCAGCGCCGTGACCGGGACGCCGATCGCATCCGGCGAGGTGAAGCCGAACATCGGGCCCAGGATGAAGTCGATCTTGTTGGCCAGCCAGGGCAGCAGCTTGATGCCCTCGTAGGCCGAGCCCGTGTAGCCGCCCTCGGAGGGGCCGTTGGTGAGCATCATGACCAGGGTGCAGATCACCAGCACGCCGGGGACGATGCTGACGCCCATCTTGACGCCGCTGTGGCCGCCCTCGAGGATCGCCGCCATCACGCGGCTGCCGATCTTGCCGCCGCGGACCGGGCGCATCCCCGCCGGGACCTGCGATCCGGCGTTCTCGTCGGATTCCATCGGCGCCTCGGTGCCGAAGCGCTTCTTCGTGAAGATCAGCATCAGCCGGGTGCTGACGATGCTGCCCGCGATCGCGCCGACGAGGCCGAGGATCACGGCCAGGCCGATCCGCTCCTCCGGCATGCGGATGCCCAGGCCGTACATGAAGGAGCAGACGATCAGGCCCATGCCGAAGGCGGTGCCGAGGTTCGTCAGCGCCGGGAACTGATAGGCCTTGAAGCAGCGGCGGAACTGGTGGTCGTCCGCCAGGGCGAGGATCGCGGGGTTATCCGACAGGAAGGTCGTCACGACGCCGAGCGCCGCCGCGCCGGGCAGCCCGTAGATCGGGCGCATCAGCGGCTGCAGCACGCGGTTGGCCAGCGCGACGAAGCCGAACTCGCTCAGCAGCGCCGAGATCGCGCCCATCAGCACGCAGATCGCCGTCAGATACAGCACCGTGTCGATCAGCAGGCGGTAGGCCGTGTTCATCATCGTGTTGAGCGCGTTGCCGAGGCCCATTTTGACCGCGAACATCGCAAAAATGCCGACAAAAATGACGGGAAACACAAAGGTCTCCACGCCGAGCGCCTTTTTGAAGACGGGCGCCGCCGTCTTGTTCTGTTCGTCCATCGTCGTATCCTCCGACAGAAGCCGCGGACGGGAGCCGCCCGGGCAAAATGCGGCGCGCGGGACGCGCCGGCCGAATCACGCAAGGGGATCGATCTGTGTCCATTCTATCTGTATTCCCTGCAATTGTCAATCAGCCGCCCCGGCCTTTTTCACACTTTTTCTCATCAAGGCCTTGACAGCGCGAAAAAAGCGGTATATAGAAGTATTTAGAGATGTCTAACCAGTTCCCCGCACAGAGGGAGGCCGAAACATGACACTGAAGGATCTGGCGATCGGCAGCAGCGCCGTCGTCACCGCGGTCGGCGGCGAGGGCGCGCTGCGGCAGCATTTTCTGGATATGGGCGTGATTCCGGGCGCGGAGCTCACGGCGGTGAAGCTCGCCCCGATGGGCGACCCGATGGAGCTGCGCCTGCACGGCTACGAGCTGACGCTGCGCCTGGCGGACGCGGAGAAGATCGAGATCGAGCCCGCCGAGCCGCGCAAGGCGGAGCCGGAGCTCTCGCGCAAGCAGAGAGAAGCGGCTCACCCCGGCCTCGGCGAGGAAGGAAAATTCCACCCGCGCGGCAGCGGCGACCCGCTCCCGGAGGGCACGGAGCTGCGCTTTGCGCTGGTGGGCAACCAGAACAGCGGCAAGACCACGCTCTTCAACCAGCTCACCGGCTCCAACCAGCACGTGGGCAACTTCCCCGGCGTGACCGTCGACCGCAAGGACGGCGTCATCCGCGGCCAGCCGAATACCCGCATCACCGACCTGCCGGGCATCTACTCGATGTCGCCGTACTCCAGCGAGGAGCTGGTCTCGCGCGACTTCGTGCTGCAGGAAAAGCCCGAGGCGATCATCAACATCGTCGACGCCACCAACATCGAGCGGAACCTGTATCTGACGATGCAGCTGCTGGAGATGGGCATCCCGATGGTCGTGGCGCTGAACATGATGGACGAGGTCACCGGCAACGGCGGCGCGGTGGACGTAAACGCCATGGAGGAGCTGCTGGGCGTGCCGGTGGTGCCGATCTCGGCCTCGAAGAACCAGGGCGTGGACGAGCTGGTGCGCCACGCGGTGCACATCGCCAAATACCGCGAGGCGCCGCTGCGCCAGGACTTCTGCGGCCCGGACGACAAGGGCGGCGCCGTTCACCGCTGCCTGCACGCGGTCGTGCATCTGATCGAGGACCACGCATCGCGCGTCGGGCTGCCGCTGCGCTTTGCCGCGAGCAAGCTGATCGAAGGCGACGAGCGCATCCTGCGTCAGCTGGAGCTCGACCAGAACGAGAGCGAGATGCTCGAGCACATCCGCCTGCAGCTGGAAAAGGAACGCGGCCTGGACTGCAGCGCCGCGATGGCGGACATGCGCTTTTCCTTCATCGAAAAGGTCTGCTCCCGCTGCGTGACCAAGCCCCGCGAGAGCCGCGAGCACCGCCGCAGCGAGCGCATCGACCGCCTGCTGACCGGCAAATACACGGCGATCCCGATGTTCGTCGCCATCATGGCGCTGGTCTTCTTCCTGACCTTCTTCCTGATCGGCCCTATCCTGCAGGATTGGCTGGCCGACGGGATCGAGGCGCTCGGCGCGCTGACGGAGCGCGCGATGGAGGCCGGGCAGGTCAACGCGGCGATCCGCAGCCTCGTGCTCGATGGCATTTTTGAGGGCGTCGGCAGCGTGGTCAGCTTCCTGCCGCTGATCGTGACGCTCTTCCTCTTCCTCTCGCTGCTCGAGGACAGCGGCTACATCGCCCGCGTGGCCTTCGTGATGGACAAGCTCCTGCGCAAGATCGGCCTGTCCGGGCGCAGCATCGTGCCGATGCTGATCGGCTTCGGCTGCACGGTGCCGGCCGTCATGTCCACGCGCACCCTGCCCAGCGAGCGCGACCGCAAAATGACGATTCTGCTCACGCCCTTCATGTCCTGCACGGCGAAGCTGCCGATCTACAGCTTCTTTGTGGCGGCCTTCTTCCCGAAAAACGGCTGGCTGATCATCACGGGGCTCTATCTGCTGGGCATCGTGACGGGCGTGCTGGTCGCGCTGCTGTACAAGAAGACCCTTTTCCGGGGCGAGGCCGTCCCCTTCGTGATGGAGCTGCCGAACTACCGCCTCCCCAGCCTGCGCAACGTCCTGCAGCTGCTGTGGGAAAAGGCCAAGGATTTCCTGCAGCGCGCCTTCTCGGTGATCCTGATCGCGACGATCGTCGTCTGGTTCCTGCAGAGCTTCGACTTCGGCTTCAACCTCGTGGATGACTCCCACGACAGCATCCTCGCCGCCCTGTCCGGCCTGCTGGTGCCGCTGTTCCGGCCCGTCGGCCTCGGCGACTGGCGGATCGTCACCTCGCTGATCAGCGGCTTTATGGCCAAGGAGAGCGTCGTGAGCGTGATGGAGATCCTCTTTGCAGAGCAGGGCGTGAGCGCGGCGCTCAGCACGCTGACGGCGGCCTCCCTGCTGGTCTTCAGCCTGCTGTACACGCCCTGCGTGGCGGCCATCGCCTCCGTCCGGCGCGAGCTCGGGCGGCGCTGGGCGCTGTACGTTGTGCTGTGGCAGTGCGGCGTCGCCTGGCTCGCGGCGCTGATCGTACGGCTCGTCGGGCTGCTGCTGGGAGGGGGCTGAGCGCGTGAACGGCTGGGATATCCTGATCCTGCTCGCCGTCGCCGCGCTGGTCTTCCTCGCCGTCCGCGCGATCCGCGGCGGCAGGGCCGGCGGCTGTCACGACTGCTCCGGCTGCACCGGCGACTGCGCCTCCTGCGGCAAAAGCTGCGGCTGCAAAGAGAAAAAGAGATAGTCTGCAACATGGCAGACTATCTCTTTTTCTCGGTCTCTGACGGGCTCTTATTCGATGACGTAGGGCACGGAGAAGACGTAGACGTTGCGGTAGGTCTCCATCTTCCGCATCAGACGGTGGGTCGTGCTGTTGTGCAGGATCTTGGCGAAGGACGAAGTCACCACCAGGCCGCCCATCATGACGATCAGCCGTTCATTCTCCAGGGTCTCGGCCTCCTGTTTGATATGCGCGAGCAGGATGTCGTTGGTGTTGCGCAGCGTCGTCACGTCATAGCGAAACTCGCATTTGACGCCCAGGGACTCGATCTCCTCCCGGATCTTCAGCGCCCGCTCCTCGGTGCTGCAGACGCTGTAGAGCTCCATGGATGTAAAGCCGCAGCTCAGCGCGCAGTTGAGGGTCTTGATGAAGGATTTGTTCAGCGACTGCACGGGGATGATGACGCGCGCGGTCTTGTCGCGGTTGATCTCCGCCAGGGCCTTTTCCACCGAGGAGATGGTCAGATCGGCGCTGACCTTTTCATAGTGGCGCTTGATGCTGAGCATGATCAGGATGAACAGGGTGATCAGCAGCAGGGCGACCCAGGCGCCGCGCATGAACTTCATGATGACGATGATGATCAGCACCGAGCCGGTCAGCACGCTGCCGAAGCCGTTGACCGCCGCCTTGAACTTCCAGTGCGGCCCCTTCTTTTTGCGCCAGTGCGTGAACATGCCGAACTGGCTCAGGAAGAAGGAGATGAACACGCCGCTGGCGTACAGCGGCAGCAGCAGATGCTGGCTGCCCCGGAAGACGAAGACGAGGATCGAGGCCATCCCGAAGAGGAAGAGGATGCCGTTGGAAAAATTCAGCCTTGAGCCGCGGTTGACAAGCTGCTTGGGCAGATAGCCGTGCCCGGCGATCAGGCTCATCAGCAGCGGCAGATCCGCGAAGGCGGTGTTCGCCGCGAGGGACAGGATCACGACCGTCATGACCTGTGTGACGTAGAACATCGCGCTCCCCCGGCCGAATACGGCGGCGGCCAGCATGCTGACGGCCGTGGCGTCCTCGGCGGGCACGATCCTGTAGAGGGAGATCAGCAGACTGACGCCGAAGAAGATAATGCACACGAAGCTCGCCATCGCCAGCAGTACCTTTTTGGCATGCTTCGGCGCGGGCTCCTTGAAGTTGGGCACGCCGTTGGACACGGCCTCCACGCCGGTCAGCGCCGTGCAGCCGGAGGCGAAGGCCTTGAGGATGAGGATGATCATCGCATCGGTCGCAAGCTCGGCGGACTGGGCGCTCATCACCGCCTCCTCGGCGGGCGTGACCAGGCCAAGGCTGTATTTGACGACGCCGGTCACGATCATGCTGAGCATGGTCAGGATGAACAGATAGGTCGGCACGCCGAACATCACGGAGGAGTCGCGGATGCCGCGCAGGTTGCCCCAGGTCAGCAGGCAGATGATCGCAAAGGCGAGGAGCGCCTTGTAGGGCAGCATCGAGGGGAAGGCGGAGGTGATGGCTGCGGCGCCGGCGCAGGAGCTGACCGCCACGGTCAGGATGTAGTCCATGATCAGCGAGCCGCCCGCCACCAGGCCGACCTTTTCGCCCAGGTTGTCCGAGGCGACGATGTAGGCGCCGCCGCCCTCGGGATAGGCCTCGATGGTCTGCCGGTAGCAGAACACCAGGATGGCCAGCAGGCAGATGATCGCCGCGACAATCGGCAGAAAATAGCGAAAAGAGGCCATCGCGAGCGCCGGCACCAGCACCAGCAGGATCTCTTCTCCGGCGTAGCTGACCGAGGAGATCGCGTCGCTGGCAAAGATCGGGATGCCCCAGAGGACGTTGAATTTTTCCTCGCTCAGCTCGGTGTCCTCCAGACGCCGCCCGAGAAAGAAGGCCAGAATTTTATCTTTCAAAGCAGATATCCACCTCTCCGCTCATGAATGGATCCCGCCTCCGGCGGCGCGTTTGCCGTCGAAGAGCGCTTTTTCGGCAGTAGAGCGATCATAGCACATCTATCGCGCGATTTCAATCTTTTTCCTGCGGATCCGCTCCCCGTCGTCGCGCAGCGATATCTCCCCGGAGCTCAGATCCTCGACGCTTCCGTCCGCCAGACGGACGCGCAGGGAATAATCGTCGTTGATCCCGAGCACGAAGGCCGCTCTGCTCTCGCCGCCGCGCAGGAGCAGCACCCGCCGCCCCGTACTGACGCAGCGGGCGCGGTAGTCCGCCAGCAGCGCGGGATCGTCAAGCCGCGCGGCCGCAACGGCCGCCCTCAGCTCCTCATCCAGCGCCTCCGCGAGCGCGGGCAGCGGCGTCTCCCGGCCGGTCAGCTGCCGGACGGAGACCGCGATCTCCCGAAGCTCCGGCGGGAAGGCCGCGGTATTGACGTTGATGCCGATGCCGAGCACGACCCAGTGCGTCCCGCGGGCAAAAAAGCTCTCGCAGAGGATGCCGCAGAGCTTTTTCCCGCCGCAGAGCAGGTCGTTCGGCCATTTGACGCCGCAGCGCAGAGAGCAGACGCGCTCCACAGCCTTTGATGCGGCCACGGCGGCCGCCGGGGTGAGGCGCAGGTCGCGCGCCGGATCCTCGCTCTGCCGGAGAAGCAGGGAGAAGTAGAGCCCGCCCTCGGGCGAAGAAAAGCTGCGGCCCAGGCGGCCGCGCCCGGCCGTCTGCCGCGCGGCCCAGAGCGCCGTCCCGTCCTCGGCGCCCTGGGCTGCCAGACGGCGCAGCGCCAGATTGGTCGAATCCGTTTCCTCCAGGAAAATCATGCGCTTTTTCTCTTCTCCGCTCACGGCGAATCCCCCCGTTTATCCCCGGAACAGGCGATGCTCCGATAGAAATTAATCTGATAGTTTCCCAACAGATATCAGTATAACAGCTTTTTTCCTTTGGCGCAATCCGTGCTTGATTCAACCGCGTCCTGTGGTATATAATAAGGTTTAGAGCCGCCGATCCCCGGCGCTCACCGGAAGATATGCCGAAAGGACGTGTTTTTTTGAAGTTTTCCTCCAAGATCGAAAAATGCGGGCAGTCCCCGATGCGCAAATTCGCTCCCTACGCGGACGCGGCCGCCGCGCGCGGTCTCCATATCTATCGGCTGAATATCGGCCAGCCGGACATCGCCACGCCGAAGGTCTATTTCGACACGCTGAAGAATTTCTCCCGTCCGGTGCTGTCCTATGCGCCGTCCACCGGCCTGCCGGAGATGCTCGACGCCGTCGTCGGCTACTACGCGAGCTTCGGCGTCAGCCTCGAGCGCGGCGACATGCTGATTACCAACGGCGGCAGCGAGGCGCTGCAGATGCTGCTCTCCTGCATCCTCGACGATGGCGACGAGATCGTCATCCCCGAGCCTTTCTATCCCAACTACGCCACGATGGTCAATCTCACCGGCGCCTCGGTGCACCCCCTGACCACCTGCCCGGAGGAGAATTACCATTACGCCGACCGGGCGCGCGTCGAGGCCTGCCTCACGCCGCGCACCCGCGCCATCATGATCACCAACCCCGGCAACCCCACCGGCGCCGTGCTGAAGCCCGAGGAGCTGAAGCTGATGCTGGACATCGCGAAGGAGAACGATCTCTACATCATCTGCGACGAGGTCTACCGCGAGTTCACCTACAACGGCGAGCCGCTGCTCAGCGCCCTGCAGTACGAGGGCTTTGAGGAGAATGTGATCGTCATCGACTCGGTGTCGAAGCGTTTCTCCGCCTGCGGCGCGCGCATCGGCATGCTGATCTCCCGCAACCGCGCGCTGATCGCCCATGCGCTCAAGTGGTGCCAGGCCCGTCTGAGCTCCACGATGGCCGACCAGCTCGCCTCCGCCGCGCTCTACAGCGTCGGGCCCGAGTACTTCGACGCGATGCGCAAGGAATACCGTCTGCGCCGCGACACGCTGCTGCGCAAGCTGCGCGAGATCCCCGGCGTCGTCTGCGCCGAGCCGAAGGGCGCCTTCTACGTGATGGCCGCCCTGCCGGTCGACGACGCGGAGAAGTTCCAGCACTGGCTGCTGACCGAGTTCGAGGACCGGGGCGAGACGCTGATGTTCGCCTGCGGCGGCCCCTTCTACGCCACGCCGGGCCGCGGCCTCAATGAGGTGCGCATGGCCTACGTGCTCGAAGCGCCCCAGCTCGAGCGCGCGATGGAGCTTCTGGCGATCGCCATCGAGCGCTACAACAAGCGCTGAACCGAATATAAAAAACCGCCGGGATGCATGGCATCCCGGCGGCTTTTTCTGTATTATTGCATGTCAGGCGGTCTTGCGGGGGCGAAGGATGCGGCCGAGCACGGCCAGCACCAGGCCCGCGCCGAAGACGATCAGGCTGAAATAGAGATTGTAGTTGAGCACCGCGCCGCCCGCGTCGGCGATCAGCGTCTCCTCGCCGCAGATCAGCAGCCACAGCTCGGGGATGAAGCGCGCGATCAGCGTGACCAGCGTCAACAGCAGGCCGAGGGCCATCACGGTCCCGCCGATGTCGCCGATGCTGAGGCTGAAGCGCCCTCGGTTGGCGACGAAGATCAGAATAATGAACAGCAGGGCGACGCCGAGCTCGGCGATCATGATCCCGGTGTCCAGGCCGTAGCGCAGGATCTTGGTCGCTTCCGGCGCCTCTTCCTTCAGCGTGTCGTAGTTGAAGAATTCCTCAAAGCCGTAGTCCGCGAACAGATCGTCGATGATCCTCACGTCGGAGTATCTGACGTTCAGCTCCTCTTTCTCGTAGATCTTCTGCATCTTGCTGCCCGTCAGCACCTCGTTCATCTCGTTGATGTCGAAGGCGTAACGCGCTTTTCCCTTGCTGATGTCCTTGACGAGGCTGGCCAGCTGTTCGGCAAAGAAGCCCTTGAACGGCTTGCTGTCCAGGATCTTGGCCACGCCCTCCTCGTCGAGTTTCGAGCCCGCTCTGCTCAGCTCGTCGGCCAGCATCTCCGCTGCCGTGCACTCGTCGTCGATGTCGTCAATGTAGGGATCGACGCGGATGTCTGCGACGGCGATTTTGTTCAGGACCTCCGTGAGGCCATCCCTGGTCAGGCTGCGCTTGGCCATGAGGCTGACGGCGGGCACCAGCAGGCTGAGGAAGAGGAAGACGCACAGAAGGCCGGCCAGAAATCTTCTGCCGCCGCCGACCGTTTTCACGCTGCGCTGCTTTGCCGGCTTTTCCGCGGGCGCGACGGGCTCGCGCCGGGCCTCGGCGGGCGGAACATAGGCAGGCTGGGCCGGACGGACCGGCTGGACGGGCGCTTCCTTCGGCTCCGGATCGGCGGGCTGCTCCCCGACAAAGGGGACAAGCCTGCTGCCGCAGAGATTGCAGAACTTGTCGCTATCCTCAAAGCGAACGCCGCAGGCGGGACAGATCATCATGTCGATTCATCCTTTCTTTCCGTGAAACGGTTGGTTTATTGTCCTTTACACTGGAACAGCATAGCATATTTTTCCCTGTTCGGCAAGACCTCATTCAGCCCGCCACCAGATTGTTGACCCATTTCCGGCTGCGCACGAGGAAGAAGCCCAGCACGCACTTGATCAGGTCGAGGGCGTTGACGGCGACGACCATCGGCAGGATCGGCAGCGCGGTCAGCCGCGACAGAACGAAGGCGACCGGCAGGCAGACGACCCAGACGAAGGCGCTGTCGAAGAGGAAGGTGATGATCGTCTTGCCGCCGCAACGCAGCGTGAAGTAGCAGGCGTTGGTGAAGCCGTTGAGCGGCATCATCGCGGCGCTGATCCACAGCAGGCGCACGGCCAGGGCCTTGACCTCCGGCTCCGTGTTGTAGAGCTCAGGCAGCAGCGGCGCGACGAAGACCATCAGGACGCCCACCGCCGTGCACAGCGCCACCGCGAAGGCGATCAGCTTGCGGTCCTCGTCCACGGCGCGCTCCAGCTCGCCCGCGCCGAGCAGCTGCCCGATCATGATCGCCACGGTGCTGCCCATCGAGAAGAAAGCGCAGAAGAAGAGGTTGGAGGCCGTGCTGGAGATGTTCAGCGCGGAGACCACCTCGAGCCCGCGCAGGGAATAGCTCTGGTTGAGCGCGGTCATGCCCGCCGACCACAGCAGCTCGTTGAGCAGCAGCGGCGCGCCGGTGACGGCGATCTGCCGCAGCAGCCGCCCGGGCACGCGAAGCGAGCGCCAGGCGCCCTCGAGGAAGGGGAAGCGGGCGCGGTTCCTGCGCGTAAAGATAAAGATGATGCCGAGCTCCGTCAGGCGGGCGATCAGCGTGGCGAGGGCCGCGCCGGTGACGCCCATGGCCGGCAGGCCGAGCTTGCCGAAGATCAGGATATAGTTGAAGACCAGGTTGACGAAAACGGCGATGATGCCCGCCTTCATCGGCAGCAGGGTCTCGCCCGTCTCGCGCAGGGTGCTGGCATAGACCTGCTGCAGCGCGAAGGGCAGCATCTGCAGCATCATCACATGCAGATAGCCGAGGCCGCTGTCCATCGTCATCTGCAGGTCGAGCCCGGCCTCGCCCTCGTGCAGGAACAGCGCGATCAGGCTCCGGCCGCCGAGGAGCAGCACCAGCGAGAACGTGATCCATGCTCCGAAGCCGACCCAGAGCTTGGCCCGGAAGGTGTGGCGCACGCCGTCGCCGTCGCCGCGGCCGAAGAACTGGGCCGTGAAGATGCCCGGCCCGGCCATGCCGCCGAAGAGGCACAGATTGTACACGAAGAGCAGCATGTTGACGATCGACACGCCGGACATCTGCTCCGTCCCGATCTGGCCGACCATGAGGTTGTCCAGCAGGGAGACAAAATTCGTGATCACGTTCTGGATCAGCACCGGCGTCATCACAGTCAGAACCCGGCGGTAGAAGTTCCGGTCGCCGATCAGGGAGTATCGTTTCATAAGGCACCTCGCAGTGAGTTCCCGCCTATCATATGCGAAACGCCGCGGAATTGCAATCTTTATTTTCCCGCTCCGGTATGTTATGATAAAAGCCCGGATCGCTCCGGGCTTAACGGCTTGAAAAACAGCCTCGCAGAGTTTTTCGCGTCGCAACGCGAAAAAAAATCATAATCTGTGTTTTGCGGGGGCGTGTACCTCGCAAAACACACTTTGCGCCCTGCCAGTGTGCGAGCGGAACGCGAGTGCATGCAGCAGGGCGAAATCCTCCTCACCGAAAAGCCCAGCGAAGCGGGTTTTCGGTGACGCCTTGAGGCATTACCCCAATATCAGCGCGCCGAGGACGAGCAGCCAGTCGCCGTCGCCGCTCTCGCGGTACAGAAGCCAGCACAGCAGCAGCAGGATCAGATCCTCGGTCTCCAGCTCGCCCAGCAGCTTCGGCAGCAGCCGGAGCCCGGGCAGAGGCTCCGGCGCGGGCGGAGGCCCGGGGCGCGGCGTCTCCGGAGGCTGGGGAGTCGGAGGCGGCGGGGGCGCTTCTCTTCCTGATGGTGGTTCCACCCAGTCGAAGTGGCCGCTGTTGCCCTGATAGCGCTTAGGCATCGCCCGCTCCCCCCAGTCCGCCGAGCGCGCCCTTCGCCAGGCGCGCCATGCGCGTGATGCGCAGCGCCCGTTCCAGCTTGCGCTGCCGCCTGTCGCTCAGGTAGGGCTGCAGCGCCCGCAGCAGCGCCTGCGGATCGCCCGCGCCGCCCTCCGGTTTTGGCTGCGGCAGGCCGAGCTTTTCCGCGAAGCCCTTCGGCGGCGAGCCGGGCTTTTCATCGGGCGCGCCGCCCAGCAGGGACTGCGCCAGGCCCATGATCTGCGCCATCTGCGCCGGGTCGCCCAGCACCTCGCGGATCTGTCCCTCCAGCTCATCCACGGCGCTTCTCCCCCAGCAGCTTCTGCAGCTCGGCGCTCAGGCGCTTTCCCTCCTCCGTGGCCAGCAGGCGGCCCGCCAGGTCGCGCAGCGCCGCCGCGTCCCCGTTCCGGAACGCCTCGGCCATGGCCTGCGCCTCCGGCGTCTGCCCGAGCTTCCGCCCGTCGGCGGAGGAAGCCAGCGTATTCAGCTTCTTCGCCTGTCCGCGCTTTTTCAGCTCTTCCCCGATTTTTTCAAGATCCTGCATCATGACCGCCTCCCTCGTTCCATTCTATTCGGCCCGGGCGGCGGCGATACCAATTCTTTCGACAGGAGGTCCCCCGATGCGAGCCGCCGTCTTTTCCGACACCCATCACAACACCGCCCCGATGCTCGACGCGATCCGCCGCTGCCGCCCCGACCTGATCATCCATCTGGGCGACCACGACCGGGACACCCTCTGCATCGAGGAGGAATTCCCGGATATCCCGCTCTTCCGGGTCTGCGGCAACTGCGACTTCATGCCGATCGCGCCGATCGCGGACATCGTGCCGCTCGGCCCGGTCAAGGCGCTGATCTGCCACGGACACAGCTACCACGTCGACTGGGGCAGTGTGGACTCGCTGGTCTACGCCGCGCAGGAGCGCGGCTGCTCCCTCGCGCTCTTCGGCCACACCCATGTGCCGATGCAGCAGGACGTCGGCGGCGTGACGGTCGTCAACCCCGGCACGGCCGGGAAGGGCCGCCGCCTGACCTGGGCGCTGATCGAGGTGCTCCCCAACGGCGCCATCGCCGTCAGCATGAACGAGATGGACTGACGGACCGCTTTTTTCACCCTTGAGGAGGATACCTATGGATTACAGAACGGATCGGCTGATCCTTCATTATGTCACGGAGGACGATCTGGCCGAGGTCGCGCGGACCTGGCCGTCCGATCATCGCCCGGTCTCCGACGAGGAGGCGCGCGGCGCGATCGCCTATATGCGCGGCAATTACGCGAAAAACGCCGCCGGACGCCTCTGCCACCTCTGCCTCGCGGTCTGCCGCGCGGAGGAGCCGCGGACCATCATGGGCTGGTGCGGCCTGGACGGCAGCCGGAACCCCGCGGAGCCGGAGATCTTCATCCTGCTGGACGAGGAATACCAAAACCAGGGCTACGGGACGGAGTGCGTGAGGGAGCTGCTGCGGATCGCGGCGGAGGACTATGCCCTGGCGAGCATCCACGGCGGCTGCGACAAGGACAACGTCGCCTCCCGCCGGGTCATGGAAAAGAGCGGGATGGCCCCGGCCGGCACGGAGGAAAACGGCGATCCGCTGTTCCGGTTTTATGCGAAGGAGGGAGACGAAGCGTGCAGAAAAAGCTGATTCTCATCAGCGGCTCTCCCTGCGTCGGAAAGACGGCCGTCGGAACCTGGCTCTTCGAGCGCTACGACAACAGCGCCTATCTGGACGGGGACTGGTGCTGGTGCGTGCACCCCTTTTCGACCGCGGACAGCCGGCTGCGCAACGGGGACAGGGGCATGTCCTTTCTGCTCTCCAATTACCTGGACTCGGACTTCGAATATGTGTTTTTCACCTCCGTCGTGCTGACGGACCCCGGGATCCGCGAAGGGATCCTGAACGGGATTACGGCCCGGGATTACACGACGATCGGCTTTACGCTGACCTGTTCGCCCGAGACCCTGAAAAAACGGCACGACAGACGCGGCGACAGGGGCGAGACGAACCTATACTGGCTTTCCCTGCCGCCCTGCCCGGGAGATGTCGTCGTCGATACCGACGGCAAAAGCGTCCGGGAGATCGTCAAGGAAATGAAGCGGACGATCGACGCCTTTCCGGCGCAGAACGGATGAAATCACCCGCATATAACTTCAAATCCAAACATGAAGAAAGACCCCGGACTGTCGTTTCCGACAGTTCGGGGTCCTTTTTCAACTGTGTCAGATCTCCCGCGCCTCGCGGTTGAAGAGGAGGAACAGGGCCGCGGCGGCAAAGCCCGCCGTGCAGCCGATCAGCAGCGGCGTACTGCCGAGGAAGCGCAGCACCAGCCCGGCCAGCACGGAGGCGATGGGGATCAGGCCCTGCGAGATCATGCTGATGAAGCTCGTGACCTTGCTCAGCTTGTCCCTGTCCACGGCGCGCATCAGCGCGGTGTTGACCGGGATGTTGATGAACACGATCGAAAAGCCGATCAGCAGGCAGCCCAGGCTGAAGAGCAGCAGGAAGGCGTTCAGGGACAGGCCGCGGTCGACCAGCAGCCAGTAGCCGAGCGTGAGGGCGACCATGACGACCGAGATCACGCAGAGGCGGATCGCCGTGCTGCGGCCGCATTTCTCCTTCGGCTTCCGGGCGCTGAGGATCACCGAGCCGACCAGGGAGCTCAGGCCGATCAGCATGCTGAACACCGAGGACCAGAGCTCCGGCGTAAGCAGCTCGTCGAAGAGATAGCCCGGCGCGAGCGCGACGTCCGTCTTGATGAAGAAGGGGATGAAGTTCCCGCCGATCGGCGAAAAGAAGAAGTTGATGAACAAAATCGCGGTCATCAGCGCCATGATCGCCTTCTGCGTCCGGAGATAGCCCAGGCCCTCCCGCATGTCCGACAGCACGAGCCGGACGCTCATCCTCTCCGCGGAGGGGCGGTGCTCGTAGCGGATGAACATCTCCGACACGCCGGAGAGCACGTAGCAGACGCCGACGATGAGGAAAAGCCGCGTGATCGGCAGCGCCGCGTAGAGGACGCCGGCCAGCACGACGCCGAAGATGCTCTGCAGCGAGCTCTTGACGGAATACCAGGCGTTGGCCTGCTGGAGCTTCTCATCCTCCACGATGTGGGGCATCAGCGAGCCCGCGGCCGGGGAAAAGATCCCGCTCACCGCGCTGCCCAGGACGCCGACCGCAAAGAGGACGGCGATGTGCGCGCGGGGCTGTCGGAACAGGAGCATCAGCAGCGTCGCCAGCAGGATCAGCCCGCCCTTGGCGTAATCGCAGGCAACCATGATCTTCACCTTGTTCCAGCGGTCGCCCAGCACGCCGCCGAGCGGCGTCATCAGCAGCAGCACCGCGCCGCAGAGGGCCAGGTACAGGCCCTGCAGGAAGGCGTCGTTGCCGCTGATCTCCAGAATGTAAAAGCTGACGGCGAAGCTGTAGAGCACCGCGCCGAGCTCCGAGACCAGCGCGCCGAAGAAGCCGAGCCGGAAGTTTTGGTTCCGGAAGACACTGCCGCCCGTCTGTTCTTTATTCATGTCCGTATGCCTCCTCCCACAGCCGGTCGACCGCCGGGTCTCCGACGTCGCGCAGCAGCCGTTCCACGCTCTCCTTCGCCGTGATGCCGAGATAATCGTGGAAGCTCACGTCCTCCGGGACCGCGGCGAAGCGGAAGGTGCCCATCCCGAAATCGGGCGCGGCGTCGAAGCGCCGGGCGGTCGCCGCCGCCTGCGCCATCGAGGCGCGGGCCTCCCCTTCCGCGCCGGTCCGGCTCTGCGCCGCGGCGAGCACGGCCAGAAGCTCCGCGCGGATCTTGTCCATATAGTCCGGCGCGCCCTCTTTTTTGACGCCCTCGAGCAGGCCGCGGCCCCATTCGAGGATCTGCCGCTCCGAGGCGTGATCCCCGCGGCCCCGATACAGGTAGGCGTAGCCGACCACCGCATCCAGCAGCGTGGCCATGCTCTGCAGCAGCGCCGCGAACAGATAGGGCTCCGCCTCCTCCGGGCGACGCAGAAAGATGGCCAGTCCCGACCCGATGCTGTCGTTGAAGAGCCCGCCGGCATTGTGCTTTTTCATCAGCTCGATGCCCTTCTGCCCCTCGCCCAGCAGCATCCAGACTCCGGCGATCTCGCCGCAGACCGTCTGCTCGCTGATCTCCGGGTCTTCGTTCTGCCCGATCAGCAGGCGCGCCTGCTCCAGCAGCTCCAGCGCGCGGCGCAGCTCCTTTTCGCTGCGATCGGCCGCCCCGAAGACCACATAGATCCCGGCGCAGCGATGCACGACCTCGAAGGAGTTCGGGTAGCGTTTCAGCAGCTTCTCCGCCTCGCTCAGCGCCTCCCGGTTCATGTTCCGGCAGTACTCGCAGATCCGTCGGATCGCCTCCTCGCGGCGGTTGTCCCGGTTCCGGTAGCCCAGCAGGGCGTCCACGGAGACCTCAAAAAAGTCCGCGATCTCCACCAGCATCGTCAGCTCAGGCACGGACAGGCCGGACTCCCACTTGTACACTGCCCCCGTCGTGACGCCCAGCAGCTCGGCCAGCTGCTCCTGCGTCAGTTTCCGTTCTTTCCGGAGGCTGCGGATGTTTTCCGCCAGCGTCAGTTTCACGTCGATCTCCCCTTTTTTGTTTTCTGGCCGTATTATACCGGACGGAAAACGAAAAGGGAAGACACTGTTCATACTATTCGTATAAAAATTTTTATACCGTCAGTATTGTTTTTCTCCGAAAGGCAAAAACCGGGGCCTCCCTTGCGGGAGGCCCCGGTGCAAATCTGTTGTCCGACGCGCTCAGTCGCGCCGCCTGGCGAGCAGACGCAGCAGGCGCAGGAAGAGGTTGGCGATGTCGAGATAGATGTCGAGCGCGCAGTCGACGGCGTTGTCCACCGTCTTGGCGAACTGCTGCGAACGGTAGACGTCGTAGCCGATGTAGAGGCTGAAAAGGCCGGCGGCGATCCAGTCCGTCACATTCTGGTCCACGCGGAAGATCAGCAGCAGGATCTCGCAGATCAGCAGGCCGCCCAGCGTGCCCAGCAGCGCGCCGCCGAGCTTTGCAAACAGATTCGGGAAGGCCAGCGCCGCGCCGGTCATGCCGACGGTGATGAAGACCGTATAGAGGAAGGCGTCGGTCACGAGCCGGGAATCGGCCCCGCCGTAGCCCGCGACGATCGCCGACAGCACCAGCCCGAAGGGGATGACGACCATGTTGTATCCGAGGAAGCTGATCAGCGGCTTTCTGGACTTGCCGGCGATCAGGGTGCCGGCGAAGGCGCAGATGAAATACAGAATGATCAGGACGGTCGGATTGATGTACAGCATCCGGTCGCCCAGGAAGGTGCAGAGCAGGACGTTGATCAGCAGGCCCCAGAGCAGCACGCCCAGCAGGATACCGTTATAGACCCGGTCGGGGACGATCTCGTCCTCGGAATAGACCGCCTCGAGCCGCGCCCTGCGGGCGGCCTGCCCGAGCAGGATGCCGGCGTCGCTGACGAGCGCGGCCTGCTGCGCCGCCTGCTGCTGCGCAAGCGGGCTGCCGCATTCGGTGCAGAATTTGACGCCGTCTTCGATCTCGGCGCCGCAGTACGGACAGATCTTCATCAAGAAGCCCTCTTTCCTTTGAACTTGCCCTTATCATATCACGCACGCGCGGCGGATTCAAGTCATAGCTCGCCCGGGCGCCCGCGGTCTTTCCCTTCCCGGGCGGCAAACGGAGCGGACAAAGCAAAAGAGCTGCGGCAGACGCCGCAGCTCTTTGCTTGAAAACAGGGGGATCAGCCCTTGACCGCGCCCGCGGTAACGCCCTCCACGTAGTAGCGCTGCAGCCACATGAACAGCGATACGATCGGGATGGCCACGATCACGCAGCCTGCCGCGAATTGCGTGAACAGGTTGGTGTCGGGGTGCGTGCCGAACAGGAGCGAATACAGGCCGACGGAGACCGTCCAGTACTGGGAGTTCTCCGCGCCGATGATGACCTTCGCGAAGATGAAGTCCATCCAGGGGCCGGTGAAGCTCATCAGCGCCTGATAGATGATGATGGGCTTGGCCAGCGGAAGGATGATCTGCTGGAAGATCTTGAAGTTGGTACAGCCGTCCAGCTTGGCCGATTCGACCAGCGCGTTCGGGATAACGTCGAAGAAGCCCTTGGCGATCTGGAAGCCGAGGCCCGCGCCAGCGCTGTAAGCCAGGATCAGACCGATCATCGAGTAGCCCGGATGATTGGGGTTGCCGGTCAGGCCGATCGACTTCAGCAGGAAGTAGATCGCGATCATGCTCATGAAGCCCGGGAACAGGCCGATGATCATCGAAATGTTCATGAAGGGCTTGCGGAGCTTGAACTTCAGCTTGGACATGCAGTAGGCCACCGACAGCACCAGGAAGGTCGAGATCAGGCAGTCGACCACGGCGACGATCAGCGTATTCAGGAGCCAGCGCGGGAACGCGTTGGACACGCCGTAATATGTGGCCGTGAACAGATCCTTGAAGTTCTTGAGACCGTAGGCCTTCGGGAAGAAGTTGCTGGTGACCGTGCCGATGAAGGTGTCGCCGTTGTATTCGCAGCGGAACGCGGATAAAACAATCCATGCCAGCGGGATCAGCCAGATGATGCCCAGGATGATCAGGATGGTGTAGGTAACGCCAAGACTGACCCTCCGGTTGCGGGACTGGCTGCTGACTCTTTTTTTCGTCGTAGCATTCATTGGAACGTATCCTCCTCGTTATAGGCCTTGCTGCGGCGATAGGTAACGAGCGTGATGGTCGCGGTGATCAGGAAGGTGAAGATGCCGATCACGGCGCCGGTGTTGTAGGAGCCCTGATCGATCGTTACCTTGTACAGCCATGTGACCAGCAGATCCGTGCCGCCCGCCTGATAGCCCACGTAGGTCGGGCCGCCTCCCGTCAGCAGGAAGATCGTGTTGAAGGCGCTGATGTTTCCGACAAAGCTGGAGATCAGATACGGCGTCGTTACGAACACGACGTAGGGCATCGTGATCTTGCGGAACATTTTGAGCGTCGATGCGCCGTCCACGCGGCCGGCCTCGTAGAGGTCCGCGGGGATGTTCATCAGGATGCCGGAGGTCATCAGCATCGTGTAGGGCACGCCGACCCACATGTTGATCAGGATGACCATGAATTTGGCCAGCCGTTCGCTGTCGCCCGTATTCAGACCCAGGAAGCCGATGGGCTGGCTGGTCCAGCCGAGGTTCATCAGCATCGCGTTGAAGGGGCCGTACTCGCCCAGCAGATTTCTGACCGCCAGCAGGGAGATGAACTGCGGCACGGCGATCGTGATGATGAAGACCGTGCGGAACAGCTTCTTGCCCTTCAGGCCCTTCTTGTTGATCAGCAGCGCCAGGACGATGCCGCCGAGATAGCAGGTGAGCGTCGCGAAGATCGCCCAGATGAAGGTCCAGCCCAGAACCGGCAGGAAGCGGTTCTTGATCTCAACGCCCAGCGAGCCCTCGCCGGTAAACACGGCAATGAAGTTCTGGATGCCGTTCCAGTGGAACAGCTTCGTGCCCAGGTCGTTCATGTCCTGCGTGTTGTAGGTGGTGAAGGCCAGCGCGATCATGAAGATCGTCGGCAGGATCGTAAAGACCGTCGCGGCAATGCAGGTCGGCGTCAGCATCAGGACGTGGAACTTGCCGTCGAGCAACTCGCGGAGGTCCTCCCGGAAGCTCGTGGGCTTCTTGCCGATCTTCAGATCCATGTCCGCCTTGCGGGACGACTCGATGTTCAGATTCCACACGAGGAAGTAAATGAAGATCATCGCGATCGTCACGAAGCCGAACAGGACCATCAGCTTACAGTCGGAAGGACTGACCATGACCTTGCCGGTGAAGGGATCCATTTTGCCTTCTGTCACGTTTTTCAGGGACAGATTGGCCAGCGACTTCCAGCCGTAGGGCGTGTCGTTGACCGAGGGGCAGAAGATCATCAGCGCGAGGATGCCCAGCTGGATCAGCAGAAAGAGCAGGCCCTTGATATATTGTCCGTGGTAAAAGTTACCCGCTCCGAAAATGAAATGTGAAAGCTTGGTTCCCGGGGAGCCGTCCGCAAAGCGTTTTCCCATATCGGAAAACTTCTTGCGCAGGCGTTCCAGCAAGCTCACCCGATGACTTTTCGGAGCCGTTTTTGATCTGGAACCCATAATTACCCTCCAAATTACAATCAGGAATCAAATAGCCCGTGTCTTTATGCAACCGTGGGTAAGGTCGCGGGGAATTCCTTGGGAGCCACGCCGTGCATCCACAGATACTCGATCAGGTACAGGCCCTTGCGGATGCCGTCGAGCGACTCGGTCTCGGTCAGGATCTGGTCGCCGGTCGTCGGGTAGGCGGTCTTGTCGATCATCGCGCGGAAGACGGCCGGGCCGTTCTTGGAGTAGTAGTAGGTGTTCAGCGTGCCGGTGAGGAAGGGCTGCGGGATGCCCCACTCGGCCATGCCGACCTGCATCGCGGCCAGGCTGTACTCGCTCTCGGTGACCTTGCCCTCTTCATAGCACTGCTTGATGAAGTCCGCCGCGCCGAGATAGGCCGGAACGTTCATGACCTCCAGATAGGAGGCGTTCTGCACTTCCTTGCTGGACAGGTACATGACCAGCTCCTGCTCCTCCTCGTACTTGCTGGGGACGGAGTTGAGGTTGATCATGAAGCACTTGCAGTCGGCAAAGGTGCCGCCGCGGAACTCGTCGCCGGCCTTGACGCCGCTCAGGCCTTCCACCGCAGCGTCGGTCAGCTTGAAGGTCGGGATCAGCGCGATGCCCAGATTGGCTTCGCCGACGGAGGCCTTCGCGGAGTTGTAGTGCCAGGCGCCGCCGATCACGGACACGACGCCCTTATTGCGGAAGTCGGCTTCCCAGCCGTCGGAGGACGCCCACTTGAAGCCGTTGGGATCGGCCGCGTAGTCCTGCAGCCAGCGGACGATGGCGATGGTGTCGTCGCCCTGGCAGTTGCTGACGCCCTTGGAACCGCCGGAGACAGGCTCGGCGCCCTCGAAGAGCTTCACGGTGGTGCTGTGGTCGCTGACCTTTCTGGCCAGCAGCGCGAAGGACATGTTGAAGCCGTCGTCACCGGTCACGGTGATGGCCTTGCAGTTGGCGGCGGCAGCCGCTTCTTTCAGACCCTCGAAGGTCTTGGCCTGCTCCTCGGTGACGAGGTCCTTGTTGTAGTAGAGGAACAGCGCCTGGGAGATGTAGGGAACGCCGTACAGATAGCTCTCGCCCTCGTAGGTGGAGTAAATGACGGTCTTGAAGGAATCGGGGTTGTCGGCCAGGACCTGGTCGATCAGGGCCTGATCCGTAAAGGGCTTGGCGCACATCGTGGAGGCGAGCTTGCCGATGTTGTCATGCGCGACGGTGTAGATATCCGCAGCGGCCTGCGGGTCCTGGCTGATGGTGCCGGCGACGGAGCCGGTGTCCATGCCTTTCACAACGATCGTGTAGCCGAAGTCGGGGTGATCCGCAACGTACTGATCGCAGATCTTCTGATAAAACTCCGCCGACTCTTCGCCGACCCAGACGCGGATGACGCCGTCGTCGTTGGGATCCTTGGCCTTGGGATCGGAAGCGGGCTCAGCGCCCTCGCTTCCCTTGTTGGAGTCTCCGGAACCGCTGTCGCCGCAGGCGGCGAGCGAAAGAACCATCAGCATGGCGAGCAGGAATGCCAAAAACTTTTTCATCGTTTTATCCTCCTTGGAACTAATTTATGCCGTCATAGGACAGCTTTTCTATGATCTTGATACCCGTTACAAAGTCGCAGACTGTTTTGTGATCTTTGCCGTTGAGAAGCATTTCCGTCAGCCGCAGGACCGGTACCAGCAGGAAAGTCACGTCCCCTCCGGTGAAGAAGTAGAGGAACAGACTGTCGATCAGAAACACGAACAGGAAGCGGTAAACGATCTGGGGCCAGGTCGCCCGGCTCCGCCTTCTCTCGTTGAAGGGCATGATGCCCGTCATCCGCTTGCCCGGCGTCGTCCTGTACTTTCCCGACAGCGGGAAGACCAGCAGGACCAGCGCCTCGGCCGGGAAGCAGGCGGCCGCCTTCAGCAGAAAGCCCTGCAGGTTTGCCGCCAGGAGCTCGTCCCTGTACTCGGTGTCCGCGTTCAGCGCCTTGCTGAGCGCCTCCGCGTCGTTTCCGACCGCGGCGGCCGTCTCCAAGGCGATCGCCCGACTTCTCTCTTCATGCGCCTTGTACTTCTCCGACAGCGGCGATTCCAGCAGCAGCCAGAAGAAGGCCAGGAACAGAATGAAAATCAGGACCGTGTCAAATCCGTCTGCTATGATCCTTTTCAGCAGATAGGGCCGGGAATTCGGTTCCAGCTCGATCTGCGTGCCGTTGACGTCTGCCTTCATGTCAGCAGATCTTCATGTCGATGGTGGTGGAGTAAACGGAAACGTCCTTGCTGTCGAAGGCGATCTTCACATTGCTCTCCTTGAAGTCCGGCGAGACCTTGAGCAGGAACTGCTGGCCGAAGGCCTCGGTCTTGGCGAAGCGGACGTTGCCGTAGTCGAGCAGCTCGAGCACCTTGCCGTCCAGACCGTTGCTGGTCGGATCGACAAACTGGACGAGGTCGCGGTTGACCGTGTAGCGGTATTCCTTCTTGTAGCAGGCGTCGCCGTCGATGGCGTTGATCTTGTAGCCGTGCTCCGGCGCCGTCTCGACGAGGTAGTCGCCGATGTCGTAGAAGAAGTGCAGCACGCGCTCGCCGTTCTCCTTGATCTCGGTCTTGGAGAAGCGGCCGATCAGGGAGATCTCGTCGTCCAGCGCCTTCAGCACGACCTCGCCGTTCACGCTGACGTTGACCTTTTCGTTGAGGAAGGAGAAGCCGTAGTCGTCGCCTTCCTTCACGTCCTCGCCGACCAGGGCGAAGAGATAGACGTCGCCGTTGGCCAGATAGGCCAGGCGCTTGTCGTCCACCTTCTCGATGCGGGCGACCTTCAGATGGAAGTCGTTGCCCGGCACGATCGCCTGAGGCGGCACGTTGAGCTCGAAGCAGTCGACGCCCTTCAGCGGCGCGGTAAAGACCGGCGGCATGGGCACGAGGCTGTTCAGGAGCTGCATTTCGCCGTTCGGAGCCACTCTGGCCTCCACCGTGTTGTACGGCGGGATGCGGCTCATCAGGGTGACCTCGGTCTCGGCGTCGAAGAAGTGGACCTTGTTCGGATTGGGAGAGGCATAGACCACGTCGCCGACCTCGATGTCGTCTCTGTCGACGACCTTGACGATGATGTTGTTGCCCTCATCCTTCATCGTGAACTCGCCGAGGTGATCGCCCAGCTTGCCGTGGACGATGGTCTCGTTGCCGAGGCGCTCGACGTTGGTGACGATGAACTTCAGGCCCTCGCCTTCCTTGTCCAGGAGGATATGTTCCGGACGGATGCCGAAGATGGCAGTCGTCTTGCCGTCCAGATAGCGGCTGTGGATCTTCGAAACCTTCTCGTAGGGAATCGTGACGGAGTCCCCGTTGGTGAAGGTCACGTGCACGTCGTCGCCGTCCCTCTTCAGCTTCACGTCGAAGAAGTTCATCTGCGGCGTGCCGATGAAGCCGGCGACGAATTTGTTGTAGGGCTCGTTGTACAGGTTCATGGGGGTGTCGATCTGCTGCACGTAGCCGAGCTTCATGACGACGATGCGGGTGCCCATGGTCATGGCCTCGACCTGGTCATGGGTGACGTAGATGAAGGTGGTTTTCAGGCTCTTGTGCAGCGCGGTGATCTCCGTGCGCATCGCGGCGCGGAGCTTCGCGTCCAGGTTGGACAGCGGCTCGTCCAGCAGAAAGACCTTCGGATCGCGCACCAGCGCGCGGCCCAGGGCGACACGCTGTCTCTGGCCGCCGCTCATTTCCTTGGGCTTGCGCTCCAGATAATCCTCGATGTCCAGCATTTTGGCTGCCTTCAGGACGCGCTCCTTGATCTCGTCCTCGGGCATCTTGCGGTTTCTCAGGCCAAAGGCCATGTTCTCGTACACGGTCATGTGCGGGTACAGCGCGTAGCTCTGGAACACCATAGCGATGTCGCGGTCCTTCGGCTCCATGTCGTTTACCAGCGTGTCGCCGATAAACATATCGCCCGCGGTGATCGTTTCCAGGCCGGCGATCATGCGCAGCGTCGTGGATTTGCCGCAGCCCGAAGGCCCGACGAAGACAATGAACTCCCGGTCGGCAATGTCGATGCAGAAGTCATTGACCGCTTTGTGCCCGTTGTCATAGACCTTGTAGATGTGGGAAAGCTTCAGATTTGCCATGTTCTCCTCCCTCTTCTTGTTTTCATTGGTTTATGTAAATTGTATTGCGCGCATGGTTCCGGTCCTTCCTTCCCGCTCAGAGGAAGGGGACCCCGTTTTGGTCCAGCTGATGCAGGACCGTGTCGATCCCGGTCAGCTTGGCGTTGATCGTTCCCAGCAGGCTTCCCTTCCGGTCGAACACGGAGTAGACGTCCTCCTTGTAGGTGATCTTTCCGATCTCGCCCAATGGAACAGAGGTTTTGCGGAACAGATATCTCATAGTCAGCGTTCCGTCCCGGACATAGGCCTGGTCGGTCACCATCGCGAGCAGGACGGCCCCGGCGGCAAGAGCCACCACCGAAAGCATGATCCCCGCGAAGACGGCCAGCCCCTGGCCCCTTCCGAGAACGAAAACCAGCACGGCTGCGGTCAGGCAGCCGAGAAAGGCCGCCAGTGTGAAGAAAAATGGTTTGCTGTCCGTTTCCGTGCTGACGTCACCGTGCCTGAACATCTCACCCCGCCTTTCTCAGCACGACCGACTCGTTGCCCTGTACGTCAAAGGAGCCGGATACGGCTTCTCCCGCGGGACGCAGGCTGGAATACAGGAGCTCGTAGTCCCCGTCCAGCTCGACCGTCGTCCCGGTCAGGGAGTGGATCACCAGCAGGCCGTCGACGCGGAAGGAGATATTGCCTCCCTCGCGCTCAAGATCCGTCAGCCGTTCGCTGACAGCCTCGCGGCTCGCCAGGCGGAAAGCCTCGTGCGTCTTTCTGAGTGCGATCAGCTCCTGGAACTTCTCGAAGATATCCAGGTGCTCGATCTTCAGCGAATAGTCCATCACGTTGATGTAATCGCCGACGTTGTAGGAATTGCCCTCGTATTTCCCGGTGTCCGGGTCGAGCTTGCTGCGCATGAACTCCTCGCCCTCCTGCAGGAAGGGCACGCCCTGCGAGAGGAAGACGATGGATTCCGCCTGGGTGTAGGCGGCGGGCAGCCGCTCTTCGTTCATGGTCTGGACCAGCTGGTCGTAGAGCGTGTAGTTGTCGTGGCAGGCAACGTAGTTGATCACCAGGTTCGGGTCGATGTCCCGGGTCTTCACGGTCCCCTGGGAGAAGCGGCCCTCCAGGCACATCGCGATCGTCGCGGCGTCCGACGAGCTGCCCTGCACGTAGCCCTTGGCCGGGTTGTTCCCGCCTCGCACCGCGTTGCGGATCACGTCGTTGAAGGCGCCGACCATCACGCCGCTGCCGCCGAAGAAGTCCTGCGCCAGGGATTCCTGCACGGTGGTCTGTTCGCTGAGCTTCGTGTCGCTGGTCCCGGCCTTCAGCTTCGAGGCGCCGCCCGTCCAGGGCTCGCCGTAGATCATGATGTCGGGGTACAGCGCGGAGCAGTCATTGTAAATGTCGATCATGGTCTGGTTGTCGATCAGGCCCATCAGGTCGAAGCGGAAACCGGACAGATGGTACTCCTCGATCCAGAAGCGGCAGGACTCGCGGATGAACTTGTTGACCATGTAGCGCTCCGAGGCGACCTCGTTGCCGCAGCCGGAGCCGTTGTAGAAGGCGCCGTTGGCCTTCGTGCGGTAGTAGTAATAGGGCACCAGCAGGTTGAAGTTGGAGTTTTCGGAGCCGCTGGTGTGGTTGTAGACGACGTCCATGTTGATGGACAGGCCCGCCTCGTGCATGGCCATGACCATCTGTTTGAATTCGACGATGCGGACGGCGCCGTCATAGGGATCGGTGGAGTAGCTGCCCTCGAGGACATTGTAGTTGAGCGGGTCGTAGCCCCAGTTGTAGTTGTCCTTCGACATCTCGGTGCCCGAAGTCCTCTCGTCCACCGAGGAGTAGTCATAGAAGGGCTGGAGCTGCACATGCGTCACGCCGAGATCGCGGATGTGATCCAGGCCGGTCGATACCGTGACGCCGTTTTCGGTGTAGGTCGTGCCGGTCTCGGCCAGGCCGAGGAAGCGGCCCCTCGCCTGCTCGGACACGCCGCTGGTCTCGCTGATCGTCATGTCGCGCACATGCGCCTCGTAGATGACGGCGTCGGTGCTGTTACCGCCGAAGGGGCGCTCATCCTCCGCCCAGCCCTCGATCGTGGCGTTGAGGCGGGTGAAGTTGACGATCATGCCGCGCCGTCCGTTGACGCCGGCGCTCTTCGCGTAGGGGTCGACGACCTCGTTGGTCCCCTTGGCGTTCGTGACCGTGTAGGTGTAGTACTTTCCGTCCAGGTCGCCGGGGACCGTAACGGCGAACACGCCTTTTTCGCACTTTTCCATCGCGTAGACGACGGCGGGCGTGTCTTCGGCGTCCGGATCGCCGCTGCTGTAGATGTTCAGATCCATCGACGTGCTGGTGGGCGCCCAGACCTTGAAGGTCGTGGACGACGGGTTCTCCTCGCTGTCGAAGGTCACGCCCAGGTCGTCCCCGTCATAGGCGTAGCGCTCGTTGAATTCGGCTGTGTCGAAATAATTCGTCATCATCAGATCCACCCGGTTGGTCCAGCTGTCGTCGAAGCGGTAGGCGACCGTGACGACGTCGCAGAGATCGATGTCGTCTTCCAGCGTCAGATCCACCCGCTTGAGCGAGGCGTCGTATTCGCCCATGGTGAAGCCCGGATAGTCGTTCCCGTTCAGGCTCATCGTAAAGCGCGGGACATAGGGCCGGAAGCTCTCGGCCAGGGGCTTGAAGTAGACGCTGATCGTCCGCGCGTCGCGCAGCATGGCGTAGCTGACGATGGACTTCAGCGCATTCTCCTGCGTGTCGAAGACCGTCGACTCCGTCGTGCGGACGTAGACGTTCTGCACGCCGCCCGGGGTCTGCGGCAGGACCTCGATCATGCGGTCGCCGTCCGGGTCCTTGGACCAGGTGTCCGTCCGGACGATGAAGCCGAGCTTGTCGGTCCCCCGTCCGTCGGAGATCAGGGTCAGGTCGAGGTCGGCGTAGACGCCGTAATCGTCGTAGCCGGTGAAGTCATAGGCCGCGCCGTTGCCGCCGTTGGCCATGTCCCAGGCCCAGACGTTCCAGGGCTCGTAGCAGCTCCTGTCGTTGGCCGTGTCGTCGTTGCGCCGGTAGTGCAGGCGCACGATCCTCGTGTCTTCCTCCGGCATCGAGGCGTAGTCGGTCTCGTCCTTCGTGTAGAGGCTGATGACGTCGCCCGCCGGCTCGAGCCGGATCGGCACGTCGTCCGGTCCCTCGTCCGGTCCCTCGTCGGGCGGAGCCGTGGGCTCCGCGGCGGGAACGCTCTCCGGCGCCGCGGTGGCGGCCGGCGGCGCCTCGCCGCAGCCGGCCAGCAGCGTCAGCAGCAGAAGGAGACTCAGCAGCGCCGCTGTGATTCGTTTGCTCTTCATCCGGATCCTCCTTTTCAGAAGCCCGACAGATCCACAAAGCCCGCCGTCAGGATCTCGCCCTTGATGTCAGAGCTCTGCTTGATCACGTGGGAATCCCAGTTGTTCGGGTCCTCGATCTGATATCCCTTTTCAAACACGGCGAGCAGGAAGCCGGTCATCCCGGCGGTGTCCACCAGCAGGACGCCGTCGCGGATCTCGTAATTCTGGCTCCAGACGCCCGGCGACCAGCTCCAGATATAGAGCTCATAGTCGCCGTTGAGGTATTTCTCCGGCAGGTTGATCACGTTGAAGTATCCCTCGATCAGCTGCACCTGCCGGTAGGTGAAGCTCTGCTCGAAGACGTTGAGGCCCTTGCGCAGGTAAACCTTCAGCTCGACCTTCCCGTCCTCGACGTGCTCCTGCAGCGCGATCGCGGTTTTGCCCTCGATGGGCTGCTTCTCCTCGTCCTTCCCGTTGAAGGAGTACCAGGCCTCGTCGGCGTTCTTCGCCTCCAGGCTGATCTCCTTTTCTCCGGCGAAGGAGCAGTCCCGCTCCGAAATGTTCAGCTGGGGATGGACGTCCTTCGAGCGGGTGATGACCGCCATCCCGTTGACCTCGAAGTTCACATAGGCCGTATGCTCGTACACCACGACCAGGCTGCCGGTCAGCGCGTCGTAGTAGTTGCCGTCGTCCAGATGCGGCACCGCCACCGCGACGGTCTGCTCCGGATCGACCTCGCCGACGTTCAGGATCAGCGCGCCCTGGTCGTTTTCGGCAATCTTTTCGTTGATATAGCAGCTTCCGTCGACCGACTCGAAGGAATCGGCCGCGTAGAAGCGGTTGTGGAAGCGGTTGCTCACCGCTACATATTCGCTCTCAAATGCGTAGGAGCCGATCATGCCGACCGTCAGCTCCTCCGTCGGTCTCGCCAGATACAGGCCGCCGAGGTCCTTCTTGGCGGCGATGATCGACCAGTACTTGGCCACGCGCACGTCGGAATAGTGCGTGTTCGAGCTGACGTATTCGTCGTGGCTCTCCACCCAGGCGATCAGCTCGGCCGCGTCCTCCGTCTTCAGCGAGGCGTTCAGGACCTTCTCGGGATCCTTGGTCGCGAAGGCGTTTTTGAACTGCGCCGCAAAGCCGTCGTCGGTGACGCGCATGTATCCGGTATAGCTCGACAGACTGCGCCCGCTCGGGGAATTGAGGATCTCGCCGTAGGCATAGAGCTCCCCGCCTGTCTTTTCACGATAGTACTGCTTGGCGACCTCCAGGGTGTTCTCCCAGAAATCGCTGGGGTAATCGGGGTCGCTGGAGGTCTCGACGTGCTTGGCCGCGTCAAAGCGGAAGCCGTCGATCCCGCAGTCGATGCACTCCTCCAGCAGCGCCAGGACCCTCTCCTGCACATAGGGATTCGAGGTGTCCAGGTCCGGCAGGTTGCCGTAGGGGTAATACTGCGTTTCGGCGCCGGAGCCGCGCGCGTCGCGGTTGTGGTGGAAGGTCAGGCCGGTGCCGTCGGTGTCCTCGTTGCGGTTGCGGTAGATCCTCGGCTCGTAGTCCTCCACGGCAGGGCATACCATCGGCGTCCCGTCGGGCTCCTTGCCCTCGTCGTCCGTGGTCGCCATGTGGTTGACCACGATATCGGCCAGGATGCAGATCCCGTACTGCTCCGCCTCGTCGCACAGGGCGATCAGCTCTTCCTTCGAGCCGAGGGCGGAATTGTCGCCGACCGAGAAGCTCAGCGGCTGGTAGAAGGCCCACCAGGCCGAGCCGCCGCTCTTCGGCTGCTGCACCGGCATCAGCAGGACGTTCTTGAAGCCGGCGTTGCGGATGTTTTCCAGGTTGATACGGACCTCTTCATAGGTCCAGTTGAAGGCGTGAAGCGTCAGCCCGTCCGCCGCGTTCTCGGGGAGGGCGTCGACATAGCTGTCGTCGAAATCCTCAAAGGCGGGGAGACTGATCTCCGCCGCCTCCGCGGGCGCTTCGGTCTCCGGCTGCGGTGCCGCGGTCTGCGCGGGAGCCTCGGTCTGAGGCGCCGCAGTCTGCCCCGCGGGCGTACTGCCGCAGCCGACCAGCGCCAGGCACAGCGCCGCGGCCAGGATCAGACAGATAACGGTTTTGATCGTTTTCATGGCAGCACTCCTCTGCAGAATCATTCCATAAAGAAACAAAGGGGCTCCAAAATATGGAAGCCCCTTTGCGTCATGTCATTTACTTCGCTTCAACAGTGACAACACCGTTGCCGGAGCTGAAGTCGATGGTGACGACATAGATGCCGTCGGCGTCGACAGAGCAGTTGCTGCCATCCTCAGCGCCCCAGCTGTAGTCCCAGGCGCCGTCAGCACGGACCTTGAACTCGGTGCCGGCAGTCAGTTCGACCTCGCCGGTCCAGACATTGTCGCCGGCGGGCTCCATCGCCACGTCGTCGCTCCAGTCGTTGAAGCCGCCGATGATGCCGTAGGTGTGGTCAGCAGCGATCCACTCGAGGATCTCTTCGTAGGCAATGCCGTCCTTCGCCTCTTTCAGGACGAGGCCGATGCCGAAGCCGGCCGCGTCGGGGGAGGAGGCGTTCTTGTACTGGGCAATGACCAGGGTGTACAGACCGGCGCCGCCGATCACGACGGGGTTGCTGGCCCAGGAGAAGCCGTTCTCATCGGCCTCTTCCTGCCACACGGGCATGAACAGGGTGTCCGGAGTCAGGGACTCGGCATGCGCAGTCTTCGGGTCGCTGATCCACTGGTCCTCGGCGTAGACCTTGTTGTCGCCGTCGACGTCGACGGTGCACTGGGCGATCTTGAACGCATAGGAGCCGTTGGCCTTGTGCATCGCGCCGTTGATCAGGCAGTCGGTGGTCCAGCCGGCGTCATTGGTGCCGAACAGCAGGTCGATCGCGTAGAGGTACTTGACCTCCTTGGCGGCCAGGGCGTTGTACAGGCCCTCGTCGATGGCCTTGACGTCGTCCAGGGCGATCGCGGTCAGGCTGGAGGCCTCATAGATCTCGGAGTCCTTGCCGTTCCAGGAGTTCTGGGTGCCGTCGGCCAGCAGGAACTGGCCATGGGCGACCCAGGCCGCGTGCGCTTCGTCAGCCAGCACGGCGGGCTCGGCGGCGGGCTCGGCGGCCGGCTCGGCGGCGGGCTCGGCAGCGGGCTCGGCGGCGGGCTCGGCGGCCGGGGTGTTGCCGCAG
>JAFZQE010000076.1 GCA_017552325.1 Oscillospiraceae bacterium
CGCGCACGATCGCGCGGCCGATGGCGACGCGCTGGCGCTGGCCGCCGGAGAGGGCCTTCGGCTTGCGGCGCAGATACTGGGTGATATCCAGGATCTCGGCCGCCTCGCGGACCTTCCGGTCGATCTCGTCCTTCGGGGTGTGGCGCAGCTTCAGGGAGAAGGCCATGTTCTCGTAGACGGTCATGTGCGGATACAGGGCGTAGTTCTGGAAGACCATCGCGATGTCGCGGTCCTTCGGGGCCACGTTGTTCATCAGCTTGCCGTCGATCAGCAGCTCGCCTGCGGTGATCTCCTCGAGGCCCGCGACCATGCGCAGGGTCGTGGATTTGCCGCAGCCGGAGGGGCCGACCAGCACGATGAATTCCTTGTCTTCGATGTCCAGGTTGAATTCCTGCACCGCCACGACGCCCTCGTCGGTGATCTGAAGATTGACCTTCTTCTCGGGCTCGTCGTCCTTCTTCTTGCTCTTCTTCTGTTCGCCGCTGACATAGGGGTAGACTTTCTTGATGTTGATGAGCTGGACAGTTGCCATGTGTTCTGCTCCGGACGTTCTGCCTCCGCATGGAACGTCCTCGCGGTCAGCCGCTTTGGGCTGCGCCGCATTACGGCAGGTCTCCACACTGCCGCACCGCGAGCAGGCGGTTTGTTTATCCTCCTTTTTTCACGGTCCGCCGACCAGATAGTGGAGTGGTCGAAGGCCGCGGAAATACAGCATAACTATACCATCCGCGGCGCGGCGTGTCAACAGAAAAGCAGAGGAGCGCCCTATATCTCGATCGTGTGCGGCTGCAGGGCGGGGTCGTGGCTGCAGAGCACGGCGGCGCAGCCGGGATCCTCCGCTTTCCGCGCGATCCAGCGCAGGCTTTTGAGCTGCTGCTCGCGGTCGAAGCCGAAGCCGGGCGTGATCCCCTCCCGCCAGTTGCGCGGCGAAAAGGCCGCGTCCGCCGTCAGCAGGACGAAGCGGCCGCCGCTGCGCAGGAGCACCGCCGCCTGCCCGTCGGTGTGGCCGGGGACGTTGACCAGCAGCAGGCTCTCGTCGCCGAAGAGGTCGATTGCCCAGCGGTTGGGCGCGTCGGCCGCGGCGCGGTAATAGATCCGCTCGACCGGCATGTCGATCCAGAGCTCCTGCGGCTGCCGGATCTTGTACACCGTGCGGCAGGTCCAGAAATACTCGTCCTCGGGGAGCACGATCCGCTTCGCGCCCTTCAGGTGCCGCAGACCCGCCACATGGTCGGGGTCGAGGTGCGTCAATATCACGCAGTCGAGGTCCGAGGGGCGCAGGCCCCGCGCCTCCAGCTGCTCGTGGATCGCCTCCCCGGCGGGCAGCGCCGGGCGGTAGAAGGCGGCGAGCTGCCCCGGCAGCACGGCGCGCGCCGCCGCCGGGTCGTACACCCCCGCGGGGCTGAGGTCCCGGCGCCAGCCGGTGTCGACCAGCAGCAGGCCGTGCGCGTGCTCGATCAAAAAGCAGAAGACCGGCAGCGTCACGCGCGTTCTGTCCGGCTCGGCGAGCTGCCGGGCCGTGTTTTTCAGGCTGATCGCGTTGCCGAAGGGCACCGTCTCGGATACCCGCATCTCCCCGCAGCGCAGGACGTGGATCTTCACGCGCCCGCCTCCTTTCGTCTTTTCTCGTGTCCAATTTATCACGCAGTTTGCGCCCTTGTCAACGCCCGCTCTTGCCATCGGGCGCGCCGGGTGGTACAATGAAAAAAACAAAGCCTGCGCCGCCTTCGCGGCGCCGATACGGAGAGAAACGCCATGTACAAGCCTCTCGCAGACGAGATCCGCCCCCGCAGCCTGGACGAGGTGGTCGGACAGCAGCACATCCTCGGCCCGAACGGGCTGCTGCGCCGCATCGCCGACAGCGGGCAGATCCCCAACATGATCTTCTACGGCCCCTCGGGCACCGGCAAAACGACCGTCGCCCGCATCCTGGCCGAGAAAACGAATCGCAGCCTGCGCAAGCTCAACGCCACCACCGCCGGCATCGCGGACATCAAGCAGATCATCGCCGAGCTCGACACCCTGCTCACGCCCGGCGGCGTGCTGCTGTATCTCGACGAGATCCAGTATTTCAACAAAAAGCAGCAGCAGAGCCTGCTGGAGTTCATCGAGGACGGGCGCATCACGCTGATCGCCTCCACGACGGAAAACCCCTATTTCTGCGTGTTCAACGCCGTGCTCAGCCGCTCGACGGTCTTCGAATTCAAGGCCCTGCAGGCCAGGGACGTGGAGCTCGCGGCGCAGCGCGCGGCGGACTTCCTCAACGCGCGGCGCGAAACGCCCCTGAAGCTCGAGCCCGGCGTGCTGCGGCACATCTCCTCCGCCTGCGGCGGGGACGTGCGCAAGGCGATGAACGCGCTGGAGCTGCTTTTCTCCGCCGCCGCGGGTGACACGGTCACGCTCGCCGACGCGCGCGCCGTCAGCCAGCGCAGCGCGATGCGCTACGACCGCGAGGGGGACGAGCACTTCGACACGCTCTCGGCGCTGATGAAATCGCTGCGCGGCTCCGACCCGGACGCTGCGCTGCACTACCTCGCGCGGCTGCTCGAGGCCGGGGATCTGATCGGCGCCTGCCGGCGCATCCTCTGCTCGGCGAGCGAGGACATCGGCCTGGCCTACCCCCAGGCGGTGCCGATCGTCAAGGCCTGCGTGGACTCCGCGCTGCAGCTCGGCATCCCGGAGGGGCGGCTGCCGCTGGCCGAGGCCTGCATCCTGCTGGCCACCGCGCCGAAGTCCAACAGCGTGGTCATGGCCATCGACCGGGCGATCGCGGACGTGCGCGCCGGGCACAGCGGCGGCTTCCCGCGCGAGCTCCAGAATGTCCACGCCGACGGCACGGGCTTCGAGCGCGAGCAGGGCTACCTCTACCCGCACGAGTTCCCCGGCCACTGGGTCAGGCAGCAGTACCTGCCCGACGAGATCAAAAACGCCCGCTACTACGAGTACGGCGACAACAGGAACGAGCAGGCCGCAAGGGCCTACTGGGAGCAGATCAAGAAATAGTTTTGAGTTTTCAGTTTTTAGTTTTTAGAAGACGATGGACATTCAGATCAATGATATTTTAACGATGAAAAAGGCGCATCCCTGCGGCAGCAGGGACTGGCTGGTGCTGCGCGTGGGCGCGGATTTCCGGCTGCGCTGCCTCGGCTGCGGGCACGAGGTGATGGGCCCGCGCAGCAAATTCGAAAAGGTCGTCCGGCAGATCCGGCGCGGCGAGACCGGCAAATAATCAAATCGACGGAGAGAGAACGATGAAAGAAACGATGAAGCAGGCGGAAAAACTGGAAAAGATCCTGAATTGGGCCATGGGCGTCAGCATCGCGCTGCTCGGCGCTTCGTCCGCGATCATGAGCGTCGCGGGGCTGGCGGGCATCGCCCTGCCGGACTGGCTGATCCGCGTACTCGGGATCGTCAGTCTGCTGTCCCTGCCGGTGCTGGTGTACAGCACGGTGAAAAAGCTGCTGAACGCGAGGAAGATCGCCGCGCAGCCGGTGAAGACCGCCGCGACCAACGGCGTCAAAAAGCCGAAGAAGAAAAAGCGGAAGAAATAGGGCTTAGTGCTTAGTGCTTAGTGCTTAGTGCGTAGTGCGTAGACCCCTTCCGTCAGCTTCGCTGACACCTCCCCCAAGGGGGAGGCAAGGCGTAGGGGCGGGGCTTGCCCCGCCCGAAAAAAGCCCGCCCGGGAGATCTCTCCCGGGCGGGTTTTTTGTATTGGCGGCTGCCGGCCGGCGGTCTCAGGGCTCCCCTGCAGCGTGCTGCGCGGTGCTGAGCTCCTCCTCAGGAAATGCTGACGACAGCGGCGCCGCTGATGACGCCGTCGACCAGCTGGAAGCGGAAGACCACCCGGGACAGGTCGCCGTAGCGCGCCTGTATTTCGTCCATGGTCCAGCCTTCTCCGGGGTTCTCGGCGTACAGCGGATCCCAGACCTTCATCCAGGAGTCGGCGCGGTATTCGTTCTCGCTCCGGATCGTAAGCAGGGGCGTGTTCGAATAATCGCAGAGGACCCACTTTCCGAAATCCGGGCTCCAGATGATGCGCAGCATATTGTCCAGGAAGACGGCCCGGCTCCCGTTCTGCGTTCCGATCTCCTCCACCAGCGCGTCTCCGAAGTCCGTTTCGACCCGGTCGCCAACCTGAAGGGAATAGACATAGCCTGTGTCATACTGGCAGGCGAACGTCTCCAGGATACGGAAGCATCCTCCGTGGTCGGTGATTTCCTGCACATAGCCCTGGATGCTGTTCTGACCGGAAAAAGCGTTCAGGGGACTGTCCGGCTCGGGGGCAAGAGGCGCGATGGTATAGTAGTCCTCGCCATACTGCATGGGATATTTTTTGTCGGACACGAAGCCGTCGCCCTCGATATGGAAGGTGCAGTCTCCTTCGATGCGCGGGAAGTGAAGGGTCAGGACGCCGTCCTCATAGAGGTAATAGCCGTAATGGATATACATGTTCTGATTGAAGGCGGTCAGGGTGCCGTCCGCATGAAAAACGGCGTCAAACACGGAGCCGTTGGTCTGCCCGAAAATGAATTGCCAGGTGCTGTCGTCGAAGATCCGTTCCTCCGGAGGATCAGTCGGAAGTTCTTCCGAACCGAAGCCGGCGACCCACTCTGCATAGGTTGTCGTCTCCATCCCCGGCCGGCACAGATAATAAACGCTGGCGGGAGGTTGTAAGAGCCCGTTCTCCCAGGAATCGAACTTGCCGTAACGGTACTTCGCCAGTATCAGAGCGGTTCTGACCGTGCGCCTGTCTTCCCCGATGTCGCCGAAGTCGCTCCCCACTTCCCGGATCGCGGCGCTGCTGACCTCCCCGTCGGGGCCGATCAGGAAGAACTCCGAGATCAGATGCAGCATATTCAGGTTATAGGTGCGGCCGATTTCCTCCGAGTTGACGAAGACCACGGCCGCGCCCTTGTTGAGCAGCGTCTGAGCCATTTTCTCCGTTTTGCCGGAATAGCAGGTGGCGAGATAGATGAATGCGTTGTCAAAGGCGCCGTCCGGGAAGTTCTGCTCGAAAAACGCAGGCTTGAGCGCGAGGTGATCCTCTGTGTCGTTGCGGCAGGAGTTACTTTTGTCCAGACCGTATTGAGCGGCCAGCTCTTCCGTCCAGACAATATCGGTGCATATACAGTAGCCGGAAAAGCTGCTGTAGTCTCCGTGCCCCTGCCAGAGGATCACCTGATAATCGCTCAGAGACAGGATTCGGTCCAGGTCAACGCGGTCGTCGTTGATATCCGCGGTGAAATGCCAGCGCACTTCTTTCCTGTCCAGCGCCTGCGCCACCGCGTCCGGCGCGTCCAGGTCATAATTTTTATTATTTTCCTCCGCGTAATCCCGGTTTTCGGCGTCGAAAGGCTGCAGCGTAATGATCTGCAGCCCGCCGCCGCCCGCGTCTGCATCCTCCAGCCTGGGGCAGTAGATGTAGTCGGGACCCTCAGCGACCACCATGAACACCCCGTATTCGTCCTTCTGGCAGGAAAGGACCTCGGGGCACTGCAGCGCGGCGGCGTAGACCGCGTCGATGGCGGCCTGCACCTGATCCTCGGGCACGCAGCCGTTTTCGTCCTCAAAGGGATCGGCGGCGGCGTAGACAGCACGGATATCCTGCCCGTCGGAGCCAGGCTCGGGACCAAGCTCGTTGCCCGGCTCGGCGGAGACCGGCTGAGCGCCCGGTCCGCCCGGCTCCGAAGGCTCCCGGCCCCCGCCGCTGCCGCGGAGGTAACGGGGCAGGAAGACGACGGCCAGCACGGCCAGCGTCAGGGCGAGGACGCCGACGGCGATCCAGAGCGGAGCGAGGGAGCGGCGTGGCGCTCGGGGGCTGCTGCCCGCGCCGGAGCGAAGCTCTGCCGCCGGAGCGGCAAGACGGGCGCCGCAGGAGGTGCAGAAGGAGCTGCCCGGTCGGTTGGGTTTGCCGCAGCGGGTACAATAGCTCATGGTTCCACCAGCTTTCCTGTTTATATGTTCCGCGAGGGGGTCTGCGTCTGCGGAAAAAACGGGGAAGTCCGCGGCCTGCGGCAATTGAACCGTTCCGGCGGAGATCCCCGTTTTTATTCATACTTAACGCGCGGCCTGCGTCCGGCCGCAGGATGGCCTCAGATGTACCAGATCCAGCCGAAGCAGAGGATGATCAGCACCCACTGCCAGAAGCTGTAGTAGACGGTGACGGTGCAGACGCCGCTGTAAAGCCCGTCGGCCGAGCTGTAGCTGACGCTGCCCGTGCCGCGGCGGAGACCGGTGACATTGCCGTCCTGATCCACGCTGAGGACGTCCGGGTTGTCGGAGGTCCAGGTCAGCGCCTCGGCGTCCTTCGCGTGCCTGGCCTGCACCGAGTCCTTGAAGCGCACGCGCAGGGTCTCGGTCGACTCGATGCCGTAGACGGTGACGACCTCCTCGACATACTGCGGCTCGGGCGGCACGTAGGGGAAGCTCTCGCTGTCGGTCAGCTCGCCGCAGACCGTGCAGTGCCGCTCCCGCAGGCCCTCGTGCTCGGCGGTGGCGCTCTGCACGATTTCCCACTCGCCCGGGCTGTGCTGGGGCGGGAAGTAGCTGTCGATCCAGTGGTAGCCGCAGCCCGCGCACTCGTGGTACACATAGCCCCAGCTGTCGCAGGTCGGCGAGGTCAGCGTGAAGTGGATCTCCGGCTCGTCGCACTGCTCCGGCAGCAGCACCTTGCTGTAGTCCTTGGTCTCGTTGCGCTCGAACTCGCGCTCGTTGCTGTAGTAGTTGCCGGGCACGGACATCTCCTCGCCCAGCGTGGGCTCGCAGTAGGCGCGGCGGTTGGGGTTGTCCTCGAAGAAGCTGATCTGCCCGTAGATCCTGTTGCGGCGCACGGACTGGGAGTGCACGTCCATGCCGCAGTAGTAGTACATGCCCACCAGGCCGCCGTCGTGCACATAGCCGTGGCAGGAGTCGTAGCCGTCGATGTAGACGGTGCAGTCCTCGATGTTGACCAGGCCGCATGCGAGGATGCCGCCCATGAACTGCTCGCAGCGCTCCTCCAGGTTGCGGTCCTCAAAGATCAGCTCCACGTCGGCGGTGCAGAAGCCGAAATCGCCGGCCCCGTAGCCCACGATGCCGCCGATGCCGCTCATGACGGCGTAGTTGTTCAGCCGCGCACGGCCCTGCACGGAGCAGCCCTGGATGCTGCAGCGGTACATGTAGCCCGCCAGGATGCCGACGAAGCAGTGGCTCTGCGCGTCGATCTCGATATAGGCGCCGACGATGTTCAGGTCGACGACGGTGGCGTGCTCCATCACCGAGAAGAGCCCGGCGAAGAAGGTGTCGTAGGCCTTGAGGTTGCCGTCCCGCGTCACGCGCATGTCGTCGCCGGCGTCGGTGACCTGCAGGTTATACAGGGTGTGCCCGGCGCCGTCCAGCTTGCCGCTGAAGGGGATCGGCTTCCAGGAGAGGCCCGCCATGTCGATGTCGGCGGTCAGGATATAGTTGCCGTCCGGCCGCTCGGCGATGGCGAGCAGGCCGTCCAAATCGGAGATCTCGATCGGGTCGCCTGCGCCTTCGGCCAGCGCGGACGCGCCCGCCGGCAGCAGGAACAGAAGAACGAGCAGCAGGGATAAAAGCTTTTTCATCATGTCACGGATCCTTTCCGCCTCCTTCCGGGGGCGGCTTGTCATTTATCGGGCGGCCTTCGCTTCCAGGCTCTGCGAGCCGGCCTGCAGCCGGACGCTCTGCCCCTCGCTCAGGCCCTCGCCGACGAAGAAAACGGTGTGGTAGAGATAGGCGGCGTGCAGCGCGTGCTCCGCGCCGACGTTCAGCGTCAGCTCGTCGCCCGCATGGCCTTCGGCCGTGTAGAGCAGGTAAGGAAGCTCGCTTTCGGGCCGCAGCGTGCCGCTGCCGCAGGCGAAGACCGTGCCGCCGCCGATGCGGAGGACCGCCTTGGCGTCGATGGGCTTGTTGAAGGCGCTGATGCGCGTGACGCCGCCCTCGAAGACGACGGTGCCGACCTCGGCCGTGAAGCCGGTGCCCTTCTTGCCGCCCTGGATGCCGTCGGCGCCGGAGACGACGTTCAGCTCGCCGCCGGCGATGCGCACGGTGTCGGCCGAGGCGAGGCCGTCGTCCGACGCGGTCACGGAGACCGTGCCGGCCTCGATCAGCAGCTCGGTCTCGGCGGCAAGACCCTTGCCCTGCGCCGACTCCGCCGTCAGCTCGCCGCCGCTGACCGTCAGCGCGGCGACGCTGCGTACGGCGTGATCCTGCGCGGCGACGCTGATCGTGCCGCCGGAGATCACGACGCCGGTCTTGCCCTTGAGGCCCTTGCAGCTCTTTTCGGCCGGGTCGCCGTTCGTCTCGACCGTGACCGCGCCGCCGCTGATGCGAAGCTCCGTCTCGGCCGAAATGCCGTCGCCGCCGGCGAGCACCTGAACCGTGCCGCCCTCGATCTGGACGAAGCCCTTGTCCGCCTTCTTCGCGGAGCTGGCCTTGACGCCGTCGTTGCGGGCCGTCACGACGAGGGAGCCGCCCGTCACCGTCACCGACTCGCTGGCGCGGACGCCGTTGTTGGCGCCGGTCACGGTGAGGCTGCCGCCCTTGATCTTCAGGTCGTCCTTGCAGGTGATGCCGTTGTTCAGATAGCCGAAGACCTCGAGCTCGCCCTCGCCCTGGATGTCCAGGTCGTCCTCGGCGAAGATCGCGGCGCCCTGCCGCGTCTCGTCATAAGTGTCGAAATCGGCCGTCGTGCCGGAGGTCACGGTGTTTTTGCTGCCCGCGACCAGCACGAGGTTGAGCTCCTTGGCCTGGGCCAGATAGATCGCGCTGTCCGTCAGGCATCTGATATCCGCGCCGTCGAGGTACAGGCTGACCTTGCCGGGGTTTTCCTTCAGGTCGACGACGATGCGCCCATCGCTGAGCGTGCCGCGCACGGTGTAGGAGCCGGGCGCGCCGATCGTGACGGTCGTGCCCTTGACGGAAACGCCGTTTGCCTTGCAGGAGACGCTGTCGCCCTTCAGCTCGATCAGGGCCTCCGGCAGCTCGGCGGGATCGGCGCTGAGCGGCTTGTCCGCCGGGGCCTCGCCGATCACGGGGTCGGCGCAGGCGGCGAGGGAGAGCAGCAGCGCAAGGATCAGCAGGAGAGAAAAGATCTTTTTCATGCCCGTCCTCCGATCAGAGCATCTCGGTGTCGTTCTGACGGCCGCAGCTGACGTTGAGGTTGCCGTTGCGGCAGCGGATGGCGTCGATGAATTCCTTCCTGACCTCGCCGTCCTTGAGGTAGATGTCGTAGCTCAACTCGTAGAGCGTGCCCATGTTGGTGGTCTTGACTTTGGTCAGCTCGCGGCGGCTGGTGTACTTGTCGAAGAGGTCGTCGAAGAGACCGTCGTATTCCAGCGTCTCCGGGATCGTGATCTTCAGATGGCGGTAGGAGCTGCTCTTTTCGCCCATGCGCAGCAGGCTCAGCAGCAGGACGAAGACGCCCATCACGACGAAGAACAGCGCCGCGACGCCGACGTAGCCCATGCCGCAGGCCAGGCCGATCGCCGTGGCCATGAACACGCCGCAGATCTCCTTGGCGGTGCCCGGCGCGCTGCGGAAGCGCACCAGCGAGAAGGTGCCCGCGACGGCGAGGCCCGCGCCGATGCTGCCGTTGACCATCATGATGACCAGGGTCACGATCGGCGGAAGCATCGCCAGCGCAACGTTCAGCGAGCTGCTGCTGCGGCTGCGGAAGGAAAAGACCAGCGCCGTCAGCACGCCGAGCACGATGGCGCCGCCGAGGCAGATCAGAAAAGCGGAAAGGGTCAGACTGGTGGAAATTACACTGTTAAACACAAACGATCACTCCGTTAAAATATTTCTCAAGCAGTTCGCGCTGATAGCAGCTGCCGTATTTGGAAAAAGTCGTGGGGAAGATCTCCAGCTCGCTCAGGAGATGCGCCAGCCACAGGGGCGCGGCCTCCGGGATCTTGATCTCCATCAGCACCTCGCCCTCGTCGAGCAGGGGCTCGCCCTCGCTGCCGGCGGTCAGATGCAGATCGGTCTCCCGCCAGCGGAGATTGCGGTCGAAGGTGAAGCGCAGCTCCGGCTCGTCCCGGTCGTCCCAGGCCTCGCGGTCGCAGGCGATGAAGACCTTCGGCGAGACCGGGTGCGTCTGCAGGAAGAAGTCGATCTCCCGCAGGATCTGACCTTCCTCCGCCGGGCGTCCCTGCCCGGCCATATAGGCCTCGGCCTCGGCCGCGCTCATCTGCACCCGCCGCTTGTACACCACGCCGCGGTATTTCTTCTTCAGCTCCACGAATACGGGGCTGTCCGGCCCGGGGACGTTGTAGCTGCGCAGGCGCAGCTTTTCCTTGTAGACCGGGCGATCCAGCGAGTGGCGGATCAGGGCGAAGTCGTCGCTGTCGTAGTAGATGCTGCAGACGGTACTTCGAAAATACTCGTCCGGGACCAGATGCTCGCGCATCCGCTCCCAGAGGAGTTCGAACTTCCGGGCGCTGAGCAGGTATTTCTTTTCGTATCGCTTGAATGTGAGGACGGTTTCCTGCATGCTTCGGCACTCCCCATAGTTTTACATCTTATCATAACTCATTTCCCGCGTTTTTTCAATCGTTATTTCTTTCATGCGCGCGCTCCCCTTTTTCGCTGTTGCTTCGGCGGGGCGGATCGTGTACAATGGAAGCGATGAAAAAAGGAGGGAGCTTCCGTGCTGTACAACGATTTTCAAAACGAAAGGCTCTCGGCGCTGGGCTTCGGCGCGATGCGCCTGCCGCTGACGCCGGGCGGCGAGATCGACCGGGAGGAGCTGGACCGGATGGTCGACGCCGCCCTCGCCGCCGGGGTGAACTATTTCGACACGGCCTACGCCTACCACGGCGGCAGGTCGGAAAACGCGATCGGCGCCTCGCTGCGGCGCTATCCGCGCGAGAGCTGGAACCTGGCGGATAAGTTCCCCGGGCATCAGAATGTCAAGGGCGTCAGGCCCATGCAGCCGGCGGAGGTCTTTGAGGATCAGCTGAAAAAGTGCGGGGTGGATTATTTCGATTTCTACCTGCTGCACAATGTCTGCGAGAGCTCGCTGACCTACTACTACGGCGAGAAGACCGGCGAGTGCCTCGACTACTTCCTTGAGCAGAAGGCGAAGGGCCGCATCCGGCACCTCGGCTTTTCCAGCCACGCGACGGCCGAGACGCTGGAGAAATTCCTGGATCAATACGGCGAGAGGCTTGAATTCTGCCAGATCCAGCTCAACTACGTCGACTGGAGGCTGCAGAACGCGGAGAAAAAAGTCGCGCTGCTGCGCGCGCACGGCATCCCGCTGTGGGTGATGGAGCCGGTGCGCGGCGGAAAGCTGGCCAAGCTCGGTCCGGAGATCGAGGCGAAGATGCGCGCGCTGCGGCCGGAGGAATCGACGCCCGCCTGGGCCTTCCGCTGGCTGCGGACGCTCCCGAAGCCGACGATGATCCTCAGCGGCATGTCGAACCTCGCGCAGATGGAGGACAATCTCAAGACCTTCTCGGAGGACAGGCCCCTGAACGCCGAGGAGACGGCCCTGCTGGAAGAGGCCGCCGCGAGCCTGGCGCGCATGATCCCCTGCACCGGCTGCCGCTACTGCTGCGCCGGCTGCCCGATGGGCCTGCAAATCCCGGATCTGCTGAGCATCGCCAACGATATGGCCGTCGCCAGGAGCTTCAACGTCGTCTCGCGCTACACGATCCTCGGCGAGAGCAAGCAGGCCTCCGCCTGCATCGGCTGCGGCCGGTGCGAGATGGTCTGCCCGCAGAAGATCGCCGTGCCGGAGGAGCTGCGGAAGCTCGCCGCGCTGATGGAGACGCAGAAGACCTGGGAGGAGGTCTGCGCCGAGCGCGCCGCCATCACCGAAGCGGCGAAGCGGGAAAAGCAGTGACCGGATGATAAAGGAAGAACCTTAGAACAAGCATAGAAAAAGCCGCCTGTGTTCACAGGCGGCTTTTTTCGTGTCTCTTACTCGAACAGCTTTTTCAGCCGCAGGGAGGCGGCCTTGAGCTCGTTTTTGCTGTAGGAGTTGTTCTCGTCGGAGAGCACCGCGGCCACCGCGTCCTTCAGCGTCAGACCGCGCTGCAGCATCGCGTCGACCAGCATGGCCTCGGCCGTGACGGTGTGCTCGGCCTTCGTGAAGCGGTAGTCCTCGTCGAGCTCCATCACCAGCGCGTATTCGCCCTTGTCCCAGCTGCCCTTTTCCAGCAGCTGCTCCTTCACCTCCGCGGGGCGGCCGCGGTAGCTGCGCTCGTGGAGCTTCGACAGGTCGTTGCACAGGCAGAGCCGGCAGCCCGCTCCGGCTTCGATCAGAAAGTCCAGCAGCTCCATCACGCGCTTCGGGCTCTCGTAGAAGGCGAAGGTGCGCGTGTCGGCGCGGCGGAGCTTTTCCAGCAGGCGGCGGCGCTCGGCGTTCTCGCGCGGGAAGAAGCCGTAGAACAGGAAGCTCGACAGGTCGAAGCCCGAGACGCTCAGCGCCGTGACCGCGGCGCAGCAGCCGGGCACGCCGATCACCGGGATGCCCGCCTCCACGGCGGCGCGGATCAGCTCGTTGCCGGGGTCGGAGATGCAGGGCGTGCCCGCGTCGGTGATGACGGCGACGCTTTTGCCCGCGAGCATCTCATTGACGAAGTATTTGGCCTTGCCGTACTCGTTGAACTTGTGGTTCGACACCAGCTTGTTGCGGATGCCCAGAAGGTTGAGCAGCACCATCGAGCGGCGGGTGTCCTCCGCGGCGATGATGTCGACGTCCGTGAGGATCTGGATGCCGCGGGGCGACATGTCCTTTGAGTTGCCGATGGGCGTGGCGACGATATAGAGCTTTCCGGTCTGCTGATCCATTCGATTCCGCTCCCTGCCTGTGTTTTTTCCTATTGTACCATGCCGCCGCGCGCCGCGCAAGAGGGGCCGCGGCTAAGGCTGAGCTCAGGTATTGTTCAAAAAAGCTTGCCGTTTTGTTCATGCGGAGGTCATAATTCGGGGGTATAGTACAGCTATCCGATGAAAAAAGAGGTCATGACGATGCTTGACACAGAAATCGAAGGAGCCGGGACGAGCGTCGGCGAAACGCCGGACGATACGAGCCCCGAAAATAATACGAACGCGGCGGAGCAGGTCTTAGAAGCAAAACCCGCCGAGCCCCTGTTCGAGCCCGAGCCCGAAGCGGTTCACGAGCCGGCGTCCGAACCGACGCCCGAGCCCGAAGCGGCTGATGAGCCTGCCGCAGAACCGGCGCCTGAACCCGAAGCGGCTGATGAGCCGATTCCCGAAGCGGCGCCCGAGCCCGTGAATGCCGCGTCCGCGGCCGCCCCGGAACAGACGGAGCGCGTGGACGGCGAGTATCACTACAAAAACGGCTATACCCAGCGCATCTATGCCGACGCCCATTACGCGCCGGCGGACGAGAGCGCCGTTCCGCCGCGCTATTACACCCCTCCCGCGCGTCCCGCGAAAGAGAGCCGGGAGAAAAAGGCGGCAAAGCCGGGGAGATTCCTGAAGATCGCCTGCCTCTGTCTCGTGTTTGCCCTGCTGGGCAGCCTCGGCGGCGCTGCGCTGACCGGATACCGGCTCAACGCGCGCATCACCGAGCTGGAGGAGGCCATGGACGAGCAGCCGACCGTCGTGCTCGGCAAGGAGGCCGACAGCACGGCGCACGCGGTGAGCACGGAGTCCGCCGCGAGCCGTCCGCTGGCGCAGATCTACGACATGGCCTGCCAGCAGGTCGTCGGCATCAGCACCGACGTGACCTATCAGAACTTCTTCGGCCAGACCAGCACCTCCGCGGTGTCCGGCTCCGGCTTCATCATCTCCGCCGACGGCTATATCCTTACCAACTACCACGTCATCGAGTACGCCGACAAGGGCGGCTACGAGATCACCGTCATGCTGCACGACGGCACGCGCTACGAGGCGAAGATCGTCGGCAGCGAGGAGAGCAACGACATCGCCGTGCTGAAGATCGAGGCAAGCGGCCTCACGCCCGTCACCTTGGGCGACAGCGACGCGATCCGGGTGGGCGACGAGGTGCACGCGGTCGGCAATCCGCTCGGCGAGCTGGAATTTTCGATGACCAACGGCCACGTCAGCGCGCTCGACCGCATCATCACCACCGAGAGCGGCGGCGACGCGATCAACATGTTCCAGATCGACGCGCCGGTCAACTCCGGCAACTCCGGCGGCCCGGTGTACAACGCCGCGGGCGAGGTCATCGGCATCGTCACCGCCAAGTATGAGTCCACCGGCGTCGAGGGCCTGGGCTTCGCGATCCCGATCAACGACGCGGTGCGCATCGCGCAGGATCTCATCACCAAGGGCTACGTCACCGGCAAGGCCTATCTCGGCGTGAGCATCGAGACCCAGTACAACGCCATGTACGCCCAGTATTACAGCATGCCGCTCGGCGCCTATATCGCCGATGTGGAAAAGGGCAGCTGCGCCGACCGGGCCGGTCTGCAGGCGGGCGACATCATCACCCGCGTGGGCGGCACGGCCGTGGAGAGCTACACCGATCTCCGCCAGGCCCTGAAGGGCTATAAAGCCGGCGACACGGCCGAGCTGGAGATCTACCGCGCCGACCGGAGCATCACCGTCACGGTGGTCTTCGACGAGGCGAAGCCCTCCGACTGATTTGACATTTCTCTTTTTCCTATCCCTCTCTTTTCTCCCCCTCAAAGCAAGGGCCCGCACGGTTTGCCGTGCGGGCCTTTGTGACGTCGTCAAACGAAACTGGCTCGATTATTTCCGGACGAGCTCCGGGAACATGCGGCGGGCGGGGCGGTCGACCGCCTCGCAGACCGGCAGGCTGAGGATCAGCACGGCGGCGTCCGCGATGAAGGCGGACATGTTCTTGCCCGCGCGGACCAGGAAGGGCTGCAGGTAGAGCAGGCACTCCGTCTCCGACTTGACGACCAGGATGCCCAGCGCGCAGGCCGCGACGATCACCGGGACGCCGAGCAGCAGCCGCAGCCAGGGCTTCATCGGCCGAGCGAAGCGGAAGAACAGCCCGAGCGCCGGGCCGATCACGAGGTTCCCGAGCGCCCAGCCGGGCATGCCGCGCAGGCCGCTGATGACGAGGCAGTAGAGGATGACGCCGAAGAAACCGACCAGCGTGCCCGACAGCGTCCCGAAGGAGCAGCAGTACACGGCCATGGCCACATAGCCGAGGCAGAGGTAGTAGTTTTCAAAGACGGGGACCTGCAGACAGAGAGACAGGACGACAAACAGCGCGATGCCGACGGCGGTCAGCGCGATCTTTTTCGTGTTCACCGACATGATGATTCTCCTTTCCTGTGCGTTCCTACCGTGGTTTTCTGTTTCCCCGGCGTCTTCAGTATAGCTCATCTAGGCCCGGATGGCAAGCGCCGGACAGTGCGGGTCGGCAGAATTTCCCAAAAAAGCGCCCGCCCGGGAAAACACGGGCGGGCGCTCGCCGGAGCGTTTATTTCAAGCCGAAGAAGGCGAGGATGCGCGCGTTGGCGCGGTCCATGCACTTCGGATCCTGGAAGCGGTGGTCGGCGCCCTCGATCGTCTCGTATTCGATGACGTTTTGCTCGCAGAAGTCCCGGACCGCCGCCGGGGAGACGATCTCGTCCCGGTCGCCCTGCAGGATCAGCAGCTCGTCGGCCAGCGGGAGGAAATCCCGCTGCGTGATGTCCGCCTGCCGGAGGCTCTCGAGAAAGGCTCCGTCGACCGTGACCTTCCGGTCGAAGCCGACCTGCGCGCTCTTCCCCTTGCGGATCTTCGCCGTGTCGTCCTCCGTCATAATCGTTTCCGTGAGCAGGGCGTACATGTTGACCGCCGGGCAGCGGAAAGCCGTCGCGGCAAAGGGATTCGGGTTTTCGGACATGTACTTCAGGAACAGATAGCCGCCGAAGCTGGTGGCATAGCCGAACAGAACCGCCTCGGGATGCTGCTTCCGGAGCTGCGAAACGACGGTCCTCAGATAGAGCGAGCAGTCGTCCAGACGCAGCGTTTTCCGCACGTCGTCGCCGTGGCAGGGCCAGTCGAAGCAGACGAGGCCGACGCCTTTGTTCTTTTCCAGCACGCGCCCGGCGAAGCGCTCGGCCGCCCGGTTGTCCTTGTGGCCGCCGAAGCCGTGGCCGTAGACGATCAGCGTCCGCAGCGCCTCCGGCCCTCCGGCATAGAGCTTGCAGCGGATGCTGCAGCCCTCCGCGTTGACCGTGAAATACTTCCCTGTCATGATCCGCACCTCCCGGAGCCGGCACAGCCGGCTTTTCCGCAGCGATTGTACCACAGAGGCGCCGCGCTTTTCAAGAGCGCGGCGCGCAGCTTTTTTCGCCGCTTTTCGAGGCTTTGCTTGACAGAAAAACAGAGGGAATGATACAATAAATCATCAAAGAAAGGGAGGGCTCCCGATGAAAAGGACAATGATTGCGATCCTGCTGCTGACCGCCCTGCTTCTGAGCGCCTGCGGCGCGCAGCATGTACACACCTGGAAGAACGCCACCTGCACCGAGCCTGAGACCTGTGAAGAATGCGGCGAGACCCGCGGCAAGGAGCTCGGCCACCGCTGGCAGGCCGGCAGCTGCACCGAGCCGGAGGTCTGCTCCCGCTGCGGCGAGACCCGCGGCGAGCCCCTCGGCCACGACTGGCAGCCGGCCACCTGCACCCAGCCGGAGACCTGCTCCCGCTGCGGCGAGACCCGCGGCGAGCCCCTCGGCCACGACTGGACGGAAGCCACCTGCACCGAGCCGCAGATCTGCAAACGCTGCGGCGAGACCCACGGCGAAGCGCTCGGCCACGACGCCGTTCCGGCCGACTACTGGACGCCCAGCGTCTGCAGCCGCTGCGGCGAGGAGGTCGCGCCCGTTCTGACGCCGGACTTTGTGACCTACGGCCTGGACAAGCAGATCATCGGCCTGAACAAGACCGTCGATTACAAGACCCTCTGCTACGACGATCCGTCCTACAGCACCGTCGGCAGGCTGACCTTCGTCAGCTATGAGGTCACGCCGGGCGACGGCAAGGATCTCGAGATCCGCGACGGCTACGAATGGCGCATCCTCAAGCTGGAGGTCAGCTTCAGCGACGCCAACGCCAACGACTACGGCGTGTCGGTCGCCTTCTCCACCGAGGATTATTACGACATCCGCCGCCACGACGACACGCTTGTCTACGAGGACGACGGAAGCGACACCTTCGACGTGGTCTACAAGGGCGAAACCTATCGCTGCCAGCTGTGGCTCGAAGGCGGCTTCTCCGACTGGGTGGGCGATACGACCACCTATTCCTGCACGGTCTCCGCGCAGCTCCCGGTCGGCTACGACGGCATGATCTTCGGCATGCGCGACAAGGGCATCAACTGGCCCGACGACGCCTACGTGTTCGAGACCGACACCACCGGCTCGGTCTACTTCCGCATGAACTGAGCGGCCGGGCAAAACCGGACAAACGCAGAAGGAAACAGCCTCCTGCATATGCAGGAGGCTGTTTTTTCGCCCGCCCGGCGGCGGGAGGGAATCATTGTGTGTTTAGAAGAACTCGCCCGGGACCTCGAGGGTCAGGTCGCTCGTCGGGAAGCTGCAGCAGGGATGGATGTAGCCGTAATGCACGTCGGCCCAGCGGCGCATTTCGTTGTCCTGCGGGATGAACACCGTGCCGGACAGCAGGCGCGAGCGGCACCAGCCGCATTCGCCCGCGCGGCAGCGGGAGGGAGCCTTGATGCCGGCGCGCTCGACGGCGACGAGCACCGGCTCGTCGGCCGAGGCCGGGATCGTCCACTCCTGCGGGCCCTGGCGGACCAGGATCGTGAAGCTCCTGCCCCTGGCCTCCTGCGGGTAGCCCTCGCAGTCCCAGGGGGTCTTGGTGACGTCGATGAGCTTGCGGCGGAACAGACGCTCGGGCAGACCGAGCTTTTCGATCTCGGGCTTCAGGAAGCGGTACATGGCCTCGGGGCCGCAGAGATAGACGGAGAACTCCTCGCCCTCGGGGGCGTACTTTTTGATCAGCTCCGCGGTGATGAAGCCGTACTCGAAGCCCTCCTTCTCCTCCTCGGAGAGGACGTGGACGACCTTGAACTTCGGGCAGACGCGGGCGATCTCGTCCAGCTCCTCGCGGAAGAGGATGTTCTTCTCGTCGCGGGAGCCGAAGAGCAGCGTCAGGCTGAAATTCTCGACGCCGTCGCGGATCGCCTCGGCCAGGGACAGGAAGGGCGTGATGCCGGAGCCGCCGGCCAGGCCGACGACATGCTTCGCGTCGCGCAGCTTCTCATAGTAGAAGAAGCCCTGGGGGCCGGAGGAGATCACCGGATCGCCGACCTTCAGGCCGGCAAGCAGACGGTCGGCCGCAAAGCCGCCGGGATTGGCGCGCACCGTAATGGCATATTTGCCCTCCAGCGCGGCCTTCGGCGAGCAGCACAGCGAGTAGGAGCGCGTGACGAAGCTGCCCTCCAGGGGGAGCTTGAGCGAAATGTACTGCCCGGCGCGGAAATAGGGCAGCGGCGCACCGTCCTTGCGTCTGAGGACGAAGGTCTTGGCCTGGGCCTCGCCGCGGTCGATGATGCTGTCGACGACCAGATCCAGATAGTCCGGATGCAGGGCCTTCGCGTTCTCGTTGATCGGGAAGACGCCGCTGACTTCTTTGGCGGGCGCGGCCTGGATGGCCTCCTCGCGGACCTTGGCCATGGTCGCGAACTTCATCATGTCGATCCGGGGATCCGCGCTGATGGTAACGTTCAGTTTTGCCATTATGCCTTCCCTCCTTCTTCCTTCCATTTTTTCAGATCCAGCAGGGCGTTGAGCGCCATCAGCCTGCCGCAGATCATGGAGGCGGCATAGCCGTCGCCGCGCGGGCCGGCCGCGCCGATGGGACGCAGGCCCTTGATGGGATAGTCGTAGGCGATCATCTGCATGCGGGCCATCATGCCGTCCCAGTCTCTGGGCTCATAGCCGTACACGCCGCCCTCCGGCACGCCCAGGTAGCGGGCGAAGGTCCAGGGCGAGCAGATCTCGATCTCCTCGATGTGCCCCGACAGGTCGAAGCCGAGCTTTTCTTTCAGGTTCGCCAGCAGCTTGTCGATGCCCTCCTCCTTGAAGCGGAAGTAGTCTTCCTGCTTCAGGTCGTTCCAGTCCACGGGGGAGCCGAAGGTGGTGAAGCCGCACAGGCAGGTCCCCGGGGGCGAGCATTCCGGATTGGCGATGTTGTAGCAGTTGAAGATCGAGAAGTTGTTGTACTTCATGCCCTTCATGATGTTGTCGTACTCGGTGGGGGAATCGGCGGTGCCGGGCAGGAAGATGGTGTAGTCATGGATGCCGAGCTCCTCGGCGGTGCAGTCCAGGCAGAAGTAGGCGGTGTACATGCGTCCGCCGATCTTTCTGTCGCGGGCGGCGGAGAGCTTCTTCTCGCGCTCGGGGACCAGCTCCTTCGGCATCATCGTGCCGTAGATGATGTCGGGGTTGATGTTGGCGAGGACGTAATTGCAGTCGACGACGCCCATGTTGGTGCGGACGCCGCAGCAGTGCTCGCCCCGGAAGAGGAACTCCTCGGCGCGGCAGTTGAACCAGACGTCGCCGCCGAGCTCGCGGAAGCGCTCCACCATGGCGGTGGCCAGCTCGTGGGAGGTGTGCTTCAGGATGTACGCGCCGCGGGAGGTGTACTTGTGAACCATGGCGGCGTAGTGGATGAAGGCCAGGTGCTCCATGTCAACGCCCAGGTAGCTCCAGTAGGTGGAGAGGATGTCCTGGCAGCGCTCGGGCAGCTCCAGCGCGTCGAAGACCTCCTGGGTGCTGTAGGCGCCGGTCTTGAGCATGTTGGCGTAGGTGGTGCCGAGGACGGCCTTGTCCGGGTTCCCGCGGGAGGCGGTGATGTAGGCGATGCCGTCCAGCACCTCCTGGAACAGGTCGAAGAGCTGGGTCATCTTCTCCCGGGAGCCGGGGACGTAGAACTCCATCTTGTCGATGAAGGCCTCGATGCCGGCGGGCATGGTCACGTCCATCGGCGTGCCGTCGCGGTAGGTGGAGACGCAGCGGAAGCACTCGCCGACCTCGATGAAGTTGGCCTTGACGCCGTAGTCGGCCATCATGGTGCGCACGTCGCCGGGGTTGTCCGCGGGGCCGTAGTCGCACAGCTCGTGCAGGGAGGGGTCGATCTCAAAGCGGCCGCGGACGAAGCTGGTCGCCGCGCCGCCGGGGAGGTTGTGCTTTTCGATCAGCAGGGTCTTCAACCCGAGCAGCTGGCATTGCAGGGCGGCGGACATACCGGCGTTGCCGGCGCCGACGACGACAATGTCGTATTTGGGCATTTGTACATTCCTCCTTTTTCAGGTTTTCGGGAGGGCCGCAGAGCGGCCCTCCCGACGGTTTTTGCGTTACTTCTTGTTTTTGGCGGCGAGCATGGCCTTGAAGGCGGCGATCGACTGCTGCAGCTCTTCGGTCCCGCAGCAGTAGGTGGACTGGGCCTGCTCGAACATGCGGCCGGCGTAGAGGCCGCCCTCGTCCGTGAGGTTGACGCCCTTCTTGGCGAAGCGGACCGCCGCGGCGGGGCTGCGCGCGATGGTCTTGGCCATCTTCATGGCGCGCGCGTTCAGCTCCTCCGGCGGGACCACGACCTCGACCAGACCGATGCGCAGGGCCTCCTGCGCGTCGATCTCCTCGCCGGTGAGGATCAGGCGCTTGGCCTGGCCCATGCCGACAAGACGCGTCAGACGCGAGGTGCCGCCCATGTCGGGCGAGAGGCCGAGCTGGACCTCGGGCAGAGAGAAGCGCGCTCCCTCCGCGGCGATGCGAATGTCCTCGCCGAGGATGAACTCCATCCCCG
>JAFZQE010000010.1 GCA_017552325.1 Oscillospiraceae bacterium
ATCTGCGACAGCGTCGCGCCGCCGTCCCGGCTGACGTACTGTCCGCCGTCGCCCTCCTTCAGGTAGATCACGGTGTCGCCGTCCATGACCGCAAAGCGGTCGTCCGGAAAATCCTTCTCGGCGGAGCCCCAGGAGGAGCCGCCGGGAGCGGAGCAGTCCCGCCGGACGATGAAGCCGACCTCCTCCACGTCCTCGGGTACGTTGACGACGCATTTGACGCCGTAGGCACAGGGGTAGAAGAGGCAGCCGTGCCCGTCCTTGCCCGGGAACCAGATCCAGACGTCGCACTTGCTGTAGTCCGCGTCCTCCGCGCACCAGTACAGCGTGAGCTGATTGCAGCCCGGCTCTTTTTCCAGCTGATACTCCTCCGCCGGGGCGAGAGCCTCCGCGCTCTGTATACCGCCAAAGCCCGTCAGGAGCGTCAGCATCATGGCCGTCAGAAGCAGCAGGGAGATTGTTCTTTTCATCCGTTCCATCCTCCTGTCCATGTATGTTCCGTATGGCTGTTCATCCTATTATTATCATGCGGCGGCGGAGAAGTCAATTTTTATGTTTTGCATTTGACTTTTTCGCGCGGTGTTGATAGTATGAAGATTACAGATGCGCAAAAAAACGGAAAAGAGATGATCCCATGAACCGTTCCAGCGGTATCCTGATGCCTATGAGCTCGCTGCCCTCTCCTTACGGCTTCGGCACCATGGGCAGGTGCGCCTATCAGTTTGTTGATTTTTTGAAGGCGTCCGGCCAGAAATACTGGCAGCTGCTCCCCCTCGGCCCCACCAGCTACGGCGACAGCCCTTATTCCGCCTTCTCTACCTTCGCGGGCAGCCCGTACTACATCGATCTGGACATGCTCGTCAAGGACAAGCTCCTGAAGAAAAGCGAGATCGAAAAGATCGACTGGGGCAGCGACCCCGAGCGGGCAGACTACGCGAAGATCTTTGAACACCGCTTCCCCGTGCTGCGCAAAGCCTACGCGCGCGGGCGGGAGCGCTATGCGGAGGAGCTCGCGGCCTTCCGTGAGAAAAACGCCTCCTGGCTGGAAAACTACGCCCTTTTCATGGCCCTGAAGATCCATTTCGGCATGGTCAGCTGGCTCGACTGGCCGGACGAGGACATCCGCCTGCACAAGCCGGAGGCCCTGAAGACCTACGGGGAAAAGCTGAAAGAGGACGTGGATTTCTACGTCTTCCTGCAGTTTCTGTTCTTCCGCCAGTGGGAGGCCCTGCGCGACTACGCCCACGGCAAGGGCATCCGCTTCATCGGCGACGTGCCCATCTATGTGGCGCTGGACTCCGCGGACGTCTGGAGCGAGCCGAAGTTCTTCCAGCTCGGCGAGGACAGCCTGCCCACCGAGGTCGCCGGCGTACCGCCCGACGCCTTCACGGACGACGGCCAGCTCTGGGGCAACCCGCTCTACGACTGGGACGTCATGAAGGCCGACGGCTACGGCTGGTGGATCCGCCGCATCGACGGCGCGCGGGAGCTCTTCGACGTGATCCGCATCGACCACTTCCGCGGCTTCGAGAGCTACTGCGCCGTCCCCTACGGGGACACGAACGCGCGCCGCGGCGTGTGGAAGAAGGGCCCCGGCATGGACCTGATCGGCATGCTGAAGAGCTGGTTCCACGGCCTGGAGTTCATCGCCGAGGATCTGGGCTACACGACGCCCGAGGTTGAAAAGCTGCTGGCCGATTCCGGCTTCCCCGGGATGAAGATCCTGGAGTTCGGCTTCGACGCCGACGGCGACGCGCCCTACATGCCGCACAACTGCTGTGAAAACAGCGTCTGCTACATCGGCACGCACGACAACGAGACCGTCAGCGGCTGGCTGAAAACCAACCTCCGCAAGCATATCCGCTTTGCCGAGCGCTATATGCGCATCACGGAGGAAGAGGGCTGGTGCTGGGGCATGATCCGCACCGGCATGGGCACGGCCTCGAAGCTCTTCGTCATGCAGATGCAGGACATTCTCGAGCTGCCCGCCACGGCCCGCATGAACAGCCCCGGCACCGTCGGGCGCAACTGGCAGTGGCGCATGAAGCCCGGCATGCTCACGAAGGAGCTGGCGAAAAAGCTCCGCGAATACACCCACACCTACCGCAGGATCTGACCATCCGATAAACAGACGATCCCCGGAAATGCAAAGCATTTCCGGGGATCGTTCCTTTTCGGCGGGAAAAGCCTCAGCTGCCCACGCGCTCGTACTCGCAGCTGCTGGCAAGCTCGCCCTTGGCGTTGTACTTGAGGTAGGTGAAGTGCCCCGCGTTGTTGAGAGCGACCAGACAGTGCCCGTTGTCGTCGTTGGTGAAGCGGTCGCTGCCCTGGTCGGCGTGCAGCTCGACGCTGTAGTCGTTGGCGATGTCGGTCAGGCGCAGCGTTGCCACGCCGCTCTGGATGCGCACGCGGGCGCGGAAGGAGGTGCAGCGCTCGTCGCTGCCCACGGTCAGGGGGATAACGGTGGCGTCGCCCAGATAGAGCGCCCAGTCCGCGCAGTAGGGCATATACAGCTCCAGATCGCGCATCCAGGCCTCGCGGTTTTCAAAGCTGCCGCCATACTGCTGCAGCCATTCGTAGGCGCCGAAGACGTCGCCGTTTTCGCAGAGCGTGAAGAACTCGCGCGTGTGGTCGGTGGCGTCGCCGATCGCTTGGAGCAGCTCCGCCGTGTCCTTATAGTTCCGGATGCTCTGCAGCAGCTCGATGACGGCCTGATCCAGCGGGAGCATGCCGGGGGCGGGCTCGTCCTCCAGCTGCAGCTCGGTCGGATCCTCCCCGCCGCTGGCGAGCAGGTCGGCCACGCTCTGGCTGCCCAGGGTGAGCGCCGTGTCCTTTGACATGGAAAAGCGCGTCATGTCGTCCGGTTCCATGCTCAAAGAGGCATAGACGCCGCGGATGTTGTAGCGCCTGATGAACTCCGTCAGGGCCTTCGCCTTGCGGTAGACCGGCTCGCAGGCCTG
>JAFZQE010000077.1 GCA_017552325.1 Oscillospiraceae bacterium
CGCTGGAAAACGGCTACCTGGTCGGCAGCCGCGGCAGTGTCGGCTCGTCCATCGTGGCCTACATGTCCGGCATCACGGAGGTCAACTCCCTCCCGCCGCATTACGTCTGCCCGAAGTGCTGCCATTCCGAGTTTATCACCGACGGCAGCTACGGCTGCGGCGCGGACATGCCGCCGAAGGACTGCCCGGACTGCGGCACGCGCATGCGGCAGGACGGCTTCGACATCCCCTTCGAGACCTTCCTCGGCTTCCCCGGCAACGAGAAGACGCCGGATATCGACCTGAACTTCTCCGGCGAGTACCAGGCCAAGGCCCACAAGTACACCGAGGTGCTCTTCGGCTCGGATCACGTGTTCCGCGCCGGCACGATCGGCACGCTCGCCGAGAAAACGGCCTACGGCTATGTCAAAAAGTACCTCGAGGAGCGCGGCATCACGGTCACGAAGGCGGAGGAGAACCGCCTGGCGAAGGGCCTCGTGGGCATCAAGCGCACGACCGGCCAGCACCCCGGCGGCCTCGTCATCATCCCGCAGGACAAGGACGTCACCGATTTCTGCCCGGTGCAGCACCCGGCCGACGACCCGAACAGCGACATCATCACGACCCATTTTGAATACCACTGCATGGAGGACAATCTCCTCAAGCTCGACGAGCTCGGCCACGACGACCCGACCATGATCCGCATGATGGAGGACATGACCGGCGTGGACGCCAAGGAGATCCCGCTCAACGATCCGGATACCATGTCGATCTTCATGAGCCCCGCCGTGCTCGGCCTGCCGGAGGACGACCCGATCATCGGGCAGACCGGCAGCATCGCCATCCCCGAGTTCGGCACGGGCTTTACCAAGCAGATGCTGGTCGACACGAAGCCGAAGCAGTTCGACACGCTGGTGCGCCTGTCCGGCTTCTCCCACGGCACCGACGTCTGGGCCGGCAACATCCGCGACCTGGTCCTCGGCGGCGTCGCTACCGTCAACGAGACCGTCGGCTGCCGCGACGACATCATGCTCACGCTGATCGCCCGCGGCATGGCGCCTGCCCGCGCCTTCCAGTTCATGGAGGCGGTCCGCAAGGGCGCGATCCACAAGGGCAAGAAGTGGCCCGACGGCATCGTCGAGGAGATGCAGTCCCTCAGCGTGCCGGAATGGTGGATCGAGTCCTGCCGCAAGATCCAGTATCTGTTCCCGAAGGCGCACGCCGTGGCCTACGTCATGATGGCCTTCCGCATCGCCTGGTTCAAGGTGCACGAGCCCCTGGCCTTCTACAGCGCCTATTTCTACCGGCGCAGCCAGAAGGGCGGCTTCGACGCCGAGATGATGTGCGGCGGCGCAGAGTCCGTGCGCCGGAAGATCAGCGACATGAAGCGCCGCGCCGATCTGACGGCCAACGAGGAGGATCTGCTGGTGACGATGGAGGCGGTCTACGAGTTCAATATGCGCGGTTTCCGCTTCGCGCCGATCGACCTCTACGAGTCCGACGCGCTGAAGTTCCTCCCCGTGGGGAAGGACGCGCTGCGCCCGCCCTTCATCTCGATCTCCGGCCTCGGCGAGGCGGCGGCGGAGGATCTGGCGCGCTGCCGCGACAGCGGAGAGGAATTCATCTCGATGGAGGACCTCAGCGCGGCCTGCCCGAAGGTCTCGCAGAGCCATCTGGACACGCTCAAGCGCCTCGGCGCGCTCGGCGACCTGCCCGAGAGCAGCCAGATCACGCTGTTTGATCTGTAAAAAAGCCTCCCTTCCGCAGAAGGGAGGTGGCACGGCGCGACTCTTGCAAGCGCCGTGCCGGAGGGTTTCCTGTCACCCGTTTGCGCGGTAACCCCCAGTCTCGCTGCGCTCGACAGCCCCCTTCTGCGGAAGGGGGCCTGTTTTTTTGTAAGATTTCTCCGTTTCGCGCGTCTAAGATGCAGAGGAGGTGAGAGGATGACGGAAAAGGACTTCGAGCGGGTCTACCGGGAGTACTTCGACCCGGTGTACCGCTATGCCCTGGCCCTGACGCGGGACGCGAACGAGGCCGAGGAGCTGACGCAGGAGACCTTTTTCAAGGCGATGCAGGCCGTCGATGGCTTCCGCGGCGAGAGCGGCGTGAAGACTTGGCTCTGCGGCATCGCCAAAAACGCCTTCCTCTCCGAAAAACGCCGAAAACAGCCTGAGCCGCTGGACGAGCTGCCGGAGCGGGCCGACGAGGCCGAGGGGCCGGAGGGCGTCCTGCTGCAGAAGGACGAAAGCCGCCGCCTGCACCGCGCGCTGCACGCGCTGCCGGAGCCCTACAGGGAGGTCTTCACCCTGCGGGTCTTCGGACAGCTCAGCTTCCGCGACATCGGCGAACTGTTCGGCAAGACCGACAACTGGGCCTGCGTGGTCTATCACCGCGCGAGGGCCAGGCTGCAAAAAGAAACGGAGGGATCGATATGAACATGTCCTGCGGCGTGATCCGCGACCTGCTGCCGCTGGTGGCGGAGGATCTGGCCGGCGAGGAATCGAAGGCGCTGGTCGGGGCGCATCTGGAAAGCTGCCCCGACTGCCGGAAGATCTATGAGGAACTGAAGACGCCGCCCGCTCCCGCCCCGGACAGTGCAGAGGCGCTGCGCGCGGTGAAGAAGGAGATCCGCCGCAAGCGGCTGACGGCGGTGCTGCTGGCGGCGCTGCTGGTGTTCCTGCCGCTGTTCGCGCTGTTCGCGCGGAGCACGGACATGGTCGCCGTGCCCTGGGAAATGGATCTGATGCGCGTCGAAAGCGCGGAAAACGGCACGCTGACGCTCTCGGTCGACGGTCGCGTGAGCGGGATCGAATCGGAGCTCTGCACCGATCCGGACAGCGGCGAGACGACGCTGCTGCTGCAGGGCTGGAGCAGCGCCTGGCACGACGCCCATACGCTGGCGCCCGAGCGGGGGAGCTTTACGGTCAGCAGCGTCCCCGACCGCGTGATCTACGGCTTCGGCGAAAAGCAGAAGCTGCTCTGCGGCGAGCCGAGTGACGGCGGCGTGCAGGTGCTTCCGCGCCTCGCGTTGGGTTACTATCTGCTGATATCCCTGGTTGCTGTGGCCGTTTTCGGGACTCTCTGGCTGTGCCTGCGAAAAAAGAAAGCCGCCTCGGCGCTGCGGGCGCTGTTCTTCGCCGCGCTTTCTTACCCGGTCGGACACCTGCTGGTCAAGGGCGCGCAGACGATGAGCTTCTCCCTGCCGCGCGACCTGGCCTTCATCCTGATCGCCGCCGTCGCGGTCTGGGGCCTGCTGATGCTCGGCTGGGCCGTTCTGCAGCGAAAAAGAGCTGAAAAAGCCTGATCCACCCCCTGTCATCCTGAGGAACGAAGTGACGAAGGATCTGAAAAAAGATCCTTCGCTGCGCTCAGGATGACAGTTTTTTTGTCTCTCATCAAGTTTCACAAAAAACAATAAAAATTTTCTCCGTTTTCAATGAAAAAACTCTTGACAAATGGGTTACAGGACGGTATATTAATAAAGCTCGCGCAAAAAGCGCGGCAACTGCTATGAAGCGGGAGATTGCTCGTGAAAACGAGGTAACTTCCGTGGAGCATGTCCGGTGTCGGAGGTATATCCGGCACGCAATCGGGCGGCTGAAACCAATCCGGTACACGCGTATATCGCATGGACGGGGTTCTGACCGGCTGAAACAGCCGGTTTGTTTTTCGGACATGGTCTGATACGCACGGTTGTGTGTATAAGATTTGGTTTCATCCGTACGGACTACACAAGGCGGTCCCCAATGCCGCCGAAAAACGTACGAAAAGGAGAAAAACAACCCATGGCAAGCAAAAACATGATCCGCATCCGTCTGAAAGCCTACGATCATCAGCTCATCGACAAGGCTGCCGAGACCATCGTCGAGGCCGCCAAGCGCACGGACGCCAAGGTCTCCGGCCCCATCCCCCTGCCCACCAAGACCGAGATCGTCACCATCCTGCGCGCCGTCCACAAGTAC
>JAFZQE010000011.1 GCA_017552325.1 Oscillospiraceae bacterium
GCCCCTCGTGCATGTACAGGCGGCGGCCCCGGAGCGCCGGAGCCAACGGCTGGGGGTCTTGTCGAGGCTGGTTTTGGGCGTACCCACGCTGATCGTCACCTGCGCCGGGGCCCTCATGGAGCGCCTGGCGCCGCCGGAAGCCTTCGTATCCCAGGTGAAGGTGGTGAAGCGGGGGGACGTTTTGCCGCCCCGGACCCTCCTTGCCGACCTGGTATCGGCGGGTTACGAGCGGGTGGCCCCGCTGGAGGCCGCCGCCGCGATGACGCGCGGCAGGCTCTCCCCCGCGGCGGCCGAAGCGCTCTACGGCCGCGTCCCGCGGCTGACCGCCTCGCGCATCGACCGCTTTTCCTCCTGCCGCTTCTCCTACTTCTGCCAGTACGGCCTCAAGGCGAAGCCCTACGAGCCGGCGGACTTCACCCCGCCGGAGGTCGGCACCTTCCTGCACTACGTGCTGGAAAACAGCATCCGCGAGGCGAAGGCCCGCGGCGGCTTCTCCGCCGTGAGCGACGAGGAGCTCCGGGAGATCGCGCGCGGCTTCATCGCCGCCTACGTGGAGCGCGAGCTCTTCGGTTTCCAGGAAAAATCGGCGCGCTTCGTGCATCTGTTCCGCCGCATCAGCCGCAGCGCCGAGAGCATCGTGCTCGACTCGGTGCGCGAGCTGCGGCGCTCGGACTTCGAGCCGCTGGACTTTGAGCTGGACTTCTCGCGGGCCGAGGACATGCCGCCCCCGCAGCTCGGCGGCGGCGACGGCCGCGTCAGCCTGACCGGCGTGGCCGACCGCGTGGACGGCTGGCTGCACGGGGACAAGCTCTACCTGCGCGTCGTCGACTACAAGTCCGGCCAGCAGAAGTTCTCCCTCGGCGACGTCTGGTACGGCATGAAGCTGCAGATGCTGCTCTATCTCTTCGCCCTCGGGGAGGGCGGCGCGCAGCGCTACGGCCATGAGATCGTGCCCGCGGGCGTGATGTACATCCCGGCCCGGGACGTCCTGCTCAGCGCCGACAGCCGCCCGAGCGACAGCGAGCTGGAGGCCGGGCGCGCGAAGGAGCTCCGCCGCAGCGGCCTCGTGCTCGACGACGAGGCGCTGATCGAGGCCTGGGAGAAGGGCGAGGACAAGCGCTACATCCCGCTGAAGATCAGCCGGGGGAAGATCACAGGCGGGCTCGCCGACGCCGAACGGCTCGGCCGCCTGTCGCGGCATGTGAAAAAGTGCCTGCGCGACATGGCGAAGGAGCTGCGGAAGGGCAGCATCAGCGCCGACCCCTATTTCCGCAGCGACAGGAACAACGCCTGCCAGCACTGCGATTTCGTCGCCGCCTGTCTGTTCTCCGACGGCGAAAACGGTGAAAAGTCCCGGTATCAGCCGAACCTGAAGGACGAGGATGTCTGGGAAAAGCTCGAAGAGGAGGCGGCCGAAGATGCGTGATTTCAATGCGACGCCCTCGCAGACCGCCGCGATCGAAAGCCGCGGACGCGGCCTGCTGGTCTCCGCCGGCGCGGGCAGCGGCAAGACCCGCGTGCTGACCCAGCGCGTGCTGGCGCGCCTGACCGACCCGGAGCAGCCGGTCGAGCTGGACCGTTTTCTGATCAATACCTTTACCCGCGCCGCAGCCGCGGAGCTGAAAAGCCGCATCGCCGAAACGCTGAACAAAGAGCTGGCCGAGCGGCCGGACGACCGCCGGCTGCGCCGGCAGAGCGCCGTCTGCCGCAAGGCACAGATCGGCACGATCCACAGCTTCTGCGCGGCCCTGCTGCGCGAAAACAGCGCGGCGCTGTCCCTCTCGCCGGACTTCCGGATCGTCGAGGACGAGCGCGCCGCCCGCATGAAGGAGGCCGCCCTCGTGCAGGTGCTGGAGGCCCGGTACGCCGAGCCGGACAGGCACCCCGGCTTCCTGCTGCTGGCCGACACGGTCGGCGCGGGGATCGACGACAAACGGCTGCGCGAGCTGGTGCTGGCGCTGCACGGCAAGATGCAGAGCCACGCGCGCCCCGCCCTCTGGGCCGAGGAGCAGAAGGCCCTGCTGACCGCGCCCTTCGCCGACGCGGGCGAGACGCCCTGGGGCCGCGAGATCCTGGACGAGGCCGCCGTGCAGACGGCTTACTGGAGCGACGAGATCGACCGGCTTCTGGCCGCCGCCGCGCACGAGGAAAAGCTGCGCCGCTACTACGGGCTGCGCCTGGCTCCGGTCGGCGACGAGCTGCGCGAGCTGCAGCGCTGCATCCCGCTGGGCTGGGACCGCGCCGCCGCGGCCGCGCGCGAGGTCGTGTTCCCGAATTTCACAAACATGGGCAAAAGCCCCGATCCCGCGCTGACCGAATACATCAAGCTCCGCCGCGACGCCTGCAAGAAGAGCATCCAAAACCTGTGCGAGGCCCTGGCTGGCAGCTCCGCGGAGCTGCTGGACGAGCTGAAACAGACCGCACCGGCCATGTGCGCGCTGCTCGACCTCTGCCTCGCCTTCGACGAGCGCTTCCGCCGCGACAAGCGCCGCCAGAACCTGCTGGACTTCTCCGATCTCGAGCATCTGGCCGCGGAGCTGCTCACCGAGCCGGACGGCAGCCCCACGGCGCTGGCCCGCGAGCTCTCCGGGCGCTACGACGAGATCATGATGGACGAATATCAGGACGTCAGCCCCGTGCAGGAGCAGATCTTCCGCGCCGTCTCGCGCGCGGACGCCAACCGCTTCCTCGTCGGCGACGTCAAGCAGTCCATCTACCGCTTCCGCCTGGCCGATCCGGGCATTTTCACCGAAAAATACGACCGCTGGCCGCTCCTTGACGCCGCCGGGGAGGGGCAGAACGCCAAGATCCTGCTGCGCGAGAACTTCCGCTCGCGGCGGGAGATCGTCGAGGCGGTCAACGCGGTCTTCTCCTGCTGCATGAGCCGCCGCCTCGGCGAGCTGGACTACGACGAAGGCGCGGCGATGATCTGCGGCGCCGAGGATTATCGGGGCGAGGTCCCCGTGCCGGAGCTGTTCCTGGTCCCGACCGAGCTGGACGCGGACGACGAGGCCCCGGACAAGATCGCCGCGGAGGCCGCCTTCGCCGCGGAGAAGATCCGCGCGCTGGTCGAGGCCGGCACGACCGTGCAGGGAAAGCACGGCCCTCGCCCGATGGACTACGGCGACGTGGCCATCCTGATGAGCGCGGCCAACAAGACCGGGCCGGTCTACCGCCGCGTGCTCGCCGCCCACGGAGTGCCCGTGGCCGCCGGGCAGGGCGTCGGCTATTACCGCACGCCGGAGATCAGCACCGCCCTCTCGCTGCTGGCCGTGCTGGACAACCCCCACCAGGACATCCCGCTGATCGCGGCGCTGCGCTCCCCGGCCTTCGGCTTCACGGCCGACGAGCTGGCCGCCGTGCGCCGCGCCGACAGTGCGCACGACCTGTTCACGGCGCTCTGCCGCGCCGAGGAAACGGACGAAAAATGCCGCGATTTCCTGACGCGGCTGGAGGAGCTGCGCGCGCTCGCGCCGGATCTCAGCGCCGGCGAGCTGGTCTGGGAGCTGCTGGACCGGCTGGATCTGCTGGCCGTATTCAGCGCGATGAGCGACGGCGCGCAGCGCCGGGCCAATCTCCTCGAGCTGGCCGCGCTGGCGCAGCGCTACGAGGCCAGCGGCTACAAGGGCCTGCACCGCTTCGTGCTCTGGCTGCGCCGCCTCGCCGACAACGGGGACGAGCCCGCCGCGGGCCCCGGGGCCGGCGCCGTGCAGATCATGACGATCCACGGCTCCAAGGGCCTGGAATTCCCGGTGGTCTTCCTCTGCCGGGCCGCGCAGCGCTTCAACGATCAGGATCTGTTCGGCCAGGTGCTGGTGCACCCGGAGCTCGGCCTCGGCCCGAAGCTGACCGACCTGGAGCGGCGCGTGGCCTATCCGACCCTGGCGCACCGCGCCGTGCGGCAGCGCCTCAGACGGGAGCTGCTGAGCGAGCAGATGCGCCTGCTGTACGTGGCGATGACCCGCGCGAAAGAGCGCCTGTTCATCACCGCCGCCTTCAAGGACCCCGCCAAAAGGCTGGCCGATCTGCAAAAATCGCTTGTCTGCCCGCTGCCCGCGGAGCTCCTGGCCAGGCAGCCGAGCTTTGCCGAGTGGCTGATCCTCGCCGCGCTGGCCGACGGGCAGCAGCACCTGAAGCTGCGCCTGCCCGAGGCCGCCGCAGAAGAGGAAGAGGCGGCGCCCCCCGCCGCCGTCGCCGCGGATATCGACGCGGACGCGCTGCGGACGCTGGAGCAAAATACAGCCTTTCGCTATCCGTACGCCGCCGCGGAAAACCTGCCCTCCAAGCTGACAGCCACCGAGCTCAAGGGCCGGGACGAGGCGGACGAGGAGGCCGCGCCCCTCGCGCCGAAGCGCCCGGGCGGCGTCTTCCGGATGCCGGACTTCACGCGCAAGAACCGCCCGCTGACCGGGGCGCAGCGCGGCACGGCGACGCATCTGGTGCTGCAGTACATGGACTTCGAAGCCGCCGGGAGCCTCAAGAGCATCCGCGCGGAGATCGAACGCCTGCGGCAGAAGGGGCTTCTCTCGGACAAAGAGGCTGCGGCCGTCGACGCCGGGGCGCTGAAAAAACTCTTTGCCTCGCCCGTCGGGCAGCGGATGCTGCGCGCCGAGCGCCGCGTGCGCGAGTTCAAATTCTCGCTGCTGGTCGACGCGGAGGAGTGGTTCCCCGGCGCCGGGGACGAGCAGGTGCTGCTGCAGGGCGTGGTGGACTGCTGCATCGAGGAGGACGGCGCGCTGACGGTCATCGACTACAAGACCGACGCCGTGCGCACGGAGGAGGAGATTGCCGCCCGCGCCGCGTACTACGCCGGGCAGCTGCGGGCCTACGCCTCGGCCCTCACCCGCATCTTCGGCAAGCCCGTGCGCGAGTGCGTGCTGTACTTCCTGTCCTGCGGCAGGGAGGTAGTGCTTGGTGCGTAGTGCGTAGTGCTTAGAAGAAATGCGCCCGGGAATCCTCCCGGGCGCTTGTTCGTTTCCTTCCGAATTCCGGGCTCCGAATTCCGAATTTTTCTTGACCCTTCGGGAAATTGGATTATAATAGAAGTGTTGATCGCAAATACACGCAGAGGAGAGAGACATCATGCCCACTACCTGGAACCGCTCCCCGGAGGAGTTTCACAAGATCTACGTCGCCAACACCGAGGCCTTTTACCGGCTCGGGCGCGCCGAGCTCGCCCCCGAGATGGACGAATTCATGACCAAATGCGCCCTCGGGCTCTGGAGCCGCGCCGGCGGCATCGGCCAGAAGCACGTGGACATGGCCAACCAGATCTATTCCCGCGGCCAGAAGCAGCCCTCCTGGCTGCTGTGGACGCTCACAAGCTCCGTCTGCGACAACGACGTGTTCCTGCCCCCGGTCTTCTACTGGAACCTCGCCGAGACCGACGCCAAGCGCGGCACCGAAACCTCGCGCACCTTCATCCGCATGCTGACGAACATCCTGCTGTACCTGGCGGCGGTGGACGACGACGTGACGATGGCCGAGGCCGAGTACATCACCGAGTGCGCCGACCGGCTGACCGCCGTCTGCGACACCAACGGCGTGCGCAAGAGCCGCGAGGCGCTCAACCCGCTCGACTACGTCACCAGCGCCGAGCCGAGCTTCACCGCCAAGCACCCGCCCCAGACCCAGACCTCCGGCGGCGACACGAAGGCCGAGGTCAAGGCCGGGGAGCCCGAGGAGAAGAAGCCCAGCCTCGAGGAGCTGATGGAGCAGCTCGACGAGCTGGTCGGCCTCGACGAGGTGAAGAAGGACGTCAAAAGCCTCATCAACCTCATCAAGGTGCGCAAGCTCCGCGAGGCCAACGACCTGCCCGTGCCGCCGATGAGCCTGCACATGGTCTTCATGGGCAACCCCGGCACCGGCAAGACCACCGTCGCGCGCCTGGTCGGCGGGCTCTACGCCGCGATCGGCGTGCTGTCGAAGGGCCAGCTGATCGAGGTCGACCGCTCCGGGCTCGTGGCCGGCTACGTCGGGCAGACCGCGCTGAAGACCCAGGAGGTCATCAAGTCCGCGCTGGGCGGCGTGCTGTTCATCGACGAGGCCTATTCCCTGTCCTCCGGCGGCGAGAACGACTTCGGCCGCGAGGCGATCGAGACCATCCTCAAGGCGATGGAGGACCACCGCGACGACCTGATCGTGATCGTGGCGGGCTACAGCGGTCCGATGACGAAGTTCATCAACTCCAACCCCGGCCTGCAGTCCCGCTTCAACAAGTATTTCTTCTTCCCCGACTACAACGGCGAGCAGCTGCTGGCGATCTTCCAAAAGCAGTGCGGCAAGAACGGCTACAAGCTGACCGAGGAGAGCGAAAAGGCCGCGAAGGAGCTTTTCGACGAGCTCTACGAGGAGCGCGACGACAACTTCGGCAACGGCCGCGACGTGCGCAACCGCTTCGAGGACATGGTCGTGCGGCACTCCAACCGCGTGGCCGCGATGGAGGCGCCGACGAAGGAGGATCTGATGGCCGTTCTGCCCGAGGACTTCCTCGACGAGGACGAAGACGAGGAAGAGGAATCCGAGGAAAAGGACGACTGATCCGGCATTCGGCGTTCGGGATTCGGAATTTTTAAAATTTTTTTCCGAAAATAAAGGGAAATCGAAATTTACGTCGTATAAGAGTCTTGGAAGGGTTTTTCCGGGACTCTTTTTTTCTGTCATTCTGAGCGAAGCGAAGAATCATATAAAAGAAAGATCCTTCGTCGCTTCTCTCCTCAGGATGACAATTCCTCATTCCGAATTTTCAGAGGCGGTGATCGCATGTCCTGTCCCAGAGAGCGCCGAGAGGAAGCCGAGCGCTTCATCATCGGCCCTTACGGGCTGCTGTCCAAAGACTCCCGCGGGCGGCTCCAGCCGGAGCCCGAGTGCCCGATCCGCACCTGCTTCCAGCGGGATATCGACCGCATCACGCACTCGAAGTCCTTTCGCCGCCTCAAGCATAAGACGCAGGTCTTCCTCCAGCCGGAGGGCGACCATTACCGCACCCGCCTGACCCACACGCTGGAGGTCAGCCGGCTCGCGCGCACGGTCGGCCGGGCGCTCGAGCTCAACGAGGACCTGATCGAGGCGATCGCCCTCGGCCACGACCTGGGGCACACGCCCTTCGGCCACGCCGGCGAGCGCGCGCTCAACCGCATCATGCCCGGCGGCTTCAAGCACTACGAGCAGAGCCTGCGCGTCGTGGACGTGCTCGAGCGCGACGGGCAGGGCCTGAACCTCTGCTGGGAGACGCGCATGGGCATCCTGCACCACACGCACGGCGCGCCGGACGACACGCCGGAGGCCGTGGCCGTGCGCCTGTGCGACCGGATCGCCTACATCAACCACGACCTGGACGACTCGATCCGCGCGGGCATCCTCACCTCCGACGAGGTGCCGGAGCGCATCCGGCGCGAATGCGGCGAGAAAAACAGCGAGCGCATCAACGCCTTCATCACCGATCTCGTGGAAAACAGCGCCGGAGGCGTGATAAAAATGTCCCCCGCCATGCAGGAGACCTTCGATTACTTCCACCGCTACATGTATTCCGACATCTACGTCAATCCAGTCGCCAAGAGCGAGGAGAGCAAGGTCGACGGCATCCTCGGCGCGCTGTTCGAGTACTACGCCGCGCATCCCGAGACGCTGCCGGAAGACTTTTCTTCCGTAGTCGAGCGCGAGGGCCGCGAGCGCGCCGCCTGCGACTACATCTCCGGCATGACCGACAGCTACGCGATGGAAAAGTACGGCGAGCTGTTCATTCCGTTTGCGTGGACGGTGAAATAATATCAAGCCTCCCCTAACAGGGGAGGTGGCACGGCGAAGCCGTGACGGAAGGGTTTAACCCCTCAGTCAGCTTCGCTGACAGCTCCCCTTTCAGGGGAGCCAAACAAGGAGGTGACTTCCGAATTGTCTTTCCCCGAATCCTTCTTAACCGAACTGACCGCGCGCAGCGACATTGTGGAGGTCGTGTCCTCCTATGTGCGCCTGTCGAAAAAGAGCGGCTCGAACCTCTTCGGGCTCTGCCCCTTCCACAGCGAAAAAACGCCCTCCTTCTCCGTTTCGCCGGACAAGCAGATCTACCACTGCTTCGGCTGCGGCAAGGGCGGGGGCGTCATCAACTTCATCATGGAGATCGAGAACCTCTCCTTCCCGGAGGCCGTCGAGTTCCTCGCGCGGCGGGCGAACATGCCGGTGCCGGAGCAGGAGAACGACCGCGAGAGCAAGAAGCGCAGCCGCATGCTCGCGCTGAACAGGGACGCCGCGCGCTTCTTTTACGAGCAGCTCTCCGCCCCCGGCGGCGCGCCCGCCCGGGACTACATGAAGCGGCGGCAGATCGGCCGGGCTGCAGCCACGAACTTCGGCCTCGGCTACGCGCCGGACACCTGGGACGCGCTGCGCAGCGCGATGAAGGCCAAGGGCTACACGGACTTCGAGCTCTTCGACGCCGGGCTCGTCCGCAGGGGCAAAAGCGGCGGCTTTTACGACACCTTCCGCAAGCGCCTGATGTTCCCGGTCATCGACGTGCGCGGCAGCGTGATCGGCTTCTCCGGCCGTATCCTCGGCGACGGAGAGCCGAAGTACATGAACAGCCCGGAGACCCTGACCTTCAACAAGAGCCGGAACCTCTTCGCGCTGAATCTCGCGAAAAAATCAAAAAGCGGATATATCATCCTCTCCGAGGGCAATATAGACGTAGTTTCTCTGCATCAGGCCGGATTCGACTCGGCGGTCGCCTCGCTCGGCACCTCACTGACGCCGGAGCAGGCGCGGCTGATCTCCCGCTACACGGGCGAGGTGATCATCGCCTACGACAACGACGGCGCGGGCGTCAAGGCCGCGCAGCGGGCGATCGGCATCCTCGAAAAGCTGGAGCTGAAGGTGCGGGTGCTGCGCCTCGAGGGCGCGAAGGACCCGGACGAATACATCAAGCTCAAGGGCCCGGAGGCCTTCCGGAAGCTGCTGGAGGGCTCGGAGGACCAGATCGACTACCGGCTGCGCTCGATCACCGACAAATACGTGCTTTCAGAGCCCGACCAGAAGGTGGCCTTCCTCAAGGAGGCGACGGATCTGCTGGCGCGGCTGCCCGGCGCGGTCGAGCGGCAGGTCTATGCGATGCGCGTGGCCGAGATGGCCGGCGTCAAGGGCGAGGCCGTGGCCGACGAGGTCGAGCGGCGGCGAAAACGGATCCTGAGCGCGGCGCAGAAGCGCGAGGAGCGCACGAAAAACAGTCCCGAGCATCAGCTGCAGCCGGAGGAAAAGAGCTTCCGCTACGAGGACCCCGCCTCGGCGGCCGCGGAGGAGGGGCTTGTCCGGCTGATCTATCTCGAGCCCGCGCTGGCCGCGGAGCCGACGCTGCCGGAGCCCGAGGAATTCACCGCGCCGGTGCTGGCGCACATCTACCGGGTGCTGCTGGACAAGGCCCGCCGCGGCGACAGCCTCAGCACCGCCACCCTCGGCGGCGAGCTCAGCGGGCAGGAGATGAGCCTGCTGGTGCAGCTGCTGCAGAAGCCCGAGCGCCTGTCCGGCGGGAAGACCGCCCTGCAGGATTACATAGCCAGGATCAAAGACGCCCGCGATGAGAAAAACGGCCGGCAGGATTTGATCGCATACATGAAAAAACAACGGGAAAAAATGGGAATCGAGGAGTAAAGACATGAGCGAAGAGAAGAAATACACCGAAGAAGAGCTCGAGCAGATGGCCGACGCGCTGCTGGCCGCCGAGGAGAAGCCCGCGGAGGAAGCCCCTGTCGCAGAGGCGCCCGCCGCCGAAGCGCCCGCCGAGGAAAAGCCGGAGGAGACCAAGCCCAAGAAAAAGAGCGCGAAGAAAAAGGACAAGGAGCCCGAGCAGCCGCCCAAGAGCCCGGAGGAGCGCCTGCGCGAGCTGCTGGAAAAGGGCAAGAAGGCCGGCAAGCTCAGCGCCAAGGAGCTGGAGTGCCTGGAGGAGATGAACCTCGACGGCGAGGCCGTGGACAAGTTCTACGAGGCTCTCGAGGCCAACAACATCGACATCGACATCCCGGCCGGCGACGTGCTCGCGCCGCTGGACGACGACGTGCTCGACGACATCGGCGAGCTGAGCACCCTCGAGGAGGTCACGGAGGAGGAGCTCAACAGCACCGACGACCTGGCCGATTCCCTCTCCACCGACGACCCGGTGCGCATGTACCTCAAGGAGATCGGCAAGGTGCCCCTGCTGACTCCGGAGGAGGAGATCGACCTGGCCGTGAAGATGGCCGACGGCGACGAGGACGCCAAGCGCCGCATGACCGAGGCCAACCTCCGCCTGGTGGTCTCGATCGCCAAGCGCTACGTCGGCCGCGGCATGCTCTTCCTCGACCTGATCCAGGAGGGCAACCTGGGCCTGATCAAGGCCGTGGAGAAATTCGACCACACCAAGGGCTACAAGTTCTCCACCTACGCCACCTGGTGGATCCGCCAGGCCATCACCCGCGCCATCGCCGACCAGGCCCGCACGATCCGCATCCCGGTGCACATGGTCGAGACGATCAACAAGACCATCCGCATCTCCCGCCAGCTCCTGCAGGAGCTGGGGCACGACCCCAGCGCCGAGGAGATCGCCGAGGAGATGGGCATGCCCGTCGAGAAGGTGCGCGACATCCTGAAGATCGCGCAGGAGCCGGTCTCGCTCGAGACCCCGATCGGCGAGGAGGAGGACAGCCATCTGGGCGACTTCATCCCCGACGAGGACGCGTCCGAGCCCTCCGAGGCGGCCAGCTTCTCCCAGCTGCGCGAGCAGCTGGAGGAGGTGCTGGACACCCTCGCCCC
>JAFZQE010000078.1 GCA_017552325.1 Oscillospiraceae bacterium
CCAATTCATAAAGAATTGAACGGTTTTCTTTGGCACGCTGTAAGGGATTCGCGTGCATTTCTTTTCCGCCGCGGGGAAGGCGAAAAAGAAATAAAGGTATCGACCTGTTTTTGAACTGGTCGATGAAAGCCCCACCGGGGCTTTCGGACATGATTCGAATCCCTGTTGCGCAAAAACCCCGCAGGCCCGAATGGGCTTGCGGGGTTTTTGGCACGCTGTAAGGGATTCGAACCCCTGACCTTCTGGTCCGTAGCCAGACGCTCTATCCAGCTGAGCTAACAGCGCATATCAAGTTTTCTTGACAGCCTCAGTATATTAGCACAGCTTACAGAGAAATGCAAGGGGTTTTTTCAAAAAATTCGCTTTTCTTTGCCGCTCAGCCGATCATGCGGGAGATCGAATCCACGGCCGCGCCGACCGTTTTCAGCGCCTTTTTCACGCGGCGCTCCTGCTTCGGCATCATCAGCATCGCGGCCGCGCCGACGGCGGCCATTCCCACGAGTCCCGCGGTGACGGTTTTTCTGTCCATGCTGCCTCCTCCTTCCGGCGTTTTTTCATCCGTAGTATGCCCAAAAACGGCATTGATACCCGCAGGATAAATGTGGTATAATATTATGAAAAAGTATCTCCGCAGCAAAGGAGGCGATGGTATGCTCGTGAAGATCCTGGCCGTGGGCGACATCTGCGGCGAGCCCGGGCTCAGCTTTCTGGAAAAGACGCTGAAGCCTTACCGCAAGGAAAATGATATAGACTTCGTCGTGGTCAACGGGGAGAACGCAAACGTCGTGGGCATCACGCCGCGGCAGGCCGATCAGATCTTCCGCGCCGGGGCGGACGTGATCACGCTCGGCAACCACACCTGGACCCGCACGGAGCTGCGCCCCTATCTCGACGAGCGCAGCAAGATCCTGCGCCCGGCAAACTTCGGCCCCCAGTGTCCGGGCCGCGGCATCGCCGTCTATTCCCCGCCCTTCGGGGACGTGTGCGTGCTGAATCTGATGGGCCGCTTCACGCTGGACAACAACACCGACAACCCCTTCGTCATCGCCGACGGCTACATGGCGGAGGTCAAGGAAAAGATCGTGCTCGTCGACTTCCACGCCGAGGGCACCAGCGAGAAGCGCGCGATGGGCTTCCTGCTCGACGGGAAGGCCAGCGCCGTCTGGGGCACGCACACCCACGTGCAGACCTCGGACGCCTGCGTGCTGCCCAAGGGCACGGGCTACATCACCGATCTGGGCATGACCGGCGCCGTGCAGTCGGTGCTGGGCATCGACCCGGAGCAGAGCATCGGCAAGTTCATGGGCGACCCGCCGCGGCGCTATGAGGCCGCGAAGGGTCCGAGCAAGCTGGAGGGCTGCCTGTTCGTGATCGACTCAGAGACAGGGCGCTGCCAGAGCGCAGAGAGTGTGAGACTGTTATGAGAAAGCTGAAGATCCTGCATGCGGCCGACCTGCATCTGGACTCGCCCTTTGAGGGCCTGTCCGCGGGCAAGGCCGCGATCCGGCGCAAGGAGCAGCGGGAGCTGCTCGCGCGGCTGGCCGAGCTCGCCGCCTCGGAGCGGGTCGACCTCGTGCTGCTGTCGGGCGACCTGCTTGACAGCGGCAACACCTTCTACGAGACCGGGGAAGAGCTGATCCGCGCGCTGCGCGGCGTCCCCGCGCCGGTGTTCATCGCCCCCGGCAATCACGACTATTACTCCGCCAAGTCCCCCTACGCGCGCCTGCGCCTGCCGGACAACGTGCATGTGTTCACGGAGCCCGCCATCCGCAGCGTGGTGCTGCCGGAGCTGCACGCGCGCGTGTACGGCGCGGCCTTCACCGAGCCGTCGAGCCGCGCGCTGCTCGAGGGCTTCCGCTGCGAGCGGGCCGAGGGTACATACAACATCCTCTGCCTGCACGGGGAACTCACGGCGAAGGACTCCCGCTATAACCCCATCACCGCGCAGCAGCTGGAAAACAGCAACTTGGACTACGCGGCGCTGGGGCATATCCACAAGGCCAGCGGCCTGCAGCGCGCGGGCTCGACCTGGTATTCCTGGCCCGGCTGCCCGGAGGGGCGCGGCTTTGACGAGACGGGCGAGAAGACCGTCAGCATCGTGACGCTCGACGGCTCGCTGTGCGAGCTGCGCACGGTGTGCATCGCCAAGCGCCGCTATGAGATCGTCAGGCTCGACATGGAGGGCGAGGATCCGCTGCTGGCCATCCCCAGCCGCCTGCCCGACGACACGGTGGGCGATGTGTACCGCATCGTGCTCACCGGCGAGACCGACACGCCGCCGGATCTGCGGCGGCTGTACGAGAATCTCTCCGATATGTTCTTCGAGCTGCAGCTGCGCGACGAGACCCGCCTGCGCCGCAGCGTCTGGGACAGCGCCGGGGAGGACACGCTGCGCGGGCTGTTCCTCAGCCGCCTGCGTGAGCGCTTTGAGAAAGCGCACAGTGAGGAAGAGCGCATCCGCGTCGAGCAGGCCGCCCGCTGGGGCCTGGCCGCGCTGGACAACGCCGAGGAGGTGGTACAGCATGATGATCCGTAAGCTTACCGCGTCCTTCGGGAAGCTCGAGAACGAGAGCCTGAGCTTTCACGACGGGCTCAACGTGATCTACGCCCCGAACGAGAGCGGCAAGAGCACCTGGTGCGCCTTCATCCAGGCGATGCTCTACGGCGTGGACTCCACGGAGCGCGCCCGCGCGGGCCATCTGCCGGACAAGCTGCGCTACGCGCCCTGGTCGGGCGCTCCGATGGAGGGCAGCATGGAGCTGACCGCCGACCGCTGCGACATCACGATCACCCGCACGACCCACGCCAAGAACGCGCCGATGCGGGAGTTCACCGCCACCTACACCGGCACGAACACCCCCGTGGACGGCATGACCGGCCAGAACGCGGGCGAGCTGCTCACCGGCGTGACGAAGGACGTCTTCCGCCGCACCGCCTTTGTGGGGCAGGGCGCCGTGGCCGTGTCCGGCAGCCCGGATCTCGAAAAGCGCATCAGCGCCATCGTCACCACCGGCGAGGAGCAGAGCTCCTACACCGAGACGAGCGAGCGCCTGCGCGCCTGGCAGCGCAAGCGCCGCTTCAACCGGCGCGGCCTGCTGCCCGAGCTCGAGGGCGAGATGGACGAGCTGCAGAAGCGGCTCGACGATATGGGCAGTTCCGTCGAGGACGTGCAGAAGCTGGAAAAGGAGCTCGAAGCGACCCGGCAGGACTGCGCCCGGCTCGAAGAGGCCGTGACCGAGAGCCGCAAGCGCCAGCGCCGGGAGGCCATCGACCGCCTCAACAGCGGCCGCGGGCGCATGCAGGCGGCCAGCGACGTGCACGACGAGAGCCTGACCCTCCTGTCCGAGCGGCGGGAGGAGCTGCGCAAGAGCGACTTCGGCGAGATGCCTCTGGATGAGCTGCAGACGATGGTGAAGGCCGAGCGCGAGGAGCTGCATGCGCTCGAACAGCGCAGGAAGTCCGGCAGAGCTCTCTGGCCCGCCATCCTGTGCTTCCTGCTGGCCGCGATCGCGGCGGCGGTCTACACCTACGAGCAGCTGATCCCGCTGATGATCGCGGCGGGCGTCCTCTGCGCCGCGGCGATCGTGCTGCTGCTGCGCTATACCAAGGCCAAGCAGGCCGCGGTCACGGCCGCCGAGCGAAAACGCCAGCTGCTCAAAAAATACAAGGCGGCGTCCAGCGGCGATCTGGACAGGGTGCTCGAGCGTCGGCTGGCGCTGGAGGCCGCGGTGCGCGCCGCGGAGGAGGCTGAACACGCCAGCCGCGAGGCCTGGGAGAAGACAAAGCAGCAGGTGTCGAAGATGGAGGAGAGCGCCATCACGGAGCTGGATTTCACCGGCGGCGATACCGAGGCCGCCCGCCTGAGCCGGGAGCTGACCGTCGCGCGGAACAAGGCCCAGCACCTCTCCGCCGAGATCGCCAAGCTCAACGGCCGTCTGTCGGCCATGGGCGATCCGCTGGTGCTGGCGAGCTCCCTGAGCTGTCTGCGCGAGGACTACGAGCAGATCCAGAGCGAGTACGACGCCATCACGCTCGCCGATCAGAC
>JAFZQE010000079.1 GCA_017552325.1 Oscillospiraceae bacterium
CGAGGGTAACAACACGAGCGGTTCTCATAAGCTGAATTCCGCGATCGCCCAGGCTTACTACGCCAAGCAGCAGGGTCTGAAGGGCGTCACGACCGAGACCGGCGCCGGACAGTGGGGCACGGCTCTGTCGATGGCCTGCGCCTATCTGGGCCTCGACTGCAGGGTCTTCATGGTCAAGGTCAGCTATGAGCAGAAGCCATTCCGGCGCGAGGTCATGCGCACCTACGGCGCCAGCGTCACGCCCTCGCCGTCCATGGAGACAGAGATTGGCCGGAAGATCCTCGCGGAGTTTCCCGGCACCACCGGCTCGCTCGGCTGCGCGATCTCCGAGGCTGTCGAGGTCGCCGTCAGGAACCCCGGCTACCGCTATGTGCTTGGCAGCGTTCTCAACCAGGTGCTGCTGCACCAGAGCATCATCGGCCTTGAGTGCCGGGCCGCCTTCCGCAAGCTCGGCGTCAAGCCCGACCTCATCATCGGCTGCGCGGGCGGCGGCTCGAACCTCGGCGGGCTGATCGCGCCCTTCATGGGCGAAAAGCTGCGCGGCGAGGCGGATTACGAATTCATCGCCGTCGAGCCTGCCTCCTGCCCCAGCTTCACGCGCGGGCGCTTCGCCTACGACTTCTGCGACACGGGCATGATCTGCCCGCTGGCCAAGATGTACACGCTCGGAAGCTCCTTCATCCCCTCCCCGAACCACGCCGGCGGTCTGCGCTTCCACGGGATGTCGCCGGTGCTGAGCCAGCTGTATCACGACGGGCTGATGGAGGCGCGCGCCGTGGAGCAGAGCGCCGTGTTCGAGGCCGCGACGCAGTTTGCCCGCTGCGAGGGCATCCTCCCCGCGCCCGAGAGCAGCCACGCGATCCGCGTCGCCATTGACGAGGCCCTGCGATGCCGCGAGACCGGCGAGGAGAAGACCATCCTCTTCGGCCTGACCGGCACGGGCTACTTCGACCTGCTATCCTATCAGCAGTACAACGACGGCAGGATGAGCGACTATATCCCGAGCGACGAGGAGATCGCCCGCAGCCTCGCCGCGCTGCCTGCCGTCCCCGGACAGGGCTGAGTCAGCGCGACAGCAGGCGCTGCAGCTCGCCCCAGAGCTCGACGATGCGAAAGCGCAGCTCATATCCCTCTTCCCCGCTGATGAGCGCAAAGCCGTCCGGGTTCATCACGCTCTGCGCCTGCTCGGCGCAGGAGGCCGAGAGGCAGAACTGCGGAAAGACGATGCACCACCAGTTCTGTCCCCCGCCCTCGCCCAGCACGACGCGCAGCGATTCGTAGGTTCCGGCCGGGAGCGTGTATCCCCCGTAATGCCGCAGCGGATAGCTCTCCGGCCCGAGGCTGACGGAGACCTTCCGCCCCTCGGCGGCCGAGGCCGCGGCCTGCGCGATCTGCGGGAGATTTGCCGCGACGATTGAGTGCGCCTCGTCGCGCTCGGTCACGCCCTGAAGCGCAGGCTCCAGCTCGGCCAGCACCGCGTCGCGCACGCGCAGCTTCAGCGCCTGCTCTTCCTCCGTGTCGTCGACGGCCAGCACATGCAGCCGCAGCACCTGCGACGAGAGCTCCTCCTGCTCGCGCTGCGCCCAGAGCCCGACGCAGAGCGTCAGGCACAGCGCGGAGAGAAGCGCGATCTCCCAGGCGCGCAGATTTTTCCCGTTTTCGTGATTCATCGCAAAAACCGCCTTGCTGTGTTTTCAAAACTCAGTATCGGCGGTTTTTTCGATTCTTATTCCGGTTTCTGTTGAGAAGAAGGCGCGGCTGTGCTATGATGTTGAAAAAAGGAGGGATCGGGATGAAAGAGGAATTCGTCCGCTTCGACATGCAGCGTCCGCCGGTCCGGACCCGCTGGTTCCTTCGTCCGCTAACCTGGGCGCTCAGCGCGCCGGACGTGTGGAAGCACCACGCGCAGATCAAAAAGATCGGCACGGAGGATCTCAAGCCGCCCTACGTGCTGCTGTGCAACCACAACGCCTTTCTCGATTTCAAGGTGGCGACCCTGGCCACCTTCCCCCACCGCGCCAACTACGTCGTCGCGATCGACGGCTTCATCGGCCGCGAGGAGCTGCTGCGGCAGGTCGGTTGCATCTGCAAGCGCAAGTTCACCAATGACCTCACGCTGATCCGCCAGCTCCGCCAGGTCGTCAAAAACGGCGATATCGCGATGATCTACCCCGAGGCGCGCTATTCCCTCTGCGGCACCACCGCCGTGCTGCCCGCCTCGCTCGGAAAGCTGTGCAAACTGCTCAAGGTGCCGGTCGTCACGCTGATCTGCCACGGGCACCACGTCAATTCCCCCTTCTGGAACCTGCACGAGCGCGGCGTGAAGCCCACGGAGGCCGAGCTGACGCAGATCTTCACGGCAGAAGAGCTGGAGAAGGCCACGGCCGACGAGGTCAACGACAAAATTCTTGAGATGTTCCAATACGACGACTTCGCCTGGCAGAAGGAGCGCGGCATCCGCACGCCCTACAAGGGCCGGGCGGAGGGCCTGCACAAGGTGCTCTACCAGTGCCCGCACTGCCGGACGGAGTTTCGCATGGCGTCGCAGGGCGCGGAGCTCTTCTGTGAGAGCTGCGGCAAGCGCTGGCGCATGACGGAGCTCGGCGAGCTGGAGGCGCTCGAGGGCGAGACCGAATTTTCGCACATCCCCGACTGGTACGAGTGGGAGCGCGCGAACGTGCGCGCCGAGGTCGAGGCCGGGACCTATTCGAGCGGCGAGCTGCAGGTGCACGTCGACACGCTGCCGAACGCGAAGAAATACATCCGCCTCGGCGAGGGCACGCTGGTGCACGACATGAACGGCTTCACCGTGCGCGGCACGGACGTCGACGGAGACCCCTTCGAAATGCTCAAGCCGGTGCCGAGCCTCTATTCCTGCCACATCGAGTACGAATACCTCGGCAAATTCGGCGACTGCGTAGACCTGAACACGCTGGAGGACACCTGGTATATCTACCCGCACGGGCGCGACTTCGCCGTGACGAAAATGGCCCTCGCGACAGAAGAGCTATACTTCGCCCACCGGCGCGCGATCGGGCGGCCCTGCAGGCCGGGACTGGCTTAAATACAGGGAAAATTCAATATTCAAAACGATCAAGGACTGTCCGGTTTTTCGGACAGTCCTTGTTGTATCATGAGTTCGGAAATCAAGGAAAGGGGGCGCGGAAGATGCGCGGATACTTCACGGCGGGCGGCTATTACGGCCTGGTCAACGGCGAATACCGGCTCTTTGCCTCGGAGACGGATTACTACGAGGCGGTCGAGAGCGACGAGGAAGCGGCGTAAGCCAATTCGGAATCATTCCGAAGACAGGAGGCGGGAGACGTTCTCGGTGCTGTACTCGATCTGCTCCGACCAGCGGCGCAGATGCTCGGGATCGAAGCCGAAGAGCGCGTCCTGCAGGAAAATGAATTCGGTGCTGAGCCTGGCGAACACGGCCAGCGCCGGGAACTCGTGCTCCGCCGTCTGCTCCAGGCGGCGGAAGAGGATGTACTGATAGATGCGGTCGTAGCGTCCGCGGTCACAGGCCGCGGCGTATGCGGCCGCTTTTTTCACTGCCTCCGGCAGCTATTCGCGCAGGGCGGCCAGCTCCTCCGGCCAGGCCGCGTCGATCGGTTCGGTCTCCGCCATGCGGCGCAGGAGCTCGCGATAGCGGCCCTGCGTGGGGCGCGGCGTAAAGCGCAGCAGCTCCTCGGCTGGTTCAAGGCCCATCCGGCGCAGCAGCGCGGCGAAATCGATCGGCTCGGGCTCGTCGTCGAGGACGAAGCGCAGCGGCTCGCTCGACGAGAGCAGCAGCTCGCAGACCTTTTCGCAGCTCAGGCCGAGGCCGCAGAACTCAAACTCGTTCAGCTCCCCGTAAAAGCGCGGGTGCAGGGCGCAGATGTCGCAGAGCGCCTGCTCGCCCAGCTCGAGGATCAGGCGGCAGAGCCCGTCCTCGCGCAGGAAGGGACAGCGGTCGCCATCCTTCAGACGGAAGTGCCAGACGCCGTCCTCCTGCTTCAGCGCGGCGCGAAGCTCGCAGCCGAGCTTGCCGGGCAGCGTCCGGTAATAGGCGCTGCTCTCCTCGTCCACGTCGATCTCCCAGCCTCGGCAGCAGCTGTGGAGGCAGTCGCCGGCCTTGCAGGCGAAGCGGCGGTAAAAATCGGGGTATACGCAGATCATGTTCTCCCTCCCAACTGCCAGAAGGCCACGGCGCTGGCCGCGGCAACGTTCAGCGAGTCCACGCCGTGGGACATCGGGATGCGCGCGGTGTAGTCGCAGTCGGCGATCGTGCGCGCGGCGAGGCCCTCCCCCTCCGTGCCGAGGATCAGCGCGAGTTTTTCTTCCGCGGCGAGCGCGGGATCGTCGATGGACACGGAATCATCTTCAAGCGCCATCGCGACGGTTTTGAAGCCGAGCGCGCGAAGACGCTCCATGCCGGGATGCGGCCAGTCGCCCACCGCTTCGCCGATAAAGGCCCAGGGGATCTGAAAGACGGTGCCCATGCTGACGCGCACGGCGCGGCGGTAAAGCGGATCGCAGCAGGCGGGCGTCAGCAGGACGGCGTCCATCCCGAGCGCGGCCGCCGAGCGGAAGATCGCGCCGACGTTCGTGGGGTTGACGACCTCCTCGAGCACGGCGATCCGCCGCGCCCCGGCGCAGACCTCCTCCGCCGTCGGCAGCGGGCGGCGGCGCATCGCGCACAGCACGCCGCGTGTCAACGGGAAGCCGGTCAGCTCCTTGAGCACCCCGAGCTCCGAGGTATAGATCGGGATCTCCCCGCAGCGCGCGACGATGTCCCGGGCCTGGCCCTCGATGTGCTTGCGCTCCATCAGCAGCGACACCGGCTCGTAGCCCGCGTCGAGCGCCCGGTCGATGACCTTGGGGCTCTCGGCGATGAAGAGGCCCTTTTCCGGCTCGGCTCGGTTTTTCAGTTGTCCCTCCGTGAGCCGGGCGTAGACCTCCAGCTCCGGCGCGGCGAGATCCGCGATCTCGATGACCTGCGGCATGTTCCGATCCCTCTTACAGCAGCTTCCCCACCGCCTCGGCGGTGCATGCGAAGCCGTATTCTTTTCTCATCCCGGCGCAGCAGCGCTCGGCCGCTTCGGGATCCGCGAAAAGGCCGAAGACCGCCGAACCCGTTCCGGTCATGACCGCGCCGAGCGCGCCGCCGTCGAGCAGCGAGCTCTTGATCTGGCGGATCGTGCGCATCCGGCGGTCGTCCACGTCCTCAAAGACGTTGTAGAGCCTCCGGCAGACGCCGGCCAGGTCGCCCTGCTCCATCGCGGCGATCAGCCCGGCCGTATCGGGGTGGATGCGGACCGGCGCGCGGTCGAGCTTCTGAAAGAGCTCGGGCGTGGAGATCGAAAAGCCGGGCTTGACGATGACGATCCGGCAGGGCGGCAGCGGCGGCAGCGGGCGGAGCACTTCGCCGCGCCCGGTGGCGAGCATCGTGCCGCCGTGCAGGCAGAAGGCCACGTCCGAGCCGATCCCGGCGGCCAGCGCCGACAGCTCCTCCGGGCTCAGCCGCCCGTCGAAGGCACGGTTGAGCGCGCGCAGCACGGCCGCCGCGTCCGCCGAGCCGCCGCCCATCCCGGAGCCGACCGGGATGCGCTTGCCGAGCTCGATGCGCAGGCCCCTGTCCGGCTCGCCGATCGCCTCAAGATAGCGCAGCGCGGCGCGCACGGCGAGGTTCCGCTCGTCGCAGGGAACGTAACGCAGGTTGCAGCGGGCGCGGACGCCCTCGCCCTCCATGCGGATCGTGATATCGTCGCAGAGCGAGACGGTCTGCATCGGCATCGACATCTCGTGGTAGCCGTCCGGCCGGCGGCCGGTCACGTCCAGGGAGATATTGATTTTTGCATAGGCCTTTTCAGATACCGTCATGCTCGTCTCCGTCCAGACAGTAGACCCGCAGCTCCCAGGGGCGGGCCGTAAAGCCGTTTTCGATGATGAAATTAAAATCGTAGTTGCTCAGCGCCAGCGTCCAGCGCTCCAGATTCACGCCCTCCGGCGCGTTGAAGCGGAGCAGCTCGTCGGTAAAGGAGCAGATCACCAGCAGGCGCTGTCCGTCGGTGCGCCGCTCATAGACGTAGAAATCCCTGCTCTCGGCGAAATGCTCGGTATAGTCGCCGTACAGCGCCGCCGGGTGCTCCTTTCTAAACTTCAGCAGCTTCCGGTAGAAATTCAGCAGCGAATCGGGATCGTTCTCCTGCGCGGCGGCGTTGATGTCGGTGTAGTTGTCGTTGACGCGGAACCAGGGCTCGTGCGTGCTGAAGCCGGCGTAGGGCTCGTCCGACCACTGCACCGGCGTGCGCGCGCTGTCGCGGCTCGAGCGCTGGATCAGGCTCAGCACGGTCTTTTTCGGCAGGAAGCGCGAGAGGATGCGGGCGTTGTTCTGCGCCATGACGTCCGGATAGTCCTCCACCTTCGGCAGCGTGATGTTCAGCATGCCGAGCTCCTGTCCCTGATAGATGAATGGCGTGCCGCGCTGCAGGATATACATGGCGGCGAGCATCTTGCCGCTCTCGACGCGGTATTTCTCGCTGCCGTAGCGGCTGATGATGCGCGGGTGGTCGTGATTTTCGATGTAGAGAGCGGGCCAGGCCTTGTCGGCCAGCTTCGTCTGCCACTCGGTGAAGGCCTTCTTCATCTTGCGAAGATTGAAGGGGCGTTGGATCGTGTCGGTCATGAAGCAGTCGGCCTCCATGTGGGAAAAGCCGATCATCTCGTCGAGCACCTGCTCCGGGCCCTCGGTGATATAGCGCAGCGCGGTCTCAGGCGTGGTCATCGGGCTCTCGCCCACGGTGAAGCAGTCGTAGTGATCCAGGACCTCGCGCTTGAACTCCATGAGATAGTCGTGCACCGGCGGAAGGTTTACATAATGCTTCATGCCGTTGGCGACCGGCAGCTTCGGATAGCTGTTCGGCAGACCGGGCGTCTTGGAGATGAAGGTGATGACGTCCTCGCGGAAGCCGTCGATGCCCATGTCCAGCCAGAAGCGCAGGATGTCCTTGACCTCCTGCCGGACGCGGGGATTGTCCATGTTGAGGTCGGGCTGCTTTTTGGCGAAGAGGTGCAGGTAGTACTCGTCCAGGTTTTCGTCGTACTCCCAGGCGCCGCCCTCGAAGATGCTGGTCCAGTTGTTCGGCGGCAGCTTTTTCCCGTTCTTTTCCCTGCCCGGCCGCCAGTAATAATAGTCGTGGTAAGGATTGTCCCTGCTCTTGCGGCTTTCGATGAACCAGGGGTGCTCGTCGGAGCTGTGGTTGACGACCAGGTCCATAAACACGCGCAGGCCGCGCTTGTGCGCCTCGTCCAGCACCTGCCGGAAGAGCGCGAGGTCGCCGTAGTCCGGGTGGATGTTCCTGTAGTCGGAGATATCGTAGCCGAAGTCGGCGTTCGGCGAGGGATAGAGCGGCGAGAACCAGATCGCATCCACGCCGAGACTCTTGATGTAGTCCAGCTTGCCCAGCACGCCCCACAGATCGCCGATCCCGTCGCCGTTGCCGTCGCAGAAGCTGCGCGGCCAGATCTGGTAGACGGCCATCTCCTTATACCAGCGTTTTTCGTCCATTCGGGCACCTCCCCGCTTCGGAAATCTCTTAATAATTCTTATATTAGCATGTTTTGGCCCGTTTAGCAACCTTTACCGCGCCCCGCGGCGTTGACCTTTTTTTCGGCGCGCGATATAATGTGCATCACAAAGCGAGGAAGACCGACGCTTTTGCCGTTCTCTCCCCGCTGCGGCAGAACATGAAACATTTTGCGGCATTTCGCCGTCATACGATCATACAGGCAAACGAAACAGCAAAAGGAGAAATCTTATGAATAAACGTCTGATCTCTATCCTTCTCGCCGCGGTCCTGCTGGCTGCTCTGATCCCCTCTGCGGCCTATGCCGCGGGAGACATCACCGTCAGTCTCGGCAGCTTCAGCGCCGGAGATAAGCTGGATCTGCAGATCGCCACGACCGAAAGGGGCACTGCTTCCCTCGCGTCCGGCAGTCTGCCGGACGGCTGCAGCATCGTCACCGAAAAGCAGGGCAAGGCTTTCGTCCACTATCTGCGCGGCACGCCGAAGATCGCCGCCGACTACAAGTTCAGCATCGCCGTGACCGAGGAAGTCACGGTCGAGCCGACGCCCGAGCCCACGCCGAAGCCGACTCCCGAGCCCACGCCGAAGCCGACTCCTGAGCCCACGCCGGAACCGACTCCCGAACCGACTCCGGAACCGACTCCCGAGCCCACGCCCGAGCCCACGCCGAAACCGACGCCGGAACCCACGCCGGAACCGACCCCCGAACCGACGGAGGAGCCGGAGCAGACTGAGGCGCCGGAGGAACCCGAAGAGAGCGGCGAAACGGATGACCGCGCCGTCGCCAACAGCGGCTCGCACACCGAGACCGTCACGATCGCCACGCTCAAGTGCTCGATCAGCGTCGTCCCCGACACGCCGACGATCACCGTGCACGACGTCGACTGCTTTGTGGCCGAGGAAGCAAAGATCGAGCTCGAGGCCACGGTCCGCGACGACGGCACGCTGAGCTATCAGTGGTACTCCAACGACAAGCCCGAAAACCACGACGGCAAGAAGCTCAAGAAAGAAACCGACCGCAAGCTGGAGCTCGACACCGAATTCGTCGACGTGAGCTACTACTACTGCGTCGTCACCAACACCAACAACGGGAAGACCCAGAAGGCCGTCTCCCCGGTCGTCACCGTGAAGGTCACCGAGCCCGTCATCGTCTCGCTGACCATCGCCTCCCTGCCCGACAAGCTGGAGTACACAGTCGGCGACAAGCTGGACACCAAGGGTCTGAAGCTCAAGGTCGAATACAACAACGGCACCATCCTGACCGACGACGAGGGCTTCACCGTCAGCCCCAAGGAGCTGAAGACCGTCGGCAAGCAGAAGATCACGGTCACCTACCAGGACAAGGAGGTCAGCTTCGAGGTCGAGGTCAAGGAGGAAGAGGAGAAGGTCGACGGCATCGCCGTCGTCACGCTGCCTACGAAGCGGGAATACAAGCTCGGCGAGGTGCTGGACACCAACGGGCTCGTACTGCAGGTCATCACCAACAAGGGCAACCGCACGAACGTCGTCAGCGGCTTCTCCTGCAGCCCGATGGTCCTGAGCGTCTCCGGCATCCAGACGATCACCGTCAGCTATGAGGGCAAGAGCACGAGCTTCACCGTCACCGTCCTTGCCGGGGAAAAGACCGTGCAGAAGATCCGGGTCGAGACCATGCCGACGCGCCTGGATTACCAGGTCGGCGACAGCTTTGACAGCAGCGGCCTTGTCCTGCGCGTCACGACTGACCAGGGCGAGGAGCTGATCCGCAGCGGCTTCCTATGCAGCCCCTCCCGCTTTACGCGCGAAGGAACGCAGACGCTCACGATCAGCTACGGCGGGCAGAGCTGCACGATCGAGCTGACCGTCGATCCCGCGCCGGAAAAGCCGGGCGAGACCGAAAAGCCCAAGGAGAGCGCCGCTCCCGAGCAGCCCGAGGTCACCGAAAAGCCCGCCCCGACGCCCGCGCCGTCGCGCTCGAAGCGCTCGGCCGACGTGCTCGTGATCCTTATCCTGCTGGCCGCCCTGTTCGCCCTCGGCGCGCTGCTGATCTTCCTGTATCTGGTCAGAAGCGATCAGCTCAGACTCCTCTGGAAGCGGCTGAAACAGCGCTTCAGCAGCAGAAAATACGACGAGGAAGACGAGGACGACGACTGCAACGATTACGACGAGTGATCGTATAAAACATGAAAAAGGAAGGAAAAGCAATGCTTTTCCTTCCTTTTTTTGTCGTGATATCCGGATCAGCCCTCCGTGACCTCGAACTTGTAGCCTACGCCCCAGACTGTCTTCAGGCACCACTTGTCGGACACGCCCTCCAGCTTCTCGCGCAGACGCTTGATGTGCACATCCACGGTGCGGGAGTCGCCGAAATAGTCGAAGCCCCAGACCTCGTCCAGAAGCTGGTTTCGCGTGAACACGCGGTTCGGCGAGGAGGCCAGATGGAACAGCAGCTCCATCTCCTTGGGCGGGGTGTCGACTTTTTTGCCGTCCACGATCAGCTCGTAGGAATCGAGGTTGATGACCAGCTTGTCGAAGCTCAGCTTCTTCTCGACAGGCGCGTCGGCGTCCGTGCGGCGCATGACGGCATGGATGCGGGCGATCAGCTCCTTGACTTCGAAGGGCTTGGTCACATAGTCGTCCGCGCCCATCTCCAGGCCGTTGATCTTGTCGCTGGTCTCCCCCTTCGCCGTCAGCATGATGATCGGCGTGGAGGATTTCTTGCGGATGTCGCGGCAGATCTGCCAGCCGTCCTTGCCGGGGAGCATGATGTCCAGCAGCACAACGTCGGGCGTGAAGAGGTCGAAAATACCCTCGGCCTTGCTGCCGTCGGCGCTCGTCATCACCTCAAAGCCGTCGCGCTCGAGATACAGGCGCAGCAGCTGCGCGATATTGCCGTCGTCCTCGACGACCAGTGCGCGTTTCGTCATAGTCATTCCTCCGCTCATTTCCGTATTCTGCTGCTACTATACCACAGCCGACGGCGGAAAGGTTAAAAAACTGTAAAAAAGCGGCCTGCGTTTTCTTCGCAGGCCGCTATTTCCTTATGATCCTTATTTCTTGAAGTCCGTGATGATGTGGCGCGGGCAGACCTCGGCGCAGTGGCCGCAGCCGGTGCACTTTTCCGGATCGACAACGGCCAGGAAGTCCTTGACCTCGATCGCGCCGGCCGGGCACTCGCGCTGGCACTTCATGCAGCCGATGCAGCCGGCCTTGCAGATCTTCATGACGGCCGCGCCCTTGTCCTTACTCGAGCAGGCAGGCATGACCCGCTGGCTCTCCGGCAGGAGCTTGACGATGCTCTTGGGGCAGGCATCGGCGCAGGCGCCGCAGCCGACGCACTTCGAGCGGTCGACCTTCGCGACGCCGTCGACGATGTGCATCGCGTCGAACTGACAGGCCCTGACGCAGTTGCCGAGGCCGATGCAGGCGAAGGTGCAGAGCTTGCTGCTCTTGCCGCCGAACAGCATCGCAGCGCGGCAGTCCTGCGGGCCGCTGTAGTTGAAGCGCGGCTCGGCCACGCCGGCGCAGCCGGAGCAGGGCACGAAGGCGACCTTCTTCTCGGCCGCGTCGACGGAGGCGCCCATGATCTCCGCGATCTTCGCGTGCATCTCGGGCGCGCAGGCCACGCACTTGTTGCAGGGGGCTTCGCCCTTCGCGACCGCTGCGGCATAGCCGTCGCAGCCGGGATAGCCGCAGCCGCCGCAGTTTGCGCCGGCCAGGCACTCGCGCACGGCCGCCTGCTTGGGATCGACCTCCACGTGGAAGATCTTTGCCGCAAAGGCCAGCAGCGCGCCGAAAATGCCGCCGAGGGCGCCGAGAACGAGAACGGAATATAAAATCGTCATGTCGTCCGGCCCTCCTTAAAAGATCTTCATGCCGTTGAAGCCCATGAAGGCCAGGGCAAGCAGTCCGGCGGTGATCAGACAGATCGGGAAGCCCTCGAAGCACTCGGGATAGTCGGAAAAGTCGATGCGCTCGCGCACGCTGGCGAAAAGGACGATCGCCAGCATGAAGCCCACGCCGCCGGTAAGGCCGTAGACCACGGACTCGATGAAGTTGTAGTCATTCTGCACATTCAGCAGCACCACGCCGAGCACCGCGCAGTTGGTGGTGATCAGCGGCAGGTAGATGCCGAGGGCGGAGTAGAGCGAGGGAACCATCTTCTTGAGGAACATTTCGACGAACTGCACGAGAGCGGCGATGACCAGGATGAAGGCCAGGGTCTGCAGAAACTCGAGGCCGAGCTTCGCCAGCAGGAGGTTCACCGCGTAGCAGATCGCCGAGGCCAGGCCCATGACGAACACGACCGCGAGGCCCATGCCGGAGGCCGTTTCGACCTTGCTGGAGCAGCCCAGGAAGGGGCAGCAGCCGAGAAACTGCGAGAAGATGAAGTTGTTGATGAGGATGGCGCCGAGGGAGATGGTCAGAATACTGGTCAGCTGTTCACTCATTGCTCATCCGCCTCCTTTCCATCCTGCGCCGCTTCTTTGGCGGCCAGCTCCTTCTTCTTCGCGCTCTTTTTCAGCGCATACTGCATCGCGGCGAAGAGGAAGCCCAGCGTCAGGAAGCCTCCGACCGGCAGCGTCAGGATCGAAGCGCCGTACTCGCTCGGGAAGATCTGGATGCCGGTGCCGGTGCCGTCGAGCGTGACGCCCCTGGCCAGGTCGATCAGGCCGCCGCCGAAGCAGCCCTTGCCCAGCAGCTCGCGAACCAGACACATCACGACCAGTACCACGGTGTAGCCGAGGCCCATCGTGATGCCGTCGATGAAGGAGGCGCCGACCGTGTTCTTCTGGCAGAAGGCCTCCGCGCGGCCGATGATGATGCAGTTGACGACGATCAGCGGGATGAAGACGCCCAGCGATTCGCTCAGCGCCGGGAGGAAGGCCTTCAGGAGCAGATCGACGATCGTGACGAAGCCCGCGATGACGACGACGAAGATCGCCAGACGGATCTCGCCGGGGATGATCTTGCGGATGGCGGAGACGACGACGTTGCAGCAGGTCAGGATGATCAGCACGGACAGGCCCATGCCGACGCCGTTGAAGAGCGAGGTGGTAATGGCCATCGTCGCGCACATGCCGAGCTGCTGGACGAGGATGGGGTTATTGGTGATAACGCCCTCTTTGAGCCGTTTTTTAAACATTTGCCTGCCCTCCTTAACCCAGATCCTGCACGGCGAGGATCGCCGCCAGGGTCGCGTTGGTCACGCTGCGGGAGGTGATGGTCGCGCCGGAGAGTGCGTCAATCTTACCGCCGTCACGGCTCAGGGCGATGCTCGCGTCCTGACCCTTGAACTGAGCGCGGAAGTTCACGCCGACCTCCGCCGTGTTCGCGGCGTTGGCGCCGAGGCCGGAAGTCTCGGAATGCTTGATGATGGAAATGCCGGTGCACTTGCCGCTGTTGTTCACGCCGACGACCATCGAGATGTTGCCCTGCGCACCGGAGAAGGTCGTCTCGACGACGTAGCCCTTGCCGTTTGCCGCTTTGGAGATCTTTCCGATCTTGATCTTCTGGCCGTTGGCGACCTGCGTATAAGACTTGATCTGCAGATCCTCATAGCCCTCCGGGGAATCGAGCACCGCGCCGTAGGCGGCCTCGGTCTTTTCCTTCTGGAGCTGGGCGATACGATCGGCGGTCAGCTCGTTGACGCCGCCGAGCACGGCGGCAACGATCGCGCAGATCAGGAAGAGGACAAGGGTAAGCTTTAAAATGTTATTCATTTCGCCGCCTCCTTTGCCGCTTTCTTCGCCGCTTTCTCGGCCTCGATATCCTCCTTGCTCACGCCGAACTGATGACGGCGGAAGCCCTTGTCGATGGCCCAGGTGCAGAGGTTCATCAGCAGTATCGCGTAGGTCACGCCCTCGGGGTAGCCGCCGAAGTAGCGGATCAGCACCGTCAGGACGCCGCAGCCGAAACCGTAGAGCAGCTGACCGTTGAGCGTAACGGGGCTGGTCGCGTAGTCGGTGGCCATGAAGATGGCCGCGAGCAGCAGACCGCCGGAGCAGAGGTTGTAGAGCATGAAGTCCACATGGCCGTAGCCCTCATGGCCAAAGATCAGCGTCAGAAGAGCGACGGTCCCGAGGAAGGACACCGGGATGCGCCAGGAGATCACCTTGCGGATGATCAGGTACAGCCCGCCGATCAGCAGCGCCAGGGCGCTGACCTCGCCGAGCGCTCCGGGGCGCATGCCGAGGAACATGGTCTTGAGCGTGAAGTAGCCGGGCAGCGCCTCGCCGCCGTAGAGGAAGCTCAGAGGCGTCGCCATCGAGACGCCGTCGACCGTGCCGCTGAGGGAGCTGGGAACGGCGAACTGGCCGAGATAAAGCGCATAGGAGGCCAGCAGGAAAGCGCGGGCCGCCAGAGCCGGGTTGAGGAAGTTCTTGCCGATACCGCCGTAGATCTGCTTGACGACGACGATGCCGAAGAAGGTACCGATCACCGGCAGCCAAAGCGGCGCCGAGGAGGGCATGGTCAGCGCCAGCAGCAGGCCGGTCAGCGCGGCGGAGCAGTCGCCGATCGTGGCGGACTTTTTCAGGAGCTTGCGGTAAGCCCACTCGAAGAAGACGGCGGAGCCGACCGAAATGGCGATCATCAGCAGCGAGCGCCAGCCGAACTGCCAGACGGAAACGGCGACGGCGGGCATCAGCGCGAGGATCACGCTGCTCATCAGGCGCGGCGTGTCGATATTCGTGCGCACCTGCGGCTGATAAGCGACGTCAAAGACGATACGTTCTTTCTGGGTGGCAGCCATCAGCTCTTCGCCTCCTTTCTGGCGGCTTCGGCCTCTGCCTTCGCCTTCTCCTTTGCGGCCTTGGCCTGGAACATCAGCTTGGCCGTCTTGAAGGCGTGGGTCAGAGGCATGCGGGCCGGGCAGTTGAAGGCGCAGCTTCCGCATTCAAAGCAATCCGTGATGTGGTATTTCGCCATGTTTTCAAAGTCGCCCTTGCTGTAGTACATGTACATGAACACGGGCTCGAGGTTCATCGGGCAGACGGTGATGCACTTGCCGCAGCGGATGCAGTTCGGCTCGTCCACGTGCCGGTCCTCCTCCTCGGTGAAGAAGAGGACGCCCGAGGTGCCCTTGATGTTGGGCGCCTCCAGCGTGGTGGCGCAGATGCCCATCATCGGGCCGCCGAGGACGATCTTGCGCGGCGTTCTGACAAAGCCGCCGCACTGCTCGGCGATGTATTCAAAGGGAGTGCCCACGCGGGTCAGGATGTTGGTCGGCTTCGCCATCGCGCTTCCGCCGACGGTGACGATGCGCTCGATGACCGGTTTGCCCTCATAGCAGGCCTGGTACACGGCGTAGCAGGTGCGGGTGCTGACCACGTTGCAGCCGACGCCCGAGGGGATGCCGCCGGGCTTGACCTCGCGGCCGGTGACGGCCTTGACCTGCATTTTCTCGGCGCCCTGGGGGTACTTGATCTCCTCCGGGACGATCTCGATGCCGTACTTCTCCGGGTGGAGGGAGTTGAGCAGGTCGATCGCGTCCTGCTTGTTCTTCTCGATGCCGTAGTAGGCCTTGTCGACGCAGCTGGCGATGCGCACGAGCTCGATGCCCTTCAGGAGCTGCTCGGGATAGTTCAGCATGGTCAGATGGTCGCCGTTGAGATAGGGCTCGCATTCGGCGCCGTTGATGATGAGCTTGTCGACCTTGCCGATGCCGCCGCGGATCTTGAAGGCGGTCGGAAACATCGCGCCGCCCATGCCGACCACGCCGGCGTCGCGGATGCGCTGGAGGATCGAGTCGGAATCCTTGAGCTGTTCCTCGGTCAGAGGAGGCAGATCGGTGCAGGGCGTGTCCTGATAGTCGTTTTCGATGACGACGGACAGGATCATGTCGCCCAGCGGATGCGGACGCGGCTCGACAGCCACGACCTTGCCGGAGACAGAGGCGTGGACGGGCGCGGAGACCGGAGCCGGGTTCTCGCCGATCTTCTGCCCCAGCGTCACATAGTCGCCCTTCTGCACGAGGGGCTTGTTGGGCGCGCCGATGTGCTGGATCATGGGGATAACGACCTGGGGCGGCGGCGTCATGACGGTCATCGGGATCTCCGGTGCCTTCATGTAATTGGGATGTACGCCGCCTTTGAACGTATGGGCCATACACTTCACCTCGCATTAATTTGCCTTTGTATCATACCATAAAAACGGCGTCATTGTCTACCGGAAAAACCCCATTTTTCGGCATTTTCATAGACAAGTTTCTGACAATCCCGTTATAATTCTGGCAATCCCGTTATTTTTTCGACAATACGGAAAAATGCAAAAAGCCGGCCCCCGAAAGCATCGGGAGCCGGGTCATGGACGTCTTATTTATAGAGGATCAGGGCGATCGCCTCGAGCTCCTCCTCGCCGGTGTTGAGCAGGGCGTGCCCCTCGCCGCTGTCGACGAAGGTCACGTCGCCGGGTCCGACCTCGACGGGCGTGCCGTTGTCGTTGTAGAGCCCGCGGCCCCTGAGGATATAGTAGGTCTCGCCATCGCCGTTGTGCACGTGCCAGCCGACCTCGCAGCCGGGGGCCAGATGCACGTGGCTGAAGACGCGGCCCTTGCCGTACATTTCGTCCGGACCGTTGAGGATGCGGTGCATGACCGCCTCGCCCGCGCCGCCGAACATCTTTTTCACATCGATCGTTTTTTCATCGCTTCTCCGGATCATGGCTCTTTCCTTTCGTTATCATCGTCGGCCGGGTCTGTTTCTTCTCCGCCGTTTTCTTCTTCGTCTCCGCCGGAGCCCCTGCGCTGATCGAAGCCCGCGCCGAGCGCCAGTCCGAGCGCCAGTCCCACGGGCATCCAGAGGCCGAGGTTATCCGTCGCAGCGCCGACGGCCGTTCCGATGGCAAGGCCCAGGCACAGGCCGAGGGCGAGCCCGGAGGAACTGCCTTTGTCTTCGTTGTTTTTCCTGTCCATAAGCGGGTCTATCCTTTCTAAAAAAGGATGCGCCTTGCGGCGCATCCTTTTATGACAGAGTATACGCGGATCAGAGTCTCATGCAGATGTCCCAGGCGCGCCAGATGACGGTGCGCAGGTTGCCGATCGCCACGCAGTCGCCGACACGGTGGACGTGCGGAGCCTTGTCGCCGATCGGGGCGGGCACGAAGCCGACGCCGTTGATGACCGCGTCGCACTCGACCTTGAAGGTCTCGTCCGGGGTCTTGACGACGCAGTAGCCGTCGCCGATCTCGGTAACGGTGCTGTGCAGATACACGGGCACCTTGTGGTACTCCATCGCGTCGCGCAGGAAGGAGGTGTTGGCCAGGCAGGTCGCCTGAGCGGCCACCAGGTCGTTGCCGTACTCGACGATGACCGGGTGCTTGCCGGCGAGGACCAGGTCGTAGGCCGCCTCGCAGGAGGACTGGCCGCCGCCGAGGAAGACGATCTTGTCGCCTTCGACGGTCTTCTCGCGCAGCAGCTCGCGGAAGGTGCGGGTCTTCTCAAAGCCGGGAACCTTCGGCAGCGTACGCGGGACGGAGCCGGTGCAGACGATGATCTCGTCAAAGTCGCGCTTGAGAGCGTTCAGATCCTTGATCTCGGTGTTGAAGCGGACGTCAACGCCGGCCTTCTCGATCTCTCTGCGGTACCAGCGGATGAGCTCCTTGTCGTTCTCCTTGAAGGTCATCGCGGAGGCCGTCAGGAACAGGCCGCCGAGCTGGTCTTCCTTCTCGAAGATGACGGGCTTGTGGCCGCGCCTGGTCAGAACCAGGGCGCACTCCATGCCGCCGACGCCGCCGCCGATGATGGCGACCTTCTTCGGGTGCTTGGTGGGAACGATCTTGTAGCGGTTGTGCTGCATCGTGGGCGGGTTCAGCGCGCAGCGGGCCAGGTGCAGGGAGTCGCCCAGAGACTGGAGGTTCTCGGTGCCTTCGAACTTGGAGAAGTTGAAGCAGCCGTTGTGGCAGCGGATGCAGGGACGGATCTCGTCCTCGCGGCCGGTCTTGATCTTGGTGACCCAGTTCTCGTCGACCAGGTTCTGGCGGGCGATGGCCACGGCGTCCAGACGGCCGGCGGCGATCTCCTCGGCGGCCTTGACCGGATCCATACGGCCGGCGCAGGCGACGGGGATGTCGATGAACTGACGGATGTGCTCGACGTCGGCCAGGTTGCAGTTGTCGGGCATGTACTGTGGCGGATGAGCCCAGTACCAGGCGTCGTAGGTGCCGTTGTCGCAGTTGAAGAAGTCGTAGCCGGCATCCTCCAGGATCTTGACGGCCTTCTCGGACTCGGCCATGTCGCGGCCGAACTCCTCGAACTCCTCGCCGGGCATGGCGCCCTTGCGCCAGCCCTTCGTGCAGGA
>JAFZQE010000080.1 GCA_017552325.1 Oscillospiraceae bacterium
AGATCATCCTCAGCCGCGACCTGCACCGCAAGGGCATCGTGCCGCCGGTGGACGTGCTGCCCTCCCTGAGCCGTCTGAAGGACAAGGGCATCGGCGTCGGCAAGACCCGCGAGGATCACGCCGGCACGATGAACCAGCTCTTCGCCGCCTACTCCCGCGGCAAGGACGCCAAGGAGCTGATGACGATCCTGGGCGAGGCGGCGCTGTCGGACGACGACAAGCTCTTCGCCAAGTTCGCCGACGAGTTCGAAAAGCGCTACGTCAGCCAGGGCAACAACACCAACCGCAGCATCCAGGAGACCCTGGATCTCGGCTGGGAGCTGCTGAAGATCCTGCCGCGCCGCGAGCTCAAGCGCATCAAGCCCGAGTTCATCGACAAGTATCTGCCGAAGGAATAAACATGTCATCCTGAGCGGGCAAAGCGAGTCGAAGGATCCTGATGATTCTTCGCTGCGCTCAGAATGACAGCGTGAACAAAATTGATGAACAACGGAGGTGATGCTTTTTGGCAAGTACGGCTATAACCCCGACCCGGATGGTGCTCAACCAGCTGAAGGGCAGGCTGAAAACGGCGCGCCGCGGCCATAAGCTCCTCAAGGACAAGCGCGACGAGCTGATGCGCCAGTTCATGGACGTGGTCAAGCGCAACAAGGAGCTGCGCATCCGCGTGGAGGACGGGCTGACCGCCGCCTTCGCCTCGCTGCAGGTGGCGTCGAGCATTATGAGCCCCGAAATGATGGAGCAGGCGCTGCTCTACCCGCGCCAGAGCGTGGAGCTGGGCGTGGGCTACAAGAATATCATGAGCGTCAACGTCCCGCGCTACAGCTTCCAGACGAAGAACAGCGACCCCTCGGAGATCTGCCCCTACGGCTTTGCGCAGACCTCCGGCGAGCTGGACGACGCGCTGGAGAAGCTCTCTCTCGTCTTTCAGGACATGCTGGAGCTGGCCGAGGTCGAGAAGACCATGCAGCTTCTCGCGGAGGAGATCGAGAAGACCCGCCGCCGCGTCAACGCCCTGGAGTACGTGATGATCCCCGAACTGGAGGGCAACATCAAGTATATCTCCATGAAGCTCGAGGAGAACGAGAACGCCACGAAGGTCCGGCTCCTGAAGGTCAAGGAAATGGTCCTGCAGGACGCGCACCACTATCAGCAGTGAATACGAAAGAAAACGCCCGGGTTTCCCGGACGTTTTCTTTTTTTTCGCGCTGCGGGAACTTTTTCCCGCGCCGGGCGTCAAAAAACTGAAGATTCTGAAGAGAGGGGAGAGGACGGTGAAAAAGCAGAGGCTGCTGCTGTTCGGCGCGCTGCTGGCTGTCTGCGCCTTTTTCCTGCACGTCGCGTTCATGCGGCCCAGCGAGGAGGCGCTCTGCCGCGCGGAGGCGCTGGAATATCTGCTCGCCCAGGAGGATCCCGCCGCGCTCGAGACCTTCGCCCCGTATCTGGAGGGCGAGGCTGCCCTGAACGGCGGCGCGCCCGAAGGCGAGGCGGAAGAGCGCGCAGGGGAGCGGATGCTCCTCGAGGCCGACCGGCTCTACTACTACCGCCCCGGCAGCACGCAGGCGATCGTGTTCAAAATGAACAGTGAAAAATGAACGGTGAAAAGAGAAGAGTGAAGAGTGAAAGGCCTGTCCGTTTTTCACTTTTCGCTCTTCATTGTTCATTTCTCTTGTCATTGCCGGCGTTTTGTGATAACATAAAATAAAAAACGCCGGGAGGAAAGAAGCATGGCTACCAAAAAAGTCGGAGAACTGATCAAAGAAGCCCGCACCAAGGCGGGGCTGTCCCAGGAAGCGCTGGCCAGACAGATCGAGGGCCTCAGCGCCTCGGATATCAGCAAGGCCGAGCGCGGCGAAAAAGAGCTCAGCCAGGCGATTCTCAAGGAGATCGCCAAGGCCACCGGCGTGACGCAGAAGTCGCTGCTGGACGCCGCCAAGGGCACGACCGCGACGACTGCGGCCAAGAAGCCGGCGACCACGACCACTGCCGCGAAGAAGACGAGCTCCACAACGACCGCCGCCAAGAAGACAGGCACGACGACGGCGAAGAAGACGTCCTCGACGACGACCGCCAAAAAGCCGGCGACGACCGCCGCGGCCAAGAAGACCGACGAGGGCGAGAAGCTGACGGCGGCGGAGAAGAAGCTGATCGAGCTCTACCGCGCGGCGGACGCCGATACGAAGAAGGCCGCCGTGGCGCTGCTCAAGGGCGAGAAGACCGAGGACAGCGGCGTGCTCGGAAGCCTCCTGAACATGGTCGGCGGCAGCGACATCGTCAACAGCCTGCTCGGCGGACTGAAAAAATAGTTTTTAGTTTGTAGTTTTTAGTTTTCAGAAGAAAAACGTAAGAACCGGGAGGGCAGCGCCCTCCCGGTTCTTTCAACAAATATCAAAACAAAACTCAGCAGTCGCCGATGCGCGAGCGGATATAGGGCTCGACTTCCTTGTAGTCCATGCCCAGCGCGATGCTCAGCTCGCCGTGCAGGATCTCCTTGGCGCGCTTCATCGTGGCCTCGGCGCGGGAGCTCTTCGTTTTCCGTTCGGCCATGCGGCAGCGCAGCCCCTTGACGATGGACACCAGCGCCTCGCAGCTGTGCTTTTTGAAGAGCTCGCGGTAAAACGCGTCCACGTGGTTGAAGCGGTTGTCCTGGCAGATGGCGGGCTCGATGCCGGGCATCGAGTCGATCAGGGCCTCCGCCTCCTCGCGGCTCATGACCGGGCGCATATAGGCGGAGGAATCGACAGGCGTGAAATAGATTCCGCTGCCGATCAGGGGGCGCAGATGGTAATACACCCTGTCTTTCTGCGACCCGGAGCCGCCCAGCGGCCCGATCTGCTCCACGGTGCACACGCCGGTCTCTCCGTATACGATTTTATCACCGACGGAAAACATCAATACTTCCCCTATCGTATAATGCTATAAATCATTATACACGATTTTTACTGAAAATGGCAAGTGTTTTTTGCAAAAAAGTTTTGATTCCCTCCATTTTTGATTGAGAAGACCGCCCGCGTCTGCTATAATAGAGCAAACAGGAGCTCTTTCCCACCGATTTTGACAAAAGTGGGGAAGACATGCGAAAAACCGCGCCGTTTTGCGGCGCGAGTGGGGAATGACGCGCGATTCTATGAGACTCTATCTGATAGGACACGATTATAAATACGCGGCGGAGCAGATGCTGCTGACGCTTTTTCCCGAGGAGCGGCCCGAATATCCGGCGGGGAAGCCCTCGGGCGACCGGATCGAGCTGCGCCTCAGCCGGGGGGAACGCATGGTGACGGCGAGCTGCGCGCTGCACCGCGGCGCTGAAGTCCGGCATGGCCGCGCTTCGGCGAGGCTCGAGAGGCTGGACGGCGAGCTGGAGACCGACCGCGTCTGCCAGCGGCTCGTCAAAAACGCCCTGTACCGCGCCGCGCTGCGCGACGGAAGAAAAAAACCGCCCTGGGGCGCGCTGACCGGCGTGCGGCCGGGCAAGCTCCTCTGCGCGCTGCTGCGCGCGGAGCCGGACGAGCAGGCGGCCCTGCGCCGCTTCATCGAGGACTACGACGTCTCGCCCGAGCGCGCGGCGCTCTGCCTTGACACAGCCCGCCAGACCCTGAAGGCGGCGGCCTCGCTGGAAAAGCGGGACGTCTGCCTCTACGTCGGCATCCCCTTCTGCCCGACGCGCTGTGCCTACTGCAGCTTCGTCAGCCAGTCGGTGGAAAAGAGCATGGCGCTGATGGAGCCCTTCTTCGAGGCCCTGCTGCGCGAGCTGCATGCCGTGGCCGAACAGGTCCGCCGCCTCGGTCTGCGCGTGATCTCGATCTACATGGGCGGCGGCACGCCGACGACGCTGACGGCCCCGATGCTCGACCGGCTCTGCGAAGCGCTGGCGGCGGACTTCGACCTCGCCGCGCTGCGGGAATACACGGTGGAGGCCGGGCGGCCGGACACGATCACGGAGGAAAAGCTCCGCGTGCTGAAAAAGTGGGGCGTCGACCGCGTCAGCGTCAATCCGCAGACGATGAGCGACCGCGTGCTGGAGGTCATCGGTCGGCGGCACAGCGCGGCGGACATCGTCGAGGCGCTGGAAAAGGTGCGCCGGGTCGGCGGCTTTGCGGTCAATATGGACCTGATCGCCGGGCTTCCCGCCGATACGGTGGAGGGCTTCGCCGACACGCTGGAGCGTGTGCTGGCCATCGCGCCGGAGAATATCACCGTCCACACGCTGAGCCTCAAGAAGGGCTCGCGCATCATGACGGAGGGGGCGGAGCTGCCCTCGGCGGAGGAGGTCGGCCGGATGCTGGACCTCGCGGGGGAGCGCCTGCGCGCCGCGGGCTACGCGCCCTATTACCTCTACCGGCAGAAGTTCATGTCCGGCGGCTTTGAGAACCTCGGCTGGGCGAAGCCCGGCACGGAGAACCTGTACAATATCTGCATCATGGAGGAGCTGTGCAGCATCCTGGCGATGGGCGCGGGCGGCTCGACCAAGCTGGTGCGGACGGACGGCGGGCGCAATCTTCGTCTGATGGCGCCGAAATACCCGCTGGAATATATCCGAAGCATCGCGAATACCTGTGAAGAAAAAGAGAAGATCGCGGAATTCTACCGCGCGTGGAAGGAGACAGATCCATGGCATACCAACTGAACGAACTCAACTACCGCACCGTGACCGATCCCCGCGGCCTCGTCGAGGAGGCCGACGCGCGCTATGCCGCGCTGGTGGAGCAGGCCGCGGACAAGATCGCGGAAAACCGCAAGAACAGCCCGATCGTGCTGCTGTCCGGGCCCTCCGGCTCCGGCAAGACGACGACGGCCATGAAGATCGCCGAGGCCCTGGAGAAAAAGGGCATCGGCTCGCACTACGTCGGCATGGACGACTATTTCAATACCATCGACCCTGCCACGACGCCGCGCACGCCCGAGGGCGAGTACGACCTCGAGTCCCCGCTCTGCCTGGACATGGATCTGCTGAACCTGCACTTCACGCAGCTGTCCGAGGGCAAGCGCATTTTCGTGCCGAAGTATGAGTTCTCCCGCCACATGCGCATCCAGGAGCCGAGCAAGTCCATCAAGCTGAAGAAGGACGAGATCGTGGTCTTCGAGGGCATCCACGCCCTCAACGACATGATCACCTCGCAGCATCCCGAGGCTTTCAAGCTCTACATCTCCGCGCAGAGCGACGTCGTCTTCGGCGGGCGCACGGTCTTCAAGCGCACCTGGTTCCGTCTCGTGCGCCGCATGGTGCGCGACTATCTGTTCCGCGGCTCCTCCCCGGCCGAGACGATGGGCATGTGGGCCAACGTCCGCCGCGGCGAAAAGCTGCACATCTCCCCCTACAAGGAGAAGGCGGACTTCCAGTTCGACACGACCCTCGCCTACGAGCTGCCGGTCTTCAACACGACGGCCACTCAGCTCTTCCAGTCCGTGCCGGAGGGGATCGAGCGCTTCGACGAGCTGCGCTCGGTGCTGCCCGCGCTGCAGCTCTTCGGCCACATCGGCGAGGAGCTGGTCGCGGACGACGCGCTGATCCGCGAGTTCATCGGCGGCGGCATCTACGGCACCTGAATTTATCCGATCCAGATAAAAACACTTGAAAAACTATCGGAAATGAGATATACTCGGCTTGTGAGAACAAGCCGAGTATTTTTGATGAGGTGAGGATATGAACGAGATCGGTGAAGTGCTGCTGGCCCGTCGGCGCGAGCTGGGGCTGAACCAGGCGGAGCTGGCCGAGGCGATGACGCTGCGCGGCTGCCCGGTGACGAACCAGGCCGTGTCCAAGTGGGAAAAGGGCGCGACGCAGCCGAGCGCGCGGCAGTTTCTGGAGCTCTGCCGCATCCTGGAGATCGAGGACGTGCGGGGCGAATTTTCCGGCGGGACGGAGGGGCTCTTCGCCGGGTTGGACGGGCGCGGAAGGCGGCTCGCATTGGACTATGTGCAGCTGCTGCGCGACAGCGGGCGCTATGCCGAGCGGCGGGCGGAGCCTGCCTTCCGGCGCACGCTGCCGCTGTATTCGCTGGCTGTCTCCGCCGGCACCGGGCAGCTTCTCGACGGCGAGGACTATGAGATGGTCGAGGTCGGGGCCGAGGTGCCGGAGGGGGCGCATTTCGGCGTGCGCGTCGCGGGCGACAGCATGGAGCCCCGCTTCCACGACGGGCAGCTCGTCTGGGTGCGCCAGCAGCGCAGCCTGATGACCGGGGAGATCGGCATCTTCCTCTACGACGGCAGCGCCTATCTGAAAAAGCTCGTCGCGAAGGAGGACCGGATGGCCCTGCACTCGCTCAACGCCAACTATCCCGACATCCTTGTTTCGCCGGAGCTGCCGCTGCGCGTGCTGGGCAAGGTCCTCGAATAAGAGGCCCTTTTCCCGGAACGACTCAACTGCCGCGCGAGTCGTCTCCCGTGACGCTCGCTGGTTTTCCGCTGTCTGATCTGCTATGATGAGGCCACAACAGCAAAGGAGGACACCAACATGGAAATGGGAAAAGAGATCCGCCGTCTGCGCAGCAGCCGCGGCCTCACACAGGAGGCTCTCGCCGCCGCGCTGAACGTGACCGCGCAGACCGTCAGCAAATGGGAATGCGGCAACAGCGTGCCGGACGTGCAGCTCCTGCCGGAGCTCGCCGTATTCTTCGGCGTCAGCATCGACCAGCTCTTCGCGATGAGCCCGGAGCAGCAGATGGAGCGCATCGAAAACCGCATCTACGCGCGCGGCCTGTTCGACGAGGCCGAGGAGCGTCAGCTCGAGCAGCAGCTCAACGCGTTTGCCGAGAAGCCGGAATATGAGGGGCAGGCCAGGACCCTGCTGACCAAGCTCTATAGCAACCAGGCCGAGCAGTACCGCCTGCTGGCCGTCGAGCAGGGCAAGATGGCCGTCGAGAAGACCGACGGAGACAGAGACGCGATCAGCGAGCTCTGCAACGCCTGGGGCAGCTATATGCCCGACTGGAACATCCGCAACCACCACGCGCTGATCGCCTGGCTCAGCGACTACTGCCGCCGGAATCCGAACAACCGCGCCGCCCTCATGTGGCTGCTCGACAACCTCATCGACGACCGCCGCCTCGCCGAGGCCCGGGAATGGCTCGGGAAGCTGGCCTGCATCGACAAAAGCTTCCGCGTGCCGATGTACCGCTATCTGATCGCGCAGGCCGCGGGGGAAAAGGACGAGACCGAAAAGCAGCTCAAGGAGCTGGAAGCCCTCGCCGAGAGCGAGTGGTGCTGCGCCTCGACCCTGGGCGACTTTTACACCCAGCGCCAGGAGTATGACAGGGCGATCGAGTGGTACCGCAAGGGCCAGGAGCTGCAGGCCTCGCCCAAGTTCACCGACAGCGCCATGAGCATCGCGCACATCTGCGAGATCCGCGGCGACAGGGCGGGCGCCGTCGCCGCCTACCGCGAGCAGCTGCGCCTGATGCGCGAGGAATGGGGCATCGTCGCCGGCGAGGAGCGCGAGGCCGTCGAGCGCGCCATCCGGGATCTGCAGTAAACCCGAAAACGGCAAAAAAGACCCGGGGTTCTCCGATGCGGAGAGGCCCCGGGGCGTTCTTTTATTCGGAATACCTTGCGCGGAAGCACTTTTCGTCCAGACAGTCGGCAAGGCCGGTCAGCAGGTTTTCCATGCGGCTGCAGTAGGGGACGGCCTTCTCGCCGAGCGGCGGCTGCCCGCCGGGCGAGCGCGCCAGCGACAGGCGCAGCATCGTGCCCGCGCCCTCGCGGCTCTCCAGCAGCAGCGCCCCGCCGTGCGCCTCGGCGATCCCGCGAATCACCGTCAGACCCAATCCCGCCCCGGCCGGGAGCTCGTGCAGGCCCCGGGCGGCGCGGTAGCGGTGGAAGAGGCTGCACATCCGCTCGGCCGGGATGCCGCAGCCGTCGTCGCGCACCGTCAGATAGACCCGGTCGCTGAGCCCGAGCAGCTCGACGCGGATGCGCCGCAGGCCAGCCGCGTGGCAGTAGCAGTTCGACAGCAGATTCAGCAGCATCAGCTCCAGCAGCTGCGGGTCCGCCCAGAGCAGGACGCGCCGCTCCGCCGTGAAGGCGAGCTCCACGTCCGGCCGCAGGATGCTGAGGCTGTCGGCCAGGTCGGACACCATTGCGCCGAGGTCCACCGTGCACAGCGCCATCGGCAGATCGCCTGTGAGGATGCCGCGCGCGGCGCTGATGTTAGACAGCAGGCGGCTGAGGCGGTAGTACTCCCGGCTCAGCGTGCCGAAGCAGCCGCTCAGTGCTTCGCTGCCCAGCTCCTCAGCCATCCGCCGTCCGTTCCCGGCGGCGAGGCTGATGTTCATCAGGCCCGCGCGCATCGCCTGCAGGCTGCCCTCACTCAGCAGATCCTCGCAGGACTCGGGCCGGGAGAAGAAGACGACCTGCATGTTCTCCTCGCGGCTGAAGCGCAGCAGACGGCTCTTTCCCGCGATCGGCACGGAGGCGATGAAGGAGCCCGCCTGCGCTTCGGCGATCTCGGCGCCGAAGAGCTCGCGGACGCCCTTGCCGACGCAGTCCTCGCCGAGGATGGCCCGGGCGGCGGCGTTGGCATAGACGAGGCGGCGGTTCTGCAGCAGCGCGGCGCCCTCGCCGGACATGGACAGAACATCGGAGGAAAGGGTGATCATGGGCGGCCTCCTTGCAATTTGGATCGTTTTACAGGGAAAGAATAGCAAAAATCGACATATTATACAAGACGCGGGGAATAAAAATGCGGCCGGAAGCTAAAATTTCGGCAATTTTTTATGCCCCGAACAGAGAATGAATTGTTGATTTTTACGGATAGTATATGTTACAATTATGACGAGCCCAAAGGGAAGTTTTTCCTCCGGGTCCGCTGATTTGTAAATCTATAAAAAATTGGAGGATACAAACATGATCAAAGTTGGCATCAACGGTTTCGGCCGCATCGGCTCCCTCGCCTTCCGCGCCGCGATCAAGTCCGACGACATCGAGGTCGTCGCCATCAACGCCCCCGGCCATCCCGCGTCCCACATTGCTTACTGCGTGAAGTACGACTCCGTGCACGGCCGCTTCGACGGCGAAGTCGTCGGCAACGACGAGGACAGCACCGTCACCGTCAACGGCAAGGTCGTCAAGGTCCTGTCTGACAAGGCCTACCGCGACGCCACCCTCATCCCCTGGGGCGAGCTGGGCGTCGAGTACGTGCTCGAGTGCACCGGCGTGTACCTTGACAAGGTCAAGGCCCAGGCCCACATCGACGCCGGCGCGAAGGTCGTCGTGATGTCCGGCCCCGCGAAGGACGACACCCCGATGTTCGTCTGCGGCGTCAACCTCGAGAAGTACACCCCCGACATGCAGTTCGTTTCCAACGCCTCCTGCACCACCAACTGCCTGGCCCCGATCACCAAGGTCGTCAACGACAACTTCGGCATCATCGAAGGCCTCATGACCACCGTCCATGCTTCCACCGCCACCCAGGCCATCGTCGACGGCTTCCCGAAGAAGAAGGACCTGCGCGGCGCCCGCTCCATCTACAACAACATCATCCCCTCCTCCACCGGCGCCGCCAAGGCTGTCGGCAAGGTCATCCCCGAGCTCAACGGCAAGCTCACCGGTATGTCCATGCGTATCCCCGCTCCGGACGTGTCCGTCGTCGACGTGACCTTCCGTCTTGAGAAGCCGGCCACCTATGCCGAGATCTGCGCCGCCATGAAGGCCGCCGCCGAAGGCCCGATGAAGGGCGTTCTGGAGTACGTGGACGACGAGGTCGTTTCCTCCGACTTCCGTACCGACCCGCACACCTCCATTTTCGACGCCCAGGCCGGCATCGCCCTCAACAGCAACTTCGTCAAGCTGGTTGCCTGGTATGACAACGAGTGGGGCTTCTCCAACAAGATGCTCGACCTCACCCGTCACATCGACAAGGTCCGCAAGGCGTAATTCCACAGCGTTTCAGTTTATGAACACCCCCGGGAGCCTATGCTCCCGGGGGCGCTTTTATTATCCTTGTCCGCCGTCGCATGCCGCGGGATCCCGCCCCGCTTCTACCGGGTCGGCTCGGGAAAGCGCGGGTTGTCCGTGACTGCGGGTCCCCGAACGCTGCAGGGGATCCCCCGGGCCTCCAGCTGAGCCAGGAAGCTGTCGAGCACGCAGCGATCCCGGAAGCTCTGATGATAGGACAGGAAGATCCGTCCGTTGACGTCCATGATCTGCACGAGCAGATCGTCAAAAACGGGACAGTGGGTATAAAACGAGCGGATATAGGGCCGCAGGCCTGCCTGCTTCCACTGTCCGACATAGCTGGTCAGATAGGTGAACTTCTGGCCGCCGTCCACCAGCTCGCGGAACGCCCGCTTTTTCGCCTCCGGCGTCGGCGCGTTCCGCTCCGTCTCCCGGATCAGGTCCGCATAGGCCGCAGGGCCGCCCGCGGCGGTACCCGGCCTGTCAGAATCATAGAATATCGCGGGGCGGAAATCAACCGGCCGCGCCCCGCAGGCCGCCGCTGCGCGAATCTGCGCCTTGACAGAGCTTCGGCGGATACGGTATAGTTTTGAACAGAACATAGCGCATAGCGCGGAAAGGAAGACATACGATGGAATACCGTTCTTTTGGAGACACCTATATCATCCGCCTCAACCGCGGGGAGGAGATCCTTTCCGCGCTGACCGAATTCTGCCGGAAGGAGCAGATCCGCCTCGGCTCCGTGGAGGCTCTCGGCGCGGCGGATCACGCCGTGATCGGCCTGTACGACGTCGCCGCCCGGCAGTATCACAAGCACGCCTTCGACGAGCCGATGGAGATCACCTCCCTGTTGGGGAACATCTCCACGAAGGACGGGGAGATCTACCTGCATCTGCACATCAACCTCTGCCGGGAGGACATGAGCGTGATCGGCGGGCATCTGAACGAGTGCCGCATCTCCGCCACCTGCGAGATGTTCGTCCGGCGGCTCGAGGGGACCGTCGAGCGCCGCCTGGACGCCGAGGAGACCGGCCTGAACCTCTACCGCTTCCTGTAAGCCCGCCCGCCGTCCCGTCATCCTGAGCGAAGCGAAGGATCTTTCCAAGATTCTTCGGCGTGAACGCCTCAGAATGACATTGTAGGGGCGGGGCAAGGCCCGCCCGCTCCTGTAGGGGTCGGTGTCCCCGACAACCTGCAGTTTTGCCAGAGAATCAGGATAGACGCCGCAGAGGCGGGGCAAGGCCCGCCCCTACGGCGTCTTTTCTAAGCACTAAGCACTAAGTACTAAGCACTCGATACCGCGTTTCCCTCATATCCGCGCCGCCGGCCGCGTATAGTGGGGACGGGGGTGAGCGGATGACCGGAGAGGAGATCGCGCGGATCGCGCCTGATGGAGCGGCCCGGCACGCGGTGCGCATGGAAAACCGCGAGAAGCTGCTGATCGAGGGCGTGCGGGACGTGGCCGGCTTCGACGAGAACATGGTGGTGCTCAGCACCGGGCTCGGCGACCTGAACGTGCGCGGCGAGGGCCTGCACATCGAGAAGATCGACCTGGAGGCCGGGCGGCTGGAGCTGCGCGGCAAGCTGAGCGAGCTGAGCTACGACGAGCCGGCCACGGGCGGCTGGTGGTCGCGGCTCTTCGGCTGAGTGCTGCGCGTCGATCCCGCCCGACAGGCGGAGGCACTGGGGCTGGCCGTGCTGATCGGCCTTGCCGCGGGGCTGCTGTACGACCTGCTGCGCCCGCCGCGCCGGAGCCTGCGCGGCCTCGCCGCCTTCGGCCTGGACGCGCTCTTCTGCCTGCTGCTCGGCGCGGCGCTTTTCCTCTACGCGATGTCCCTCGGCGAGGGGCGGCTCGGGATCGGGGCGCTGGCCGCCGCATGGACGGGCTTTTTCGCCTGGCAGCGCCTTTTCAGCCCGCGCCTGCTCCCGATTTTTGTCAAGCTGTTCCAATATATGGATATTTTTCCGCGAATCCGCAAAAAAGCGAAAAAATTTTTTGAAAAAATGCAAAAAAGGTCTTTCAAAAACGGGAAAGATGCTTTATAGTATGGGGGTAATTCATTTCAGCAAAGTGCGAAACAGCGAAACGCTCGCGCGCCTGCTCGTCGTCATCGTGCTGCTGTACATGCTCGTCTCCTTCGCATCCGCCCGCGTCCGTCTGAACGCGGCGCTGGCGCAGGAGCGGGAGCTGGAACAGATCTGCGCTCTGCTGCGGGAGGAGAACGCCGCGCTGCGCGCGGAGGCGGCCGCCGCCGGGAGCGATGAGGCGATCGAGGCTCTGGCCCGCGAAAAGCTGGGCCTGGTCATGCCGGGCGAGCGGATCTATTACTTCAAGTAAGACAGAGAGGATCGGATATGGAACTGGAACTTGGGTCTGTGTTGGAAGGCAAAGTCAGCGGCATCACCAAATTCGGCGCCTTCGTCGCGCTGCCGGAGGGGAAGAGCGGCCTCGTCCATATTTCTGAGATCGCGAACACCTTCGTCTCCGAGGTCAGCGAGCACGTGCAGATGGGTCAGACGGTGAAGGTCAAGGTGCTCGGCATCAGCCCGGAGGGGAAGATCAACCTCTCGATGAAGCGCGCCGTCGAAGCCCCGCCCGCCGAGCGCAGCGCCGGCTTCCGCCGCCCGCAGCCCGCCCGTTCCCCGCTGCCCCGCGCCGCCCAGCCGACGGCGGAGGCGGTCGATCCCCCCAGCACCAACCAGGATTTTGAGGATCGGCTGAAGCGCTTCATGCAGGAATCCGACAGCCGCATCGCCGACAACCGGATCTATGCCGACCGCAGCCGCCGCAGCCGCCGCCGGGGATAGGGTATAGTTTTTAGTTTTTAGTTTTTAGAAGAGCGGAGCCGTGGAAACACGGCTCCGTTCTTTTTTCATGCATCGTGAAAAACTAAGAACTGGAATCTTGCACCTTTAGCGGGAAAGTGGTAAAATATCTAAAACTGTGCGCATACGGAGGGATCGGCTCATGATAGCGATCGGCAGCGACCACGGGGGCTATGCCCTGAAGCAGGAGATCATGGCGCATCTGGACAAACGGGGCCTGGCTTACCGCGACTACGGCACCTATTCGGAGGCGAGCTGCGACTACCCGGTCTACGCCAAAGCGGTGGCGAAGGCCGTCGCCGGCGGCGAGTGCGAGCGCGGCATCCTGATCTGCGGCACCGGCATCGGCGTGTCGATCACCGCCAACAAGCAGCCGGGGATCCGCTGCGCTCTCTGCGGGGACTGCTTCTCCGCGCAGGCGACCCGCGAGCACAACGACGCCAACGTCCTTGCGCTCGGCGCGCGCGTGGTCGGGCCCGGCCTCGCGCTGATGATCGTCGACACGTTTCTGGACACGCCCTTTTCCAACGATCAGCGGCATGTCCGCCGCATCTCCCAGATCGAGGGCTGAGCGGCTTCGGGAGGGATACCATTGGCAAGAATGTCAGAATATTACCGCGGCAAGCGGAAAAAGCGCAACCGCATCCTGATCCCGGCGGCTGTTCTGCTCGGTCTGCTGAGTCTGGTGGTCGTGCTGTTCTACGGGATGCAGAAGTATGCCGTCATCACGAAGGACTCGGTGCGCATCGTGCCGCCCTCGGCGCAGGATGCGGATAGCGGCGGCGAGCAGGGCGAGAGCGAGGGGCGCGGCGAGCTGGAGACGACGACGGCGGAGATCATTTTTGAAGAGCCGGACTTCTCCAAAGTCGAGGCCCGCACCGGCAGCGGCCTGGAGCCGATGCGCGCGATCTTCGTCAAGGCCGACGAGATCTACCCCGAGAAGATCGAGGAATACGCCGCGCGCCTGATGGTCGGCAACGCCCTGGTGCTGGAGATGAAGCCGAAGAGCGGCATTTTAAAATGGGACTCCAAGGCCTGGTCGGCCAGGAACTTCAGCCTGGCGGGCGACCCGCTGTCGGCGGAGATGCGCGCCCTGCTGACCCGGCTGAAAACGCCCACCGAGTCCAAGCCGAACGGCGTGTATCTGGTCGCGCAGATCAGCATCTGCCGCGACGAGCTCTACGGCTCGCGCAGCACGGTGGTCACGCTGCGAAACGACACGGGCTTCAACTACATGGACGAGGGCGGCCTCTGGCTCGACGCCTACAGCCTCGACCTGCGCGACTACACGGTCAGCATGGTGCGCGAGCTCTACGACATGGGCTTTGACGAGGTCGTGCTGGCGGACGTGGCGCATCCGGTGCTGCCGGAGGGCACGACCGTGCAGTACTGCCGCGATATGTCCACCACGCCCGGCGCGGTCAACGCCGTGTGCGGCTTCGCGCTCAGCGTGGCCAACGAACTGGAGGAGCGGGACGGGAAGCTCTCGATCTACGTCGACTCCACGACGGCGCTGGTCGGCCGCGACTCGGCAAACGGCCAGGACGGCACGCTCTTCTTCAAGCTCTTCGACCGCGTCTACTTCAACACCGACCGCTACGCCTATACCTTCAACCTGGCTGACCTGCAGAACAGGCCGATCCAGGGCAAATACAGCGAGCGCTTCGTGCCGGTCGTCATCAACTACCTGCCCGACAACCCGGAAACGATCTCCTGGGTGCTGATCGACACAGAGACCCATTGACACAAACCCTCCCGCGCCCCGCGCGGGAGGATCTTTTTGAGAGGAAAGCCTATGAAAAGCGAAAGAAACTTCCCGCGATTCACCGTGACGGCGAAGGGGACGCGCTGGGTGGAGCAGGGGCACCCCTGGATCTACGCGGCGGAGATCGTCGACGCGCCGGACTGCGAAAACGGCGCGCTGGCCGACGCGGTCAGCGAGAAGGGGAAATACCTCGGCACCGGCTTCGTCAGCCTCGAGAGCAAGATCCGCCTCCGCCTTGTATCCCGCAACGCCAACGACCGATTTGACGCGGCCTTCTGGAAGCGTCGCTTTCAGTACGCCTGGAACTACCGCAAGGCGGTGCTGCGCCCGGAGGACCTCGGCTGCTGCCGGATCGTCTTCGGCGAGGCGGACGGTTTCCCGGGCCTGACGGTCGACCGCTTCAACGACCTTCTCGTCACGCAGTGCCTCTCCGTCGGGATCGAGCGGCGCAAGGGAGAGCTCTTCCCGCTGCTGCTGGAGGTCCTGGCTGAGGACGGGCAGCAGATCCGCGGCCTCTACGAGCGCAACGACCTGCAGGGCCGCGCGCTGGAGGGCCTGGAGCAGGGGAAGGGCTGGTTCTGCGGCGGCGGCAGCACGGAGACAGAGATCTGCGAGAACGGGATCTTCTACGCCGTGGACGTGGAAAACGGCCAGAAGACCGGCTTTTTCCTCGATCAGAAATACAACCGTCTGGCCGTGGCGCGGCTGGCGCGGGGAAAGCGCGTGCTCGACTGCTTCACGCACACCGGCTCCTTTGCGCTCAACGCAGCCCGGGGCGGCGCCGCGCATGTGACGGCGGTGGACGTCTCGGCCGCGGCGATCGAGATGGCGCGCGCCAACGCCCGGCGCAACGAGCTCGAGGAGCGGATGGATTTCGTGACGGCGGACGTGTTCGAGCTGCTGCCCGCGCTCAAGGAGCAGGGCGGCGCGCCTTATGACTTCATCATCCTCGACCCGCCGGCCTTCACCAAGTCCCGCAAGACGGCCGACCGCGCCGAGCGCGGCTACAAGGAGATCAATCTCCGCGCCCTGCAGCTCCTGCCGCGCGGCGGCTTCCTCGCCACGGCCTCCTGCAGCCACTTCATGCCCTCCGAGCGCTTCGTCGCGATGCTCAGATCCGCGGCGCTGGATGCGGGCGTCGAGCTGCGGCAGATCGAGGCGCGGCAGCAGGCCCCCGATCATCCGATCCTGTGGAACGTGCCGGAGACGGATTACCTGAAGTTTTACATCTTCCAGGTGGTGTGACATGACCAGAGAGGAACTGTTCCGATTTGTTCAGGAGACCTGGGGCACCGAGCCGGAATACCCCTGGCTGGACGATCCGGAATCCGCGGTGCTGCGCCACAGCATCGGCGGCAAGTGGTTTGGCCTGTTGATGAAGCTGCCGAGGAAGACCCTGGGCCTGCCGGGCGAGGGGCGCGTCGAGGCGCTGAACCTCAAGCTCGACCCGGCGTTGGTCTATATCCTGCGCGGGCAGGAGGGCTATCTGCCGGCCTGGCACATGAACAAGACGCACTGGCTCACGGTGCTGATCGAATCGGTCCCGCCCGAGCGAGTGACTGACCTGCTGACGCAGAGCTGGGAACTGACGAAAAAGAAAATGAGCAAAGCGCAGCCGTGATCTCTCACGGCTGCGTTTTGCTCGATAGCTGCAACGCACGGGCGTGTTCTCTGCCCGCCTAAAATGATCAATACTTGACAGAGCCAGAGGTATGTGCTATTCTCCTGCCAGAACTCCGATGAAGAGGATCATTCCTCGCTGGCTGACGCTGGGCTCTGTCCGGCTGAGAGCCAAAGCTGGAGTTCTTTTTTTGTTGAAAAGAACCAGTGGCTTTTCGAAGCGCTGTCCCCTGACCGCCGATTCCGGCGGTTTTTCTGTTTCCCCAACCGCAGGGCCCCGGCCGTGGGATCCCCGACGGCCCGCGCCCCTTTCAAGCCTCCCCTAACAGGGGAGGGGGACCGCGCTTGCGCGGTGGAGGGGTTTCTCTCGTACCGGCAAATCCCTACCGGCCTCGCCCCGGCAGCAAAGGCCGTTCCCCCGCCCCTCAAAATCCCCCTTGACAAATTTTCCAAAAGGTGTATACTGACGTTGAACATATGAACGATTGTTCAATCGTTAGGAGGAAACGGCGATGAAGAAGAGCTATAAGATCAAGGTCGACTGCGCCAACTGCGCCAACAAGATGGAGCAGGCCGCGAAAAAAACCGAGGGCGTGAAGGACGCGGTCGTCAATTTCATGGCGCTGAAGATGAGCGTCGAATTCGAAGAGGGCGCCGAGCCGAAGGAAGTCATGCAGCGGGTGCTCAAGGCCTGCAAGAAGGTCGAGGACGACTGCGAGATCTACCTCTGAGGCGGCCCCATGAACAAAAAGCAGAAAAAGGTCCTGCGGCGGATCGTCCTGTCGGTCCTGCTGCTGGGGCTGATCTATGCGCTCTTCACGCTGCACGTGCTGCCGGAGAACCGCTGGCTGGAGCTTGGGCTCTATCTGATCCCCTACCTCGTCATCGGTTACGACATCCTGCTCAAAGCGGCGAAGGGCCTGCGCAACGCCCAGCCCTTTGACGAGAACTTCCTGATGGCCGTCGCCACGGTCGGCGCGATCGCGCTGGGCGAGTACCTCGAGGGCGCGGCGGTCATGCTCTTTTACCAGATCGGCGAGCTCTTCCAGAGCTACGCGGTGGGCAAAAGCCGCCGCAGCATCAGCGCGCTGATGGACATCCGCCCCGATACCGCCAACGTCGCGCGCGAGGACGGCACGCTCGAGCAGGTCGACCCGGACGAGGTTCCCGTCGGCACGGTGATCTGGGTGCAGCCCGGCGAAAAGATCCCGATCGACGGCGTGGTGGTCGAGGGGCAGAGCACCCTGGACACCGCGGCGCTGACCGGCGAGAGCGTCCCGCGCGACGTGTGGGAGGGCGAGGAGGTCGTCAGCGGCTGCGTCAACCTCAACGGCCTGCTGAAGGTCCGCACGACGCGCGAATTCGGCGAGTCCACCGCCTCGAAGATCCTCGACCTGGTGGAGAACGCCAGCTCCAAAAAATCACGGCAGGAGAACTTCATCTCCCGCTTCGCCCGCGTCTACACGCCGGTGGTCTGCCTCGGCGCGCTGCTGCTGGCGCTGTTGCCGCCGCTTGCGAACCTGCTGCTCGGCCGCGGCTCGGACTGGAGCACCTGGATCTACCGCGCGCTGACCTTCCTCGTCATCAGCTGCCCCTGCGCGCTGGTCATTTCGATCCCGCTGAGCTTCTTCGCGGGCATTGGCGGCGCGAGCGGCGCGGGCGTTCTGGTCAAGGGCTCGAAATACATGGAAACGCTCTCGCGCGTGCGGCTGCTGGCCTTTGACAAGACCGGCACGATGACGCAGGGCGTCTTCGAGGTGCAGGGCGTGCACCACAGCGCGATGGAGGAGCGGGAGCTTCTGGAGCTGGCCACCCTGGCCGAGAGCTATTCCACCCACCCGATCAGCCGCAGCCTGCAGCGTGCCTGGGGCGGCGTGCCGGACAAGAGCCGCGTCGGCGAGCTGCGGGAGATCCCCGGACAGGGCGTCGTCGCGCAGGTCGACGGGAAAAGCGTCGCCGTCGGCAACGACAAGCTGATGGCCGCGCTCGGCGTCGAGGCGATCGCCTGCCGCAGCGCGGGCACGGTGGTGCACGTGGCGGTGGACGGCGCCTACGCCGGGCACATCCTGATCACCGACATGCTCAAGCCCACGGCCAGGGAGGCCGTCGCCGCGCTGAAGAGCGCCGGTGTGGAGCGGGCGGTCATGCTGACCGGCGACAGCCGCAGCGCCGCGGAGGAAACGGCCCGCGCGCTCGGCGGCGTAGAGTATTTCGCCGGTCTTCTGCCCGCTGACAAGGTCGCGAAGGTCGAGGAGCTGCTGGCGCGCAAGCCCAAGGGCGCTGCGCTGGCCTTCGTCGGCGACGGCATCAACGACGCGCCGGTGCTCTCGCGCGCCGACCTCGGCATCGCGATGGGCGCGCTCGGCTCGGACGCGGCCATCGAGGCGGCGGACGTCGTGCTGATGGACGACAATCCGCTCAAGGTCGCCAAGGCGATCCGCATCGCGAAAAAGTGCCTGCGCATCGTCTACGAAAACATCGTCTTCGCCATCGGCGTCAAGCTCCTGTGCCTGCTGCTCGGCGCGCTGGGCCTGGCGAACATGTGGGCCGCGATCTTCGCCGACGTCGGCGTGATGGTGATCGCGGTGCTCAACGCGATCCGCGCGCTGCGCGTAAAGAACCTGTGAGGTGTGACATGAACGAAAACGAAAGCCTGTTCTGCGAGGTGCAGGAGATCCACAGCGACCGCCTGAAGGCCGTGGCCTCAAAGCTGCCGCCGGAGGAGCATCTGCTCGACCTGGCGGAGCTGTTCAAGATCTTCGGCGACACGACGCGCATCCGCATCCTCTTCGTGCTCTTCGAGGAGGAGCTCTGCGTCTGCGATCTGGCCGCGGCGCTTCAGATGACGCAGTCGGCCATCTCCCATCAGCTCAATATCCTCAAGCGCAGCCGCCTGGTCAAGAGCCGCCGCGAGGGCAAGTCGGTGTTCTATTCGCTCGCCGACGAGCACGTCCGCTCGATCATCGCCCAGGGTATGGAACATATAGAAGAATAACTGTCAACGAAACCCTGCGCCCGCTTCGCTGGGCTTTTCGTTGAGGGGGATTGCACCCTGCTGTGCGCACTCGCTGTGCTCGCACGCCTGCAGGGCGAGAAGTGTATTTTGCGAGGTACACGCCCCCGTAAAATACGGATTTGATTGTTTTTTCGCGCTGCGGCGCGAAAAACTCTGCGAGGCAAAAAAACGCCCGCCCGGGAGAAATACTCCCGGGCGGGCGCTTCTTTTCTATAAAACAAGATCTACACGCGGAAGGTGAACACGATCGCGTCGTCCTCGTAGGCGGCGCTGAGGCTGCCCCTGTGGGCCTCGGCGATGGCGCGCGCGGCGGACAGACCGATCCCGTATCCGCCGCTCTTCTGCGTGCGCGCGGCGTCGGCGCGGTAAAAGCGGTCGAAGAGCCGCTCGGCGGGCACGCTCCGGTCGCTCACGGTGTTTTTCACCTGCAGCAGGGCTTTGCCGCCCTCTTTTCTGACCCGAAGCAGGACGGCGCCGCCCTCCGGCGAGTATTTGACGGCGTTGTCCAGCAGGATGCTGATCAGCTGCCCGATCTGTGCGCGGTTGGCGCGGATCTCGACCCCATCGGCGAGCTCCCAGCTGAAGCTGAGTCCTTTCAGTTCCGCCGGCTCCCGGAAGGGCCGCGCGGTCTCCTCCGCGAGCTCCCCGAGCGAAAAGGCCGTGAGATCCATCGGCTTGTGGCCCTCGTCGGCGCGGGCCAGGGCCAGCAGGTTCTGCGTCAGGCCGCTGAGACGTTCCACCTGGCCGCGGATGTTTTTCGTGTACTTGCTCTCGCCCTGCCGCAGCTCCATGGCCTCGGTGTTGGCGAGGATGATCGCCAGCGGCGTCTTCAGCTCGTGCCCGGCGTCGGTGACGAAGCGTTTCTGCTTTTCCATGTTTTGTGCCACCGGCTCGATGGCCTTCTTCGACAGGAACATGACGAACAGCAGCATCAGGCCCCAGCCGAGCAGGCCCGCCAGCGCGGACATCGCCGCCACGCGCAGCACGTCGGCGCGCTCGCGGCTGCGGTCGAGGAACACGGTCACGCGGCTGCCGTCCGCGCGCGTGACGCTGCGGTAGAGGTAGGCGCCGATGCGCCCCTCCGTCCTGTCGCCGACCGAGGCGTAGAGCGAGGCTGCCTCCTCCTCCGAGACGGAGGCGGTGCGGTTGAGCTCTGTGCTCACGCTGCCTCTGCCGTCGTCGGTCACGGTGAAGAAGAGCGCGGACATGCGGCTGTCCTCGGTCGGGCCGAGGCCCCAGAAGCCGACGCCGCCCCAAAAGCCGCCGCCCTCGGGAAAGCCTTCGCCCTCCGGAAAGCTGCCGCCGCCCTCCGGGAAGTCCTCTCCCTCCGGGCGATCGGCCGGCATATCCCAGGGACCGCGCCCGCCGCCCCCCTCGGTGTCGACCAGCGTGTCCAGCAGCTGGTCGGCCTCGCGGGCCTTCGTCCAGGCGTTGACGCCGTTGACGGCGCCGAGGATCGCCAGCAGCAGCACCGTGACGGCGATCATGGCGGTCACGGTGAATTTTCGTCTCAGCGTGCGGATCATCGGATCTCCTCCAGACGGTAGCCGACGCCGCGCTTGGCGCGCAGCTCGATGTTCGCGCCCATCGAGGCCAGCCTCTTGCGCAGGTAGGAGATGTACACCCACACCACGCCGAGCTCCGCCTCGGTGTCATAGCCCCAGATCTTCGTCAGCAGGTCCTCGGTGGACAGGAAGATGCCGCGGTTGCGCAGCAGCAGCTCCATCATCTGATACTCGAGCTTCGGCAGCACGACGCTCTCGCCGCCGCAGGAGAGCGCGTAGCTCTGCATGTTCAGCGAGACGTTGCCCATCGTCAGGATGTCCGGCTTGAAGTCCTCGCGGCGGCGCAGCATCGCGCGCACGCGGGCCAGCAGCTCGCCCATCGCGAAGGGCTTGGGCAGATAGTCGTCCGCCCCGGCGTCCAGGCCCTCGATGCGGTCGCTGATCTCGCTTTTCGCGGTCAGCAGCAGCACCGGCGTATTGACGCCCCGCTGCCGCAGCGCGGTCAGCACCTCGAGCCCGCTCATCTTGGGCATCATCACGTCCAGGATGATGCCGTCGTACTGTTCGTGCTCGGCGTAGTAGAGCGCGTCGGCGCCGTCGTACACGGCGTCCACGGTGTATTTGTGATAGGTGAGAATATCGGTGACGGCCTCGCTCATCGCGATCTCGTCCTCGGCGTAAAGCAGCTTCATCAAAGCACCCCCGAAACAGATAATAGCAGCCTTTCCTTAAACCAGGCTTAGAGATGCGGGCCCTCCGGCCTGTTCATCAGGCTTTTGTTGATGCTGCCGGCGGCCTGCGCGTATTTCACGCACACCGGGATCAGCAGGAGGCAGAGCATGATCGCGACCTGCGCCCAGGAGGCCGCGAGATAGGAGAGCAGGTACAGCCGTTCTTCCGGATAGAGATCCAGCTTCAGCGCGTCGTAATACTGATAACGGAAGCCGTTGATCACCGTCATCGCACCGCCGAGCAGCGGCAGCAGGGCGAGGTTTTTCGTGCCGTTGATCAGCAGAACGGCAAGGAACAAAGACAGCAGGAAGATGAGCAGATTGCTGTAGCTGAAGGGGATGAAGCCGCTTCGGGCGAAGTAAAGCTCGACGATCACATAAAAAAGGCGGGTGACGACCCAGATCAGGACAAGGACCCTGGTCAGCTTTTGGCCGCGCAGGATGTCGGGATCGGCCTCGATCGCCTCGTCCAGCAGGGCCTGCCGCCTGTCTCTTATTTCGTTGCCGGCCATGATGCATCCTCCGTTTCTGCATTGCTCCGGTTCAGTATAAAACGCGGGCAAAGCGCTTGTCAATGCGAAATCTTCCGGCATCGGCGGCAGCGGACAGCGAAGTTTTCGTTTCTTCTGCAAAAAACTTGACGGGAGAGAGCGGAGGAAGTATAGTTATTTTGTATAAATCTGTAAAGGGGGAGAGCTCCCATGTACGAGCTTCTGCTCTCGCCGATGAAGATCGGCAGCATGACCGTGAAGAACCGCACCGTCATGACGGCGGCGGAATTTTCTCTCGGTCAGACCAACGGCAAGCCCACCGAGCGCCTGATGGATTACTATGAGGAGCGCGCGAAGGGCGACGTCGGCATGATCATCCCCGGCATCTGCCGCGTCAACGACATGGGCGGCGCGTCGACCTTCACACAGCTGGCGATGAGCCACGACTACCACATCGAGCCGATGCGCGAGTTTGCCGAGCGGCTCCACCGCCACGGCGCGAAGCTGTGCATCCAGCTCCATCATCCGGGCCGGCAGGGCATGGCCAGCGCCATCAACTCCCTGCCCCTCGTCATCCCGGTGGCCGACCGCTTCCCGGGCGTGATGGATCAGATCTTCAAATGCACCCCCGTGCTGCTCGGCATGGAGGCCAAGGGCGTCTGCTTCTCGGTGCAGGCCCCGTCTAAGGTGGAGCTTGCCAAACACGGCGCGACGCGCATGCACGCGATGTCGAAGCGAGAGGTCAAGAACCTCATCAGCGACTTCGTCGAGGCTGCCGTCCGCTGTCAGAAGGCGGGCGTCGACTGCGTGGAGCTGCACGCCGGGCACGGCTACATCATCCAGCAGTTCCTCTCCCCGCACACGAATCATCGAACCGACGAATACGGCGGCAGCTTCGAAAACCGCCTGCGCTTCATCACCGAGATCATCCGGGGCATCCGCGCGCGCTGCGGGCGCGACTACCCGCTGACCGTGCGCCTGACCGCCGACGAGATGTACAGCCGCATCGGCCGCCCCGGCGTCGGCTACGACATCGAGACCGGCAAGGAGATCGCCAAACGCCTCGAAGAGCTGACGGTGGACGCGATCAACGTCACCTCCGCCTGCTACGACGCCTACAACTACTGGCTGGAGCCGACCTCCTTCGAGCCCGGCTGGCGCAAATACCTCGCGCGCGAGATCAAGAGCGTCGTCTCGATCCCGGTCATCGCCGCCAACGTCATCCGCACGCCCGAGCAGGCCGAAAAGCAGCTCGAGGAGGGCGACCAGGACTTCGTCGCCTCGGCGCGCACCTTCATCTGCGACCCGCACTGGGTCGAGAAGGCCGCCGCCGGGCATCCGGAGGAGATCCGCCGCTGCATCGGCTGCCTCAACTGCATCCGCTCCTTCATGACCAACGCCGGCGTCGGCAAGCCCGGCGAGTGCGCGCTGAACATGAGCGTGGCGCGCGAAAAAGAGTGGTTCAACATGCCGCGCGACGGCGAAGGCAGAAAGATCCTCGTCATCGGCGCGGGGCCGGCCGGCCTCACCGCGGCGCAGACCCTGGCGATGCGCGGCTTCGACGTGACGGTGTACGAAAAGGCCGAAAAGCCCGGCGGACAGGTGATCACGGCCGCCGCCTGCCACCTCAAGGACAAGCTCTACTGGTGCATCGAGGATCTGATGACCGCCGCGAAGAAGGCCGGCGCGAAGATTGAGTTAGGAACCGAGCTGAGCGCGAAGGAGATCGCGGACATGGATCCCTGGGGCGTCGTCGTCGCTACCGGCGGCGAGCCGCTGCGCCCGCGCTCGATCGAGGGTATCGGCGGGGAGAACGTCTTCACCGCGCCGCAGATCATCCATAAGGAAAAGGTGCTCGAGAACAAGGACGTCGTCGTCGCGGGCTCCGGCCTGACCGGGCTGGAGACGGCGGAGATCCTCTGCCAGACCGGCAACCGCGTCACTGTCATCGAAATGGCGGAGGAGCTCGCCCCCGGGGCCTGGTTCCAGCTCATCGACGACGAGCTGGAGCGCCTGTCGAAGACGGACACGAAGTTCGAGACCGGCACGAAGCTGCTTGCCGTTAACAAAGAGGGCGTCACCGTGCAGGACGTCAAAACCGGTCGGGAGCGCAAAATCCCTGCCGACGCGCTGGTGCTCTCGCTGGGCGTGCGCCCGGCGGGCAATCTCGCGCGCGAGCTCGACAAAGCCAGCGTCACGCGCATCTGGCGCGTGGGCGACGCCGTCAAGAGCGGCACGATCGCCGACGCCTGCCACAGCGCCTTCGACACCGTCATGGCGATAAAATAAGCGATTTCATATTTCAGATATTATCATTGATGAGGAGTGAAGTCACATGATCGAGAACAAGAACATCATCGTCACCGGCGCGTCCAGCGGCATCGGCAAGTCCATCATGGAGGAGCTGCTGCAGCAGCCCGGCAACCGCATCATCGCGGCCGCCCGCGGCGCGGACAAGATCACCGGCTACGGAGACAACGTCATTCCCTTTTCCTGCGACCTGAGCACGAAGGAGGGCGTGGACGCCCTGTTCGCGAAAGCGGAGGAGGTCTTCGACAAGATCGACATCTTCTTCTGCAACGCGGGCGCGCCCTACTACGAGCGCTTCGACTATGAGGACTGGGACCGCATCTCGCGCATCTTCGACCTCAACACCGTGGGGCACATCTATAGCTACTCCAAGTACCTCCATCATCTGGACGGCCGCGAGGGGCGGCTGGTCTACACGATCTCCGCGATGGGCGAGATGGCCCTGCCCGGCTACGCGCTGTACGCGGCGACGAAGTTCGCGATGAAGGGCTTCCAGCAGGCCATCCGCGACGAGACCCCGAAAAATCTGCAGATCACCTGCGTCTACCCGGTCTCGACCAAGACCAACTTCTTCAAGGTCGGCGGCGGCGGGCGCAAGATGGAGCCGCCCTTCCCCGTGCAGGCGCCGGAAAAGGTCGGCAAGGCGGTGGTCAAGGGCATCGACAAGCTCAAGAAGCACATCTACCCCTGCCCGGTCTATCTGCCGAGCAAGGTGCTGATGAACGTCGTCCCGCCCGTCAAAAAGCTCTATATCAGCGCCCAGAAGGGCAAGCTCAAGCGCTTCGTCAAGCGCGTCGAAAAAGAGAAGGAAGGCATCGTCGAGGACATCAAGCTGAAGAAAGCGATGAAGTAAGGAGGAACGATCATGGCCAACATTCACGACATCACGCGCAACGCCTTCATGCTCCGCGGGCCGCTGGCCAAAAAGGGCTATGACTGGTGGTGGCATTCCCTGACGGCGGAAAACGCCGAGACCGGCGAGAAGAAGCCCTTCTACGTCGAGTTCTTCGCCTGCAACCCGGCGCTCGCCGCGGACGAGCCGGTCATCGTCTGGAACGACCCCGAAAAGCAGAAAAAGGGCGTCCTGCCCTCCTACGTCATGGTCAACGTCGGCTTCTGGGGCGAGGATCACGGCCAGCTGCACAACTTCTACGCCTGGAAGGACGTGAAGCTGCACGCCGACGCGCCCTATGAGATCGCCTGCGGCGGCTGCAGCTGCTCCGAGACGCACACCGAGGGCTGCGTCAGCGTCACGCCCGAGGAGCGGGACGCGCATCCCGAGTGGATGTGCGACGCGGGCGAGATGAGCTGGAAGCTCGACATCGACAAGAAGATCGCCTTCCACGTCGGCTACGGCGCGAGCAAGTTCTTCCGCGACATCAACGCCTTCGAGATGTTCTGGCACGCCGAGGGCATGAAGACGAAGTACAGCGGCGAGATCGTCCTCAACGGCGTGAAGTACCTCGTCAAGCCCGAGACCTGCAACGGCTATGCCGACAAGAACTGGGGCGGCGACTTCACCTCGCCCTGGGTCTGGCTGTCGAGCAACGAGCTCAGAAGCCGCATCACCGGCAAAAAGCTCGAAAACAGTGTCTTCAACATCGGCGGCGGCCGCCCGAAGGTGGGCCCCGTGGCGCTCAACCGCAAGCTCCTGGGCGAGTTCTATTATGAGGGGAAGGACTACGAGTTCAACTTCTCCAAGTTCTGGACGCTTTCGGGCACGAAGTTCGACTGCTGGGAGACCGAGGACGAGATCCACTGGCACGTCGTGCAGACTACCGCGAACGCGAAGCTCGACACCCAGATCTGCTGCAAAAAGAAGGACATGCTGAACATCAACTACGAGGCGCCCACCGGGCTCAAGCGCCACAACCGCCTCTGGAACGGCGGCAACGGCACGGGCGTCCTGAAGCTCTACAAGCGGGATCTCCTCGGCAGGGAGACCCTGATCGACGAGATCGAGGCCGTCGGCATCGGCTGTGAATTCGGAGAATACGACAGATAATGACTTCCTTCATGGGCAAGGTCCTCTGCGCGGATCTGAGCACGGGCGCGTGCGAAGCGAAACAGATCCCGCCGGAGGTCTATGAGGCTTTGCTGGCCGGCAAGGGCCTGGCGGCCTGGTATCTCTACAATAACATCCCCGCCGGGGCGGATCCGCTCGGGCCGGAGAACATCCTCGCCTTCGCGGCGGGGGCGCTCTGCGGCACCGGCGCCTTTCTGAGCGGGCGCTGGACCGTGGCCTGCAAAAGCCCGCTGACCGGCGGCTGGGGCGACGCCAACTGCGGCGGCCTCTTCGCCCCGGCGATCAAGCAGTGCGGCTACGACGCGATCTTCGTCTCCGGCGTCTCGGAAAAGCCGGTCTATCTCTTCTGCGACGGCAAGAGCGCCGAGCTGCGCGACGCCTCCGAATACTGGGGCCACGATGCGGTGGAGACCGAGAAGACCCTGCACGAGGCGCTCGACGGTGTCTGTCGCAAGAAGCCCTGCGTCGCCTGCATCGGCCCGGCGGGGGAGAAGCTCTCGCTGATCGCCGGCATCTGCAACGAGGGCGGGCGCATCGCCGCGCGCAGCGGCGTCGGCGCGGTGATGGGCAGCAAGCGGCTCAAGGCCGTGGTGCTGGCAGGCTCCCGGCCCATGCCCTGCGCCGACCCGGACAGGGTCAGGGCGCTCTCGAAGGAACTGGGGCAGAAGCTGCTGAAGCTGACGATCCCCTCCGGCCTCGGCGTCTTCATCGGCGCGGGCGGCAGGATGATGGGGCGGCTGCCCAGCATCCCGCTGGACGGCTCGCTGACCTCGATCATGTTCCGCGAGTGGGGCACCCCGGCCAACACCCCGCTGGCCATCACCAGCGGCGACGGGCCGATCAAAAACTGGGGCGGCACGCCGCAGGACGCGCGGCTGATGGACCTTGCCTACAGCCCGGAGCAGATCAACCGGATCGAGACGGCCAAATATCACTGCTACTCCTGCCCGCTGGGCTGCGGCGGCAGGCTGAACATCCGCGGGCGGAAGTACGCGGGTTACGACGAGACGCACAAGCCCGAGTACGAGACGATCGAGGCCTTCGGCCCGCTGCTGCTGAACTGGAGCATGGATTCGATCTTCCAGCTCAACGAGATGCTCAACCGCGCCGGCATGGACACGATCTCGGCCGGCAACACGGTCGCCTGGGCGATCGAATGCTACGAAAACGGCGTTCTGACCGTGCGGCAGACCGAGGGCCTGGCCCTCAACTGGGGCAACACCGAGGCGATCCTCGAGCTGGTGCGGAAAATGATCGCACGCGAGGGCTTCGGCGACGCGCTGGCCGACGGCGTCAAGCGCGCTTCCGAACGCTTCGGAGGCAAAGAGTACGCGATGCACGTCGGCGGGCAGGAGCCTGGCATGCACGACGCGCGCAACGACCCGCAGCTCGGCGTCCACTTCGCGGCCGAGCCCGCGCCCGGCAAGCACACGGTCGGCATGAGCATCCAGTACGGCGCGATGAGCCTCTGCGACGTCTGCTCCTGGGCGCCTCCGGCCAGGCTCCACCTCAAGGCCGAGGATCTGGAGGACACCGAGGAGATGGCCCTGATCTCCAAGGCCAACGCCTGCTACTCGATGCTGACCGATGGCGCGGGCGGCTGCTACTACGGGGAAATGATGGGCGTGCATATGTGGAAGCTGGTGGACTATCTCAACGCCGCCGAGGGCTGGGAGCACGACGGCGACCACTACATGGAGATCGGCGAGCGCATCCAGACCCTGCGGCAGCTCTTCAACGTCAAACAGGGCGTCGACCCCGCCTCCGTCCGGCTGCCGAAGCGCATGCTCGGCGAGCCGCCGCTCAATGCGGGGCCGCTGAAGGGCGTGACGCTCGGCAGCCACCGCGCACAGGTCTCCGCCCATTGGCGGGCCTTCGGCTGGGACGAAAAAACCGGCGTGCCGCTGCCGGAGACGGTCGCGCGGCTGGGGATCGACAAACTGACGGAGGCGGCGCCATGACGAAGAAACAACCGGTTTTCGACTATCTTAACTGCGTCAGCTGCGGTATCTGCGCGCAGGCCTGCCCGGTCTCCGTCCTCGCCATGAAGCGGGAGGGCAAAAGCGGCAAATACCGCAACGTCTTCCCGGAGCCCGAAGGCGCGGGCTGCCTCGGCTGCGGCCAGTGCGCGAAGGCCTGTCCGATGGACGCGATCGTCATGGAGGAGGCGAGCGGTCAGATGCGAGTGAAGATCCTGCCGCCGCACGGCAGCGACCGCAGCGCGCTGGACGAGCGCTCCTGGGCGGAGCTGCCGGAGGGCAGCACCGTGCGCGACGTGCTGAAGCTCGTGCGCTGCAGTCCGGTGAAGGCGAAGCTCCTGCTGGTCAGCGTCAACGGAGAGCGCAGCCCTCTCGACCGGGAGCTGCACGACGGCGACGTGGTCGGCTTCTTCTTCCCGGTCTCGGGCGGCTGAGCGCCCGGAAATAAGAAAGGGGAACTTCCTTCGGAGGAAGTTCCCCTTTCGCTTTTTTTGTTCAGGATCACCCCTCGATTATGCAAAAAACTTCGGCCCCCCGTGTGACCGGCACGGAGGGCCTCGGCAAGAGAGAGTCGCGGTCGTCCTTCGCGTCGAGAGGTGAAAGAGACGCGGGGCTGAGGGAAAGCCCGGACGATCGCACAAGCATCTGATCTGAGAAAAAAATAACAGATTCCGCCGCCCGGGGGAAGCCCCCCCGGGGGATGAAACGCAGAAGGACGCTCCGCCGCAGGACATCCCCCGGGCGGGGATTTTTTAAGCAGTTTTCCCAAAAATCCACCCGGTTTTCTGCCTCCGGAACGCGCGGGACGGCAATACAGGCCGGGAATTTTGTGAAATGTCGACAAAAAGCGTGTAATAAGCGGGCGGGGGGGATACGGGTGCCGTCAGGGCCAGCCTGAAAAGAAGCGGAGAAATAATCCGCAAAAAGAAAAAACCGGAAAGCTTCGAAAAGCTTCCGGTTTTTTCTTTTTTGCCTCAGGCTTTCCACCAGATCCAGGTGACGGCCGTGTTCACCGCGTCGCGGACGAGGCCGTCCTCCCCGGCGAGCGCTCCGGCCGCCGCGAGGGCAGCGTCGTACAGGCGCTCCCGCTCCGCCTCGGTCATACAGCGGCGGCAGAGATAGTCGGCCATCTCCCTCGGGCTGCGCGCGTCCGACCAGCAGTAGGGGACCTGCGCCGTCTGCGCCTCGAAGCCCGCGTCGCCGACGGCCCGCAGGATCGCGTCGCGGTCCGCCGACAGCTCGTCCGTCCGCCGGACCGGCGCAAGGCCGATCCGCCGCAGCAGCGCGTCGCGCACGGGCTGCTCCCAGCTGTTGAAGCGGGCGAGGAAGCACCAGCCGCGGCTCAGCGCGCTCATCTTCCGCACGGTCGCGGCGTCGTGCACGGCGGGCGACATTGTGGAGATCGCCAGGTCGAAGCCCGCCGCGAAGAGGGGATCCTCGACGCTGAGGGCGCCGAAGTCGGCCTCGCGGACCGCCCAGGGCGTCCGGAAGCGCGCCATGTTCTCCGCCGCGCGCCGCAGCATCTCGCCGGAGATGTCGGTCAGCACGACCTCGCAGCCGAGCCCGGCCAGCATGACGCCGTATTTGCCCACGCCGCAGCCGACGTCGATCACCCGGCAGCCGGGGCGGATCATGCCCCGCTCCTGCCAGAAGCGCAGCAGCGCCAGGTTGTAGTCGTTCAGGCCGCCTTCGAAGACACGTTGAAAATCGCCAGCCGCCGCGTCCCATTGTTTCTTTTCGTCCATTGCGTCTCCTCCGTCCGCCGTTCCCGCGGGATGTGAACCGCCTCGCTCCGGGAAGCCGCGCTTACAGCTTCCTGCAGGTCGTGCCGTCGATGGTCAGGCAGCCCTCACCGAAGCTGATCTCGACCATGCCGCCCTTCCGGCCGAACTTGTTCTCGCCGAGGGGATAGAGCCGGCATTCGAGGACGTCGTCCTCGTCCCAGACGACCCTGGCGTGCAGCTCGCCGTCCTTCAGGCTGACCTCTTCGATCGGGAAATCCTCGTAAAGCTTTTCGTATCTGCCGCAGAAGCTCTCCCACTTCGACTTGTCGGGGTATTGGCTCGCGATCTCCTCGATCGATCGGACGGGACCGGGCTCCTCCCCCTTTGCGACGGCCCGCATGCCCTCGAAACAAGTCATGAAAGCTCTGGCGTCGCTGTAGTCGCGGTTGCAGAGAAGAACAAGCACTCTGTCCGCGTCGAGGAAGCGCTCAAACCAGGTGGACACGCCGGGCATGCCGCCGCTGTGGCTGACGACGAGCCCGAGCTTTTCATCCCTGCCGGTCGCCCAGCCGAAGCCGTAGCCCAGGCCGTCTTCCTCATCGTAAAGGGCGTCCTCGCCGCTGTTGAGCTTCGCCGGCGTGTACATCTTCTGCTGCTCCTCAAGCGTCAGCACCTTGCCCTCGTGCAGCGCGCGGTCCCATTTGAGCATATCGTAGATGTTCGTGTACACGTAGTCGTCGCCGTTCAGGCCGTCGAGCGCGATCACCTCTTCGCCGTCCTCCTCGGAATCCACGTCCCGGACGAATTTGCCGTTTTCCGGTACTGTCGCCTGGGCGTAGTTTTCAAAGGGGACGCCGTCGCGGCGGATGTGGCAGGCGCGGGTGGAGCTCATACCGGCGGGCTCAAAGACATTCTTCTGCAGGAAGTCCTCGTACTTCACGCCGGAGCGCCGCTCCACCAGCAGGGCCAGCAGATTGTAGCCGGTGTTGGAGTAGGAGATTTTCTCTCCCGGGGCAAATTCCGGCTTCAGCTTCGTTTCGCAAAGGAAGCGGAGGATCTCGCCGTTGCCGGGAACGCGGTGCTCTTCCGTCCAGATCTTGACGAACCAATCGTCGTCCTCGAAGTAATCGGGCACGCCGCTCGTGTGGGTCAGCAGATGCCGCACTGTCACGTCCGGATACGCGGTCAGCTCCGGGAAGTACTGAACGATCTTGTCTTCCAGACCAAAAAAGCCCTGCCGCACCGCCAGCATGACCGCCGTCGCCGTGAACTGCTTGCTCACGGAGGCGAGCTGGAAGATCGTGTCCTCCGCGATCGGCAGCGTGTTTGCCGGATCGCGCCAACCGATGGTCCCCTTGGAGACGATCTCACCGCTTTCGGCGTACAGCCATGCCCCGTTGAAGCCGCCCTTTTCGTGCGCTTCACGGACCAGATTCTGCATCAAAGTATTCTTATCCATCGTTGTGTTCGCCGTCATGCCGGGAGGGGCTGACGGCATTCCTTTCCTATTTGTGCCGCGGCTTATTCGATGCCGCTCAGGTCAAAGTCTGCCAGCCACTTCGTCGCGGTCTCGCAGACCTCGCGGAGGCAGGCCTCGTCGAAGGGCGTCCTGAGCCCGGCGTTCTTGAGAAGATCGACGAAGCTGCGGCTGCCGCCCTGCACGGTGTAGGCCATGTAGTGCTTCCAGGCCTCGTCGTGATCCTTCCGCATCATCGCCCAGAACTCCAGCGCGACCGTCTGCGCCAGGCAGTAGTCGATGTAGTAGAACGGCGCCTCGTAGATGTGGCTCTGGCGCTGCCAGCCCTCGCCCTCGCTGTAGAAGGGGATCTCGCCGTCCAGCCGCATCCACGGCATATAGACGCCGAGGAGCCGCTTCCACTCGGCGTGGCGCTCGGCAGGCGTCAGCTCCGGCTTTTCGTAGACGATGTGCTGGAAGTGGTCGACCATGGTACCGTAGGGGATGAAGGTCAGCGCGTCGGCGAGATGGCTGTACATGAACTTCCGCGCGTCGGGGCCGAAGAAGCCCTCGGCGTTGCGCCAGCCGAAGAACTCCATGCTCATGGAGTGCACCTCGCAGGCCTCCGCGCTCGGATCCGCGTATTCGGTCGGGATGCGCTTGCGGTTCATCCAGTAGGCGAAGGCGTGGCCGGCCTCGTGCGTGACGACCTCGACGTCGCCCTGCGTGCCGTTGAAGTTGGCGAAGATGAAGGGGCGCTCGTACAGCGAGAGGTCGGTCTGATAGCCGCCGCCCTCCTTGCCCTCGGTGGAGAGCACGTCCATCAGCTCTTCTTCGCGCATCGTGCGGAAGAACTCGCTCGTCTCGGGGGAGAGCTCGTCGTAGAACTTCTGGCCCTGCGCCAGGATCTCGTCCGCCGTGCCCGCGGGGCGCGGGTTGCCGCTGCGGAACTGCAGCGCGGCGTCCGCGAAGGACAGGGGATAGGGCTTGCCGATCCGCTTCGCCTGCTCGCGCATGATCGAATCCGCGACCGGCACGAGGTATTTCCGCACCGCGGCGCGGAACTTCTCGACGTCTTCCCTGGTGTAGCAGTTGCGCTGCATGCGGTAATAGCCGAGCTGCGTGTGGCCGTCGAAGCCCAGCTTCCGGCCCATCGCGTCGCGCAGATGCGTCAGCTCGTCATAGATCGCGTCCAGGCGCTCCTGATGCTCCTTGTACCAGCTGCCCTCGGCCTTCCAGGCGGCGAGACGGCGCTCGTCGTCCGCGTCGGTAATGAAGGGGGTGAGCTGCGAGAGGGTATAGACGCCGCCCTCGAAGGGGATCTGCGCCGAGGCGATCAGCTTGCCGTATTCGGTGCTGAGCTCATTTTCCTTCTGCAGGTCCCCGATGATCTCGGGCGAGAAGGTCTTGCGGTCGATCTCGGCGTTCACAAACAGCAGATCGCCGTACTCGGCCTCAAAGTCTTTGCGGAAGGGCGAGGCGAGCATCGCCTCGATCCAGGCCTGCTCGTACTCTTCGAGCTCGGGGCCGATCTCGTCCCAGAACTCGATCTCGCCGTCGTAGAACTCGTCGCGCGTGTCGATCGAATGCCGGACGTAGGCCAGCGTGCTCATCGTGTCGACGGCTTTCTCCTCTTCTTCCTTCCTGAGGAAGACGGCCTTCGCTTCCTCGTAGCTTTTTGCGTTTTTGAGCTGTTCGGTCAGCTCCTGCAGATCATGCTTGACCGCTTCCGGGTCAGGTCTCTTGTAAGGCATTTCGGAAAACTTCATATGGATCCTCCTGTCATTTCATTCGGCGGGAGCCGGTTCCGATCCCGTCAGAAATCCTTTCTCATGGTGTAAAATCGATGCCCCTTCGGGCAGTCCTCAATGGCGGTGATCACGGTGTAGCCATGTTTTTCGAAAAACGGCGCCTGCCAGTCCAAAAGCCAGACCAGCATGACGTAGGCACCCTTTTCCATCGCCTCGCGCTCGGTCTCAAGCAAGAGCCGGGAGCCGAGGCCCATGCTGCGGTATGGCTCTTCCACCCACAGATCAATGCAGGCCTCACCCCAGTCGTCGACCTCTGCGACGCAGGCGGCGATGAGATTGCCCTCGGCGTCAACGAGCTTTTTGTTCAGCGAGACCTCCTCGATCAACTCGGTCACATGGGCATTATTGTGCGAGCGCAGCCCGTTGATGATGGCTTCCCGGTCTTCCTTGCCGCCAAGACTGACCTCGTATTTTGCCTGCGCCTCGTTGTGGGACGGGACGTATGCCGGACAGGGGAGGTCGAGCCGCTTCGCCAGGGTGTAATTTTCGTGTCCCCGCGGCCAGTTCTCGATCGTGCCGCAGTGTGTGTAGCCGTGCTTTTCGTAGAGGGGCCTTGCCTGGAAATCGAAAGTGCCCAGGGCCGAGAGGCTGCAGCCCTTTTCCCGGGAGATGCGCTCGGCCTCGCGGATCAGCATGGAGCCGAGACCCTGCCTGCGGTGCTTCTCGTCCACCCACAGGATGTCGAGGTCAGCGATCTTCCAGCGGTCGATCTCCAGGAGGCAGCCGCCGATGACGGTTCCGTCCCCGTCGGAGATTTTGAGCACGAATTCTTCTTCCTCGGCGCCCTCCACGGGCGGCACGACGGAGTAGTTATATTCCTCGAGCTTCTTTTCGATGAGCTCCTCGTCGCCCTCGTCGAAGGGCCTGAGCTCAAATCCATCGATCATCATTGTCTTGTTCCTCTTTCTTAGATTCTGTTTCAGCCCTTCGCGCTCCGGAACAGCCCGGCTTTGATATCCATCATCCCGCAAAAGGGCTCTCTGGCCTTATTCGACCGTGAAGCAGATGTATTCGTGGCTGAATTCGTAGCCGAGCTTTTCCGCGAGCCGGACGGACATCATGTTCGCCGCGTCCCAGCTCGGGTACAGGCCGTCGTCCAGGCAGGACAGGATCATCGCGGCGCAGACGGCGCTTCCGATCCCCTTGTGCCGTTCCGCCTTCCCAGTGCCGACTTCGAGCTCGACGCCCCCGCGGTAGCGGGAATAGGACGAGGCGCCGGCGACGATCTTTCCGTCCTTCATGACGACGAAGCCGCGTCCGAGCTCGAAAAACTTTTCCTTCGAGCCGAATACGCAGACAAAGTCCCTGAAGTCCTCTTCGGCCATGCACAGTTCGTAGATCGCTTCGTCGATCCGGCGAAGCTCGTAGCCCGCGGGCAGCGCCCGAACCATGGCCTCCAGCTTTTCCCGGTCGAACCTCGTGTCCTTCCGGATCGCATAGCGGATCCGCTTATAGGCCGGGAAACTGGACTCGATCAGCCTGGCCCATTCGTCGTTCTGCGGCACCACCAGCATCCAGCGGTCCGGCTTGCCCCGCAGGAGCTCGAGATCCGGCTCTCCCGCGCAGTAAATGAAATCGCCAATCACCGCCGTCGCGGATCTGGGGTTTTCCGGATCGGTCACAAAGACCTTTCCCATCACCCGCTGCAGGCAGGCGTAAATATCCGACTGCTCCCAGCCCTCAAACAGCTTTTCGGCTTTTGAGGTATCGGTTAGTTCGTAAATCATGGTATTCTCCGAAAAGGAATCCGTTTCTTACAGCTTTTTGCATGTCACGCCGTTGACGGTCAGGCTGCCCTCGCCGAAGACGATTTTGGCAATGCCGCCCTTGCGGCCGAAGGTCTTTTTCCCGATGGGATAGAGCCGGCTGGTGAATTCGCCGTCCTCGCCGTTGAACCTGCCGTGCAGACTGCCGTCCTCCAGGAAGACCTCGTCGACCCAGAAATCGGCGCCTTCGGGATGCTCGTAGCGGCCGCAGAAGGATTTCAGGGTCCGTTTGCCCGGCTCCTTTGCCGCATCCTCCTCCACGGTCTGGAACAGCTCGATGGCGATCTCCGTCTGTTTCCAGTCCAGCTCTTCCGTCGCCCGGTTGAACATGCTGGCCACGCACAGATCCTCCCGCAGCGAGAAGATCCACTCCGTCACGAAGCCCTCGTTCCAGCCGCCGTGCTCGCCGACGTCGCCCCGCAGGTTGTAGACGCACAGACCGTAGTTGTCCATTACCGGCGTCAGCATGCGCCGCGCGGTCTTCTTTTTGAGAAAACCGCCCCTCCGGTAGCTTCTTGAGAGCGCAAGGCCGATCTTGACCAGCTCCGTCGGCGTCGCCCAGAGGCCCGCCGCCGCGTGCTCGGGATAATAGTGATAGCCGTGCGCGGGATCCTCTTTGAGCCCGAGCCTGCCGCCGAAGGCGGCGTTTTCGAGCAGTTCTTCGTCCAGAGGCTGGAAGAATCCGGTCCGGGTCAGGCCGAGGGGCTCGGCGACCTCCTTCCGGAAGGCCTCGCGCAGCGTCGTGCCGGTGATGCGGGTAAAGGCCAGCTCCGCCAGCGTGATGCCGCCGCCGGAGTACATGTGCTGCTTGCCGTAGGGTTTGATCCGGCGCAGCTTCGGCGTGTTGCCCTTTCCGTTCAGCACGTCCTCGAGGCTGAGCTCTTCGTGATCCGCCCGGTAGCCCGGGAAGCCGTGCACATTGAAGCCCGCCGTGTGGCTGAGGAGCGCGGCGAAGCTCATAGGGCCCTTCCTGACGAATTCCGGCACGACGCCGGAAATGTCCGCGTCCAGGTCGATGATGCCCTTGTCCGCATAGCGCAGCAGCGTCAGGGCGAACATCGGCTTTGAGACCGAGCCCGCCTGGAAGAGCATATCCGGGTTCACCGGGAAGTCCTGCCCGAAGCGTCCGCTGCCGGAGCAGTAGGTGAGCAGATCGCCGTCTCCGTCATGGACGGCGACGCTGATGCCGTAGCCCTTCTTTCCCTTGAGGCGCATACGCATGTCCACGTTGACTCCGTAAAAATCCTTGATCAGCTTGTTCGGGCCCTTGAGCATCCGCATCAGCACGGCCTCGTCGTCGCTGATGATGCCGGTCTCGCGGAAGCCGAACTTGTGATAAACATGCAGGCCGCGCTCGTTCTCCGGCTCGGTGGACAGATAGAGCCGGTCCGCGCCGTTGTCGCGGAAATACTTGATGATCTCCTGCATGGCAGCCTGGCCGTAGCCCTTGCCCTGTTCCTCTTTGTCGATCATGAAGCGCCAGAGCCAGTAGCGGTCATCCTCTTCCTCCGCCTCCGGATCAAAGGCGAACATGCAGAAGCCGACCAGCCTGTCGTCGGCGTAGATTGCAAACGGGCGCGCACAGCCCGGATCCTCGGCATTGGCTTCGGCCGCCTGCCGCAGAGAGGTTTTGTTGGACGCGACGAAGGGCTGGTCCTCGCGCACGGAGAGCGCCAGAACGGCCTCCCGGTTGTTTTCGTCTATGGGTCTGAGTTCGATTTTCATGTTGTTTCCTCCCGATCTGTTCCGATCTTTTTGTTCTTTTTGTATTCTTTGGCCAGCTTCGATATGGCCTTCTTTTTGGCGCGGTTGTCGGTGTTCTCCGCTTCCAGGCTCCGGTAAAGCGTCCATCGCTCCATGGACAGCGCGCCGCTCGCGAGCGCTGCCTTGACCGCGCAGCCCGGCTCGGTCTCGTGCCGGCAGTCGCGGAAGCGGCACATGCCTTCCAGCGCGGCGATGTCGGAGAAGGTCCGGTCGATCCCTTCCTCCGCCCTCGCCATGCCGATCTCGCGCATGCCCGGCGTATCGATGACGGACACGCCGTTTTTCAGCCGGATCAGCTGCCGGTGGGTCGTCGTGTGCCGTCCCGTGGAATCGGAGGCCCGGACTTCGCCGGTCTTCATGATCTCCTCGCCCGCGATCGCGTTGATGAGCGTGGACTTGCCCGCGCCGGAGGAGCCCATCAGACAGATGGTCCTGCCCGGCGCAAAGTATTCCGCCAGTTCGTCCAGGCCGGTCCCGTTCGGCGCGGAGACCGCGTGGACGCGGATCTGATCCGAAATCGTCCGCACCTCGCGGACGTATCTGTCGACGTCGCCGCAGAGATCCGCCTTGGTGAGGACCGCGACGGGGACCGCGCCGCCCTGCAGCGCGACGCCGGCGTAGCGGGCGATCCGGTTGTAGCTGTAGTCTTCGTTCAGCGAGGTGACGATGAAGCAGTAGTCCGCGTTGGCGACCATGTACTGCATCACGCCGGTCCTGGCCTGGTCGGGCCGCTGAAGGAAGCTCTTTCTCTCGCAGACCGACCGGATCACCGAGTCGCCCGCGGGATTGTAAGTGAATGTGACGTAATCCCCGACGACCGGCCACCGGTCCGCCGGCTCGTCCCGGAAGCTCCCCCTGAGCCTGGCGGGGATCTCCCGATCTTCAAAATCTATGGTGAAGCTGTTCTTTCTGACGGCAGAGATCCTGCCCAGCTTCTCCTGTTCGTGAGTCATTCTTTCATCTCCGTTTCCTGTATTGTTCGGCGTATGGAGACCTCGCCGTCACGAAACGGGCAAAAAGAAAAACCGTGACGAAAAGCCACGGTTCCAGAATCTGTAACGATCAACAGCCAAAAGAAAACCGCGACAAAGCAGCCACGGTCAACAAACGGGGATCCTGAGGGGATCAAAAAATGCAAACCGAGGTCTTCATACCATATTCACTTGCAGACAGATTCTTTTTCATGATCATGGACAAATACCTCGCTTTCTTCATAATGTCGTTTTTCAACGCGGCTCAAACTATATCAGATATGCGCCGGAAAGTCAAGACGAAAAAGCTCTTTTGCCCGTCTGACAAAAGAGCTTTTTCGTTCGATATCAAAGTGGGATGCGGCCGATCGCGGCCGGCTTGGCTTATCTTTCGATGAGCGTGAGGGTGTTCAGAAGATAGTTGAAGCGTCTTCCGAAGCCCTCGGCCGCCTCGGCGGCGTAGTGCGCTCTGGCGACGATGCAGCCCTCGCCCGCGGGAATGATGTACACCGCCTGCAGCTGATCCGCCATGTTGTTGGTGCCCTTGATCACGGAGGCCTCGATGTAGATGCTTTCGCCCGCGCCCGCAAGCTCGCGCGTGCTCTCAAGGAGCTCATACTCCGCGGAAAGTTCCGCCCTCACGGCCTCTGCGGCGGCGTCGGCGTCCTCGGCGACAAAGCTCAGATCGAGATAGTTCTCGGGATTCTGAGGATCATCCCAGACGGAGACGAAGCGCTCGCGGTCCGCATCGCTCTGCCGCACGAAGCTCTCGTAGTCGTAATCCATTTCGAAACCAAGCGTTTCGCGGCGGAGATGCTCGTACTGAACGGTCTCCTCCATGCCCTCGAGGATGATGACCGCCTCGAAGCGCTCGCCGTCCTCTCTGCCGCTTTCGGCGGCGGGAGTCGCCGGGACGCACAGCGCCTCCGCGATCGCCTGCAGATCAAAGCCGTCCAGGTCCTTCGCCGTGACGCTGAGAGAATAGGAGATCCCGCTTGCGGCGTCGTACCAGGTGCAGAGATCGGCCCACTCGTCCTCGCCGACATAGCGGAAGCAGGCGCCGGACTTCGCGCTCTCCGTCCAGTTCTGAAGCGTCATCCCGGTCTGCGCGGTCCAGGTGTAGAACATGCCGGAAATATCCGCGTCCTTGTCGTTGGTCGCCTGCTCTCTGGCCGTGTAGGACATGCCGTCCAGGTCAAAGCTGAGCTGGACCAGAGCGGGCGCGCCTTCGGTCTCCATGACGCTCCAGCATACGTTTTCCGCGCCGTCCGGAGCCCGGAGAGCGCCGGGGCAAAGCGTCCTGGCCTCGTCCTCCGTGACCTCGCGCCAGGGGTTGGGCATGCCGACGACTTCATCCTGCGGCGTCTCTTCGCTCTTCGGCGCCTCTTCGGCGGAAGCGGCGGGAGCTTCAGGCTCGGAAGGGGCGGCGGGCTTTGCCTGCCCGCAGGCCGTCAGCGCCAGCATGGCGATCAGTACAATCAGTGCAATTATTCTTTTCATGATTCGTTCTCACTTTCTTTTTCATTTTCATCAGAGGAGGAAACCGCAGCTTCGGCGTGGAGACGCGCTCGGCTCCTCTCCGTGCTTCTGTTTCGCATTATAGCGAAAATGAAAAGAAAAGAAAGGGCAAAGCGGGGAAATTCAGAATTCTTCATAATATGACGGCGTTAGAAAAGTGTTAGAAAAACGTTAGAAATCGGCCTTTTGTCGAAGGAAAGCGGGAATCGGCGAGAAAATGAACTTGTCTAAAAAGTTCTTAAATACATAAAAATGACCTCAAATCTTTCGATTTGAGGTCAAAATGTGGTGCGCGAGGCGGGACTTGACCTCCGCTGCGGCGGAGGCCAGGTCGCGGCTCTGACGTGCCCCCGGCACGTCATTCACTACCGCTCCCGTTCAAGTCCCACGGATGCCAAAACAAAACGGCCACCCCTGTCGGAGTGACCGTTTGTTTTGGTGCGCGAGGCGGGACTTGAACCCGCACGCCCGGAGTGAGCACTAGAACCTGAACGTTTCAGGGTGGTGTTAAACCCTGTTAATCCAGTCCATAATGTTCCGAAAAATAATGCTTTTTGAGAAATATTGTGAACTATTACGCGATATAGTTAAATGCTTCGTTCTAATGATTTGGAAGTTTTTTAGAAAAATCTTTAGAACGGTTTCTGCTATCGCAAAAGTCTAGTGTGCTCAACTGGCGGCTCTTTTGCCGGTCCACAGGGCGCATGCCATCTCCGATTTGGACTCGTCCAGAACATGGCTGTAGATGTTCAGCGTGGTCGTGATATCGGCATGGCCGAGCCATACGGAAACGTCCTTGATTGAAAAGCCCATGTTCAGAAGATTCGTCGCTGCGGAGTGGCGGAGATCGTGCAGGCGGATGTTCGGAAGCTCGGCGTCCTCGATGATGTCCTTGAATTTGCGGGAGAGATAGGCGGGCTTGATCACCGTCCCGTCCTCCTTCGCGCAGACATAACCGTCATCGTGATAGGTGTTGCCGTATTTCTTCTTATCCGCTTTCTGCTTGTCCCGTACCGCTTTCAGATACTCGCAAAACTCCTCCGACATCGGCAGCGTCCGGTTGCTGGCGTCACTCTTGGTATCCTCCACGAAGACGATCTCCGTGCCGGAGGTGACGACCGTCGCGCGGATCGTGATACACTTCTTCTCGAAATCCACCGCATCCCATTTCAGGCCAAGCGCCTCACTGCGGCGCAGTCCATAGGAGATGATCAGCATCAGCGGGATTTCGATCTTCGACCCGGCCGCGGCCTCTTTCAGCTTGGCGATCTGCTCCATCGTATAGAAGGAGCCGGTCTGCTTTTTCTTTTTCCGGGACGGAACCCAGGCGTCCTTTGCCACATTGGAGTTGACGAACTGGTTTTTCCTTGCCCACTCCAGCGCGCTGTAGATGTTGGCATGGTGCTTTTGGATCGTATTGGCGGACAGCGTTTCCAGCTTCAAGCGATAGTATTGCTCCAGATGATAGGGGCGGAGGTCACGCGCCTTGATGTTCAGATCCTTGAAATACGGGATGATGTGCGCGTTCATGACTATCTTGTAATTCCGGTAGGTGGATTCCCGCACACGACTTTTGCTGTTTTCCAGCCAGAGCTCCAGAATCTCATGGAATTTCAGACTGCTGTCATAGACAACCCCTTGCTCCTCCAGCTCTGCAATGATCTCCTTCATCCGCTGGACGGCTTTGCGCTTGTTTCCTTTTTCCGTCAGGCCGGTAGCGATCCATCTTTGCTGAGGTTTGCCGTTCGGCCCGATCAGATTGAGTACTGCGTAATAGTGACCTTTTTTGACTTGTACTGATCCTGTGATATGATTACCCGACATTCTCTATACCTCCTTCTGTCGGGCGATCACAATTTGTTGCACCCGTATTATAGCATCCCGCGGTCAGATCATCAAGAAATTTTCGCGGGATCAGGTACTTCCCTGCCGGATTTTTGAAGGCAGGGATCTCACCGCTGTTGATATATTTATAGATGGTTTGACGGCAGAGATGGAAAATCTCTGCCGCCTGGTTTACTGTCAGTAAATCCGGTAATTCAATGATATTATTCAATGTCGATACTCCTCTCTCTATGTGTGGATTTGCCGGTATACATCGCCACGATCTCCGGCGGGATCTTGTCCATCTGGCGCTGCAGGTTGTAAAGGTCGGCTTTGAGCTGAGCCTCATCCAGCTTTCTGGACTTGACCTTGTCATTGGCGGCTTTCAGATCGCCCTGCAGCTCTTCCTTTTCGCCCTCCAGCCGGCTCTTGTCCGCTTTCAGATCCTTGATGGTCTGCTCATACAGCCGGGCCTTGGTGGCGAACCTGCCGTAATCCGGGATGAAGCTGCGGAGGAGCTTGTCCAGCTCCGCAGCGTTTTTCTTGGCAGTGAAGGGGTTGGTATCTGCCAGCAGCTCATGGATCCGTTTTGCCTGCTTATTCAGATTGGCTGCCTGCTTGAAGATGCGGGGCGGAATGTGCTCCCGTCCGGTCTTGCTGGCGCTCTCCCCGCGCTCCAGCTCCGGGTATTTCCCGACCATGTGTTTCCAATAGCGATCCTGCCAGGCCGTCAGCGTCTTCCGATTGCCCAGGATGCGCTTGGCGGAGAGATGCCCGTCCTGCGTGATCGGGACAAAAGAAACGTGCATATGGGGCGTCTTCTCATCCATATGCACGACGGCGGAGATCAGGCGATCCTCGCCCAGCTCCTGCTTGAGGAAATCCACGGCGTGCTCAAAAAAGCTGCGGATCTCGCTTTTCTTCTTGCCCCTAAAAAACTCCGGGCTGGCGGTGATCAGCGTCTCCACGATCCGCACGCTGTCGCTGCGGACGCGGGGGCAGTCATACTGCTTGATCAGAGCCTCGGACATGGCGCGGTATTTGTCCGTGGGCTGGATGATGTGGAAGTTGTCCTTGCTGCGGCTCGTATCCACATCGGGATTGCTGGCGTATTTCTCCTTGGTGCGCTCGTTGTGAGCCTCGATGTTGCTGATCTCCGGCCCCTTGTATTTGGCGAAGCGCAGGATGGCGAACTGTCCTTTATCCATCAGCGTTCCCTCCTCTTCTGCCACACGATGTCATAGCCCAGCACATCGGCCAGCTCAATGACCTCGCGGTAGCGTATGCTCTCCCGCTGGAGCTTGGCGGAGAGGTTGGAAATACTGTCGCTCCAACCGTAATCGTCATGCAGGCGCTCCAGCACCTCCTGCATGGTAAAGCCTGCGCGCACGATGTGCGCCTTGATCTCATTTCTTGTATTATTCATTTTGTCCTCCATTCATTTTTGTAGATGTATTGTGATGTCCAGGTCATAAGCGGCCTGTTTGACTTTCCGGAAATGCGGCATCTTTCGCGGAGCCGGAAAGAAGCCCGCGAAGCCGTAATGCTTGTTCGCCCGTAAGAGAAGCGCGTTTTGGGAAAGCTTTCCGATCCTTCCGGAAAGGATTTACCGAAAAAGAAAACAGCCCTCTGCGGGCTGCCATAACGAGCTTCCTGTCGGATTGAAAAAGTGCAGCAACTGAAATCATCCGTCCATCCGTCCTTGCGTCCCTCATGGCAGCAGGGAATAGATCCCCACATAGCCGCGAACCTCCCGGCCGTTCACATGAATCTTGTTGGTCGGCTCCAGGTTGTATTCTCCGGCCAGCGAAGCCATCTCCAGGAAGAAGCTACGTGTGCTCAGCGGTTTGTCGGCGTTCTCCTCGCACCAGAGCTCGTACAGCTCATAGAGCCGCTGGGAGCTGATATCGAAGTCCGCCTTGAAGCCGATATAACCCTCGGATTTCAGGAACTCGATCACGTTGTTGCTTTCCGTCATGCTCTCCTTCATGTTCTCCCGGCTGCGCTCGCTGATCGTGAACCTGTAGTCGTTGGCCTGCAGCCGATGCAGCCCCTCCAAAGCCCACAGGAAGATGCTCTCGATCTCGCCGCACAGTTTTTCAGAGAGGAACGGATCATCGACCCGATCCTTCGGGCGATCCTTCACCGTCAGGATGATTTGTCTGCGGAAGAAGCCGACGCTGCGGTCGTACAGGGATTTCAGCGTCCCGTTGCCGAAGCCGAGCAGCCGGACATACATCGTGCCCTGGTAGCTCTGCTTGCCCTTCTTTTCCAGATCCATCGGCATTTCCGCCGTGACCAGGGATTTGATAATGTTCGTCTGAGGCAGGGCTTCCATTTTCATGTCGTCGTCCACCAGCAGAAGACCGTATTCCAGATCGGCGCGGGCAAAGGGGCTTGTCTCTACCTTGGCGATGCTGCCGTTATACATGTTGGTTCCCAGCAGCGCCGAGAGTACGATGCCCACACGGGACTTGCCCTCGCCGCCCTTGCCCACCAGCATCAGCATTTTCTGTGCCTTCGTGCTGGGGATCAGGCAATAGCCCATGAACTCCTGCAGGGTCAGAATGTCCTCTGGGATCAGAAGATCGTTGAGAAAAGCGATCCATTTTGTGGGGAACGGGGCCTCCGGATCATAGCGCACCGGTAGCCGGTTCAGACAGAAGTCCTTGCTCGCCTCAAAACGGCCGTCCAGGAACAACGTGCCGTTGGCCACATGGATGCGGTCATGATAGATCGGCAGAGGTGCCGAATAGCAGCAGGCCCGCAGCGTATCCAGCAGGGATGCGATCTTTCGGGAGAGACCGCGCCGGACATAGGGCTTGAGCTTTTCAAAGATGGCGTTCTTGATCCAGCCCTCGTCCGTCACTTTGCCGTCCACGGTGAAGAAAACCTCATGGATGCACAGCATCGGGTGCTCCGTGCGGAGTTCCTCGCAGAACAGCACTTCGTCGATCTTATCGCCGGCCAGCCAGGCCGGGCTTTCAGAAGATGTCGCCATATTCGATCACCTCCTTTTGCAGCGCCTCCTCGTAGCAGTCCAGCACTCCGTTGGTGAAGTAAGAGATCGCTTCCGTTTTCTCCTGCTCTGTCCCGTTGGAAAGCAAATCTGCCAAACATACGATGAAATCGTACATTTGGCAGTTCTGTGCATATTCCGCTGTGATGGGATCGCCCATGCTCTGCGGCGCGGTCTCCCGCTTCTGCCGATGCAGCCGGATCTCCAAATCCAACAGCACGTCATGGCAACGCTTGGCCGGATCGGGCGGCTTGGGCGGGGAAGGCTCGTCGGGAGTAAACTCTCCGCCTCCGAAGTCATCGATCAGCTTCTGCGCCGCTTCTCGCAACGTCAGGTTGAAGTACTTTGCCGTGAAATCGATCACGTCACCGTCCTCAGCGCAGCCGAAGCAGTGGAAACGTTCGTCCAGCTTCATGCTGGGATTGTGGTCGTCGTGGAACGGACACACCGCCATCCCGCGACTGTTAACGTTCAGCCCATAGTGTTCTGCCGCCTCGCGGGCTGTGACAAGGCTTTTCGCTTTTTCGTAGATTGTCATATGCAATCCTCCTAATGATTGATAGTAGGGACGAATTGTTTGTCCCTCCATAAATGTTATGAGGAAAAAGCGAAAAATCAGGCTAATGGCATGACAGGCCGATTTCAAAAAACATGACAGCGGGACGGTAGTACGGAAGTACGGATGATTTCAGTCGCTGCACTTTTTTGAATCTGGGGAATAACGAGAAATCTGTCGGATTGGGTTTTTAAAATTTGTCGGAATGAATTTATGATATCCATCGGATTGGAGTTGTAAAATCCATCGGATTGTGGTATGCTTTCAGTGTAAGAGGTGATGTACATGTCCAGGATCATGGATAAGGAGAAATATATTCCCCGTATTATCGACGCTGCGGTGGAACGGTATCTGGCAACGATGGGTGCGGTCTGTATCGAGGGGCCGAAGTGGTGCGGGAAGACCTGGACGTCTTCCTACCACAGCAACAGCGAGTTTTTGGTCGGTAACCCGGACAACAACTTTCAAAATCGCGCACTGGCGGAAATGTCCCCCGCCCTGGTGCTGGAGGGAGAGGCGCCGCGCCTAATCGACGAATGGCAAGAGGTTCCCCCACTTTGGGATGCGGTACGCTATACCGTGGATCAACGGGGTCAAAAGGGACAGTTCATTCTGACCGGTTCTGCCACGCCGAAGCGAAAAGGCGTGCTCCACAGCGGAGCCGGACGGATCGGCAAACTGCGGATGCGCCCCATGTCTCTCTATGAGTCCGGGGATTCCAGCGGCAAGGTCAGCCTGCAGGAGCTTTGCGAAGGGAAACTGACGCCGGCCATCACGGGAGAGGTCGATCTGCGCGCGCTCGCCCGTCTGACCGTGCGCGGCGGCTGGCCCGGTAACCTGGATATCGCCGATGCGGATATCTCACTGCTGCCCGGTGAATACTTGGACGCTGTGATCGACGACGATGTGAACCGCGTCGACGAGACCCGGCGCGACAGCCGGAAGGTCCGTCTGCTGCTGCGATCTCTCGCGCGCAACGAGAGCACGACCGCCACCAACCGGACGCTGAAAAACGACATCAAAGAGATCGACGATGAGGATATCGACGTGGAGACGGTCGCAACCTATCTGGATATCTTCAACCGTCTGTTTCTCACGGATAATCAGCAGCCGTTCTCTGCCAAGCTTCGTTCCTCCGTCCGGGTCAAGCAGGCCGAGAAGCGCCACTTCTGCGATCCTTCCCTGGCATGCGCGCTGCTGAAGGCAACGCCGGAGAAGCTGATAGGCGATTTGGAGACCTTCGGCCTTCTCTTCGAGGCTCTGTGCGAACGCGATCTGAAGATCTACGCTGAGTCCTTTGGCGCGTCGCTCTATCATTATCAGGACTACGCAGGCAACGAGATCGACGCCGTGATCGAGCTGCCGGACGGCAACTGGTGCGGCATCGAGATCAAGCTCGGCGCAAACAAGATCGAGGAAGCCGCGGAGAACCTGATCCACATCCGGGATGAGATCGCCAAGGACGGCGGAAAAGTCCCCTCGGCTCTGATCGTCCTCTGTGGACTGTC
>JAFZQE010000081.1 GCA_017552325.1 Oscillospiraceae bacterium
GCGAGGCCCAGAAGCTCGACACCATCTGGGAAGAGGAAGAGAAGCGCTTCATGCACCACTACAACATGCCCTCCTACTCGGTGGGCGAGGCCCGCGCCCAGCGCAGCACCGGCCGCCGCGAGTACGGCCACGGCGCTCTGGTCGAGAAGGCCCTGCAGTGCGTGATCCCCGAGGTCGAGGACTTCCCCTACGCCATCCGCGTCGTCTCCGAGGTCCTGTCCTCCAACGGCTCCACCTCCCAGGGCTCCATCTGCGGCACCACGCTCGCGCTGATGGACGCAGGCGTGCCCATCAAGGCCCCCGTGGCCGGCATCTCCTGCGGCCTGATCCAGGACGGCGACGACTTCACCACCTTCATCGACATCCAGGGCGTGGAGGACTTCCACGGCGAGATGGACTTCAAGGTGGCCGGCACGAAGCAGGGCATCACCGCCATCCAGATGGACCTCAAGAACGACGGTCTCAAGCATGAGATCATCGAGGAGGCCTTCGCCATCACGAAGGAAGCGCGCTTCCAGATCCTCGACGCGATCCTGCTCAAGGCGATCCCCGCCCCGCGCAAGGAGCTGGCCAAGACCGCCCCGAAGATGATCCAGATGCGCATCAACCCCGACAAGATCCGCGAGGTCATCGGCTCCGGCGGCAAGGTCATCCAGAAGATCACCGCCGAGACCGGCTGCAAGATCGACATCGAGGACGACGGCTCCATCTTCATCGCCTCCAGCGACATCGAGGCCTGCCGCGCCGCGCGCAAGACCATCGAGGACATCGTCTTCGAGCCCGAGATCGGCGCGCTCTACTACGGCAAGGTGTCGAACATCCGCTCCGACTTCGGCGCCTGGGTCGAGCTGGCCCCCGGCAAGGACGGCCTCGTGAAGATCAAGGACCTCGAGTTCAAGCGCACCGAGAAGGTCGAGGACGTGCTGAAGGTCGGCGACATGACCTGGGTCAAGGTCATGAACATCGGCCCCCGCGGCATCGACCTCAGCCGCAAGGACGCCCTCCGCGAGCGCGGCGAGGCGTGAGTGTAGTTTTTAGAATTTAGTTTTTAGTTTTTAGAAGAACGGCCGCCCGGGAGATTTCTCCCGGGCGGCGTTCCATTTATGGCCCCCTTGTGAAAGGGGGCTGTCGCGGGACGCGAAGCGACCCGTGACTGGGGGATTCAACTGCAGGGACCCGGCCATGGGCTCCCCGGCGGCCCGATCCAAATACAAAAAACGCTCTCCCGAAGTTCCGGCTTCGGGAGAGCGTTCGTTATACGGAAACCATACAGTACACCAATTCGTCAGAAGAAAGATCCAGTGTTTCCGAGTGCGGTTCTTGGCGCCAGCGCCCGTCTTCGTCCAGGTCTTCCGCCGCGCTCTCAAAACAGATCGTCCCGGCCGCGCTGTCGACACGGATCAGAAGCTCGAAGCGCGTCACGTTCCACCAGTTGTATTGATAGGAGCTGATCCAGATCGGCTGCTCCAGCCCGTCCAGCTTGAGATAAAAACCGTAGCTGCCGTAGTCGACGGCCCTGATGGCCACCCGGGCGCTGCCGTCGGCCTTTTCTCTGACGGACAGGCGCCCCTCCCATCGACCTGTTTTCACGGTGCTGAAGTCCTCGGCCCGCAGGTCATAGACCTCTCCGTCCATTTCCACGCGGACGGTCCCGCTGATACGCGCGCCGAAATAGCCGAGTCGGTAGTACCATGGCCGGGACAGCAGATAAAGGCTCCCAAGCAGCAGCAGAATAACGACGGCGATCTTCAGCAGCGTCCATGCAGCCTTGCGCAGCTTGCTCATGTTCGACCCTCCTCCGGTTTTTTTCTGGCCGTATCATATCACAGCCCCGGGCGGAAAACAAGCAAAGCCGTCTGCGTTTATGAAAAACTAAGCACTAAGCGCTAAGCACTTATGCCTACACTTCCATCTGCCTCAGCATGTCGCGGCGGAGGCGCTCGATGATGCGCTTTTCGAGGCGGCTGATGTAGCTCTGCGAGATGCCCATCCGGTCCGCGACCTCCTTCTGCGTGTACTCCCGCCCGTCCGGCAGGCCGAAGCGCAGCAGGATGATGTCCCGCTCGCGCGCGGACAGGCCGTTGATCGCCTCCATCAGCATTTGCCGGTCGGCGTCGTCCTCGAGCGGGCGCGAGACCTCGTCCTCGTCAGTGCCGAGGATGTCCGAGAGCAGCAGCTCGTTGCCGTCCCAGTCGGTGTTGAGCGGCTCGTCGATCGACAGCTCGCTGCGCTGGCTGCTGTTTTTGCGCAGCACCATCAGGATCTCGTTTTCGATGCAGCGCGAGGCGTAGGTCGCCAGCTTGATGTTTTTGCCGGACTGAAAGGTGTTGACGGCCTTGATCAGGCCGATCGTGCCGATCGAGATCAGATCCTCCAGGTTGATGCCGGTGTTCTCGAAGCGCCGGGCGATGTAGACCACCAGCCGGAGATTGTGCTCGATCAGCCTGCGCCGGGCGTTTTCATCGCCGGCCTCCAGCGCGGCGACGGCGGCCTCCTCCGCGGCGCGGTCCAGGGGCGGCGGCAGGGTGACGCTGCCGCCGAGGTAAAAAAGCGGCGGCGGCTCCAGACCGAGGATCGAGAGGATGCGATCCTTCAGAAACAGGATCTGCGGTTTGCAGAGCATAAAAAACCTCCTTATTGAGTGATCAGAGATAGTGAACCCTTCCACCGCGCAGGCGCGGTCCCCCTCCCCTGACAGGGGAGGCTATACGATCCCCTCGAAGCCCTCGCCCTGCGCGGCTAGGGAGACGGCCACGAGCAGATCCTGCCGCTCCTCGCCCGCGACGCTGAGCGCCTCCGGCCGGAAGACCGGCAGCAGCCCGCTTGCGCCGACGGCGCGGTAGGGGATCAGCCGGAAGCGCCCGGCCAGGGCGGGCTGCGCGGCGAGCGATACGGCGTCGAGCCCGAGATCGACGCCCGGGAACAGCGCCTCGAGCGCGTGCGGGCAGGCGAGCATGACCGCCGCGCCGGTCGCCGGGTCGCAGAGGCGGTTGCCGCTGTCGAGCAGGGCCATGAAGCGGCTCTCCCGCCCGCCGAGGCGGACACAGATCTCCGCCCGCGGCTGATCGGGGAGCTTCGCCCGCCCGTAAAACAGCAGCCGCAGCCCCGCGTAGCAGAGCGCGAAGGATAGGATCAGCACCCGCGGATCGAAGACCGGCCGTCCGCCTGCCGCCGACAGCGCGTACAGCCCGCCGCCGAAGGCCGCCGACACGCAGAGGAACACCGCGCCGCAGCGCAGCGGCTTTCGCTCCCCGCCGTAGGCGATCAGCGCCATCAGCAGCGCAGCGCCGAGCTTTCCGGCCCGGCCGGCGAGGAACAAAAAGCCCGGCAGCAGCGTCAGAATCGCGTAGAGCGCGCCGAGCAGCGCCGCGAGGACGTAGCGCCCCCGCTTCAGCACCAGGCCGCAGACCCGGGCCGACAGCAGGCAAAGCAGATAATCGATCGTAAGGTTCAGCAGGAACAGGCGGTCGACATAGATGATCGGCATGTGGGTATCATACACCGGAGGGGCGGGCACAATTTGTCATTTGGGAATTGTCAAAACGGCCATGCTGTGGTAAGATTAAACGGAATATGGATAGGACAGGGAGGGGATCCTCATGGACGGGCCTGTTTACAAGCGGGTTCTCATTAAAATCAGCGGCGAGGCACTGGCCGGAGAAAAGAAGACCGGCTTCGACTTCGAGGTCGTCAGCCGCGTCTGCCGGACGGTGAAGGAAGCCGTCGGGCAGGGCGTGCAGGTCGGCATCGTGATCGGCGGCGGCAACTTCTGGCGCGGCGTCAAGGACGGCGCGGGGAAGGTCGAGCGCGTCAGCGCCGACCGGATGGGCATGCTGGCCACCGCGATGAACTGCCTGGCCGTCTGCGACGTCTTCAAGCAGCTCGGCGCGAGGGCGCGCGTCATGACCGCCGTGGACATCCAGGGCGTGGGCGAGCGCTACGACGTGCGCAAGAGCATCGAATACCTCGAGGACGGGCAGATCGTCCTCTTCGCCTGCGGAACGGGCAGCCCCTTCTTCTCCACGGACACCGCCTCGGTGCTCCGCGCGCTGGAGATCGGGGCCGACGCGATCCTGCTGGCCAAGAACATCGACGGCGTCTACAGCGACGACCCGCGCAAGAACCCCGAGGCCGTGAAGTTCGACGCGATCAGCTACGAAGAAGTGCTGGCCCGCCGCCTGGCGGTGATGGACAGCACGGCGACGAGCCTCGCGATGGACAACCGCATCCCGGTCGAGGTCTTCGCTTTGGCCGAGCCGGACAACATCCTGCGCGTGCTGCACGGCGAGAAGATCGGCACGTCAGTATCTTGAAATACTATTTTTGACGATAAAATCAGAGGAGGCTGCATCATGTCTGACTACAAGGAATTCGAACACAAAATGACCAGGACCTGCGAGGCCCTAACGACCACGCTGGCCACCATCCGCGCCGGCCGCGCCAACGCCGCCGTGCTCGACCAGATCTATGTGGAATACTACGGCGTGCCGACCCCGATCCAGCAGATGGCGACCATCGCCACGCCCGATCCCCGCTCGCTGATCATCGCCCCCTGGGATCACAGCGTGCTCAAGAGCATCGAAAAGGCGATCCTGGCCTCCGACCTGGGCATCAATCCCCAGAACGACGGCCGCGCGATCCGCCTGGTCTTCCCGCCGCTGACCGAGGAGCGCCGCAAGGACCTCGTCAAGCAGACCAAGAAATACGGCGAGGAGTCCAAGGTCGCGATCCGCAACATCCGCCGCGATGCGATCGAGAAATTCAAGAAACAGCAGAAGGCCTCCGAGATGACCGAGGACGACTACAAGATCGCCGAGAAGGACATCCAGAAGCTGACCGACGACTTCATCAAGGAGATCGACAAGATCACCGAGCGCAAGGAAAAAGAGCTGACGGAGATCTGATGGCGGACGACAACAGGACCAAAACGGCGGGGGAGGGGGCTGCGCCCCTTCCCCGTCATATTGCCGTCATTCTGGACGGCAACGGCCGCTGGGCCAGGAAACGCGGCCTGCCCCGCACCGCAGGTCACGCGGTCGGCGCGGAGACCTTCCGGAAGATCGCCACGGCCTGCAAGAACCGCGGGATCGACTATCTGACGGTCTACGCCTTCTCCACCGAGAACTGGCGCCGCCCGGAGGACGAGGTCGGCACGATCATGAAGCTGCTCGGCCGCTATCTGCACGAGGCGATCGACACGATGGAGCGGGATCACATCCGCATGAAGGTCTTCGGCGACCTTGAGGCGCTCAGCCCGGAGCTGCGCGCGCTCGTGGCGAAGACCGACGAGATCTCGCAGCGCTATGAGGGCTTTCAGGCCAATATCTGCCTCAACTACGGCGGCCGGGACGAGATCCTCCGGGCCGCGCGCCGCTATGCGGCGGATTTTTCATGCGGCCGCGCCGGGGAGCTGACCGAGGAAGTCTTCTCTTCCTATCTGGACTCCGCCGGCATCCCGGATCCCGATCTGCTGATCCGTCCGGGCGGCGAGCAGCGGATCTCCAATTTTCTGCTCTGGCAGTGCGCCTATGCGGAGTTTTACTTCACCGACGTGCTGTGGCCGGACTTTGACGAGGCCGAGCTCGACAAGGCCATCGCCGCCTATCAGAGCCGCGACCGGCGCTACGGCCGGGTACGGTAGTTTTTAGTTTATAGATTTTAGTTTTTAGAAGAACGGGGTAGGGTCGATGGACGTCCGCGACGAACTGCTGAAGCTGCGGGATGAGAAAAACGCCGCCTTTCTGGCGCGTCTCGTCCCCAACATCGCGCCGGAGAGCATCCTCGGCGCGCGCTTTCCGGATCTGCGGAAGCTGACCAAGGCGCTCCGCGGCACGGAGGAGGCTGCGCGCTTTCTGGACGAGCTGCCGCACGAGCTGTTCGAGGAGAACCTGCTGCACGCGCTGCTGCTAAACGAAGTGCGGGACTATGAGGCCTCGCTCGCCGCGCTGGAGCGCTTTCTGCCCTTCGTGGACAGCTGGTCGGTCTGCGACACGCTGCGTCCGAAGCCCTTTGCCCGGCATAAAACCGAGCTGCTCAAGGAGATCCCGCGCTGGCTGGCCGACGAAAAGCCCTACGTCCGCCGCTTCGGGCTGGAGATGCTGATGACCTATTTCCTGAACGAGGCTTTTTCGCCCGAGCAGCTCGACTGGGCGGCGCAGACGCGCGGCGAGGACTACTACGTCAAAATGATGCAGGCCTGGTACTTCGCCACGGCCCTGGCCAAGCAGTACGAGGCGGCGCTGCCCGTGCTGGAGGAGCGCCGGCTCGAGCCCTGGACGCACAACAAGACGATCCAGAAGGCGATCGAGAGCTTCCGCGTGACGGACGAGCATAAGGCCTATCTGAAAACGCTGCGTGTTTAAAGCCTCCCCTGAAAGGGGAGGTGCCCCGGTGCAGACACCGGGGCGGAGGGGTTTGCCCCCTCAGTCCGGCCTTCGGCCGGACAGCCGCGCCCCGTGAGTTTGTGCAGGACGGGGCGACCCCTCAGTCCGGCCTTCGGCCGGACAGCTCCCCTTGCAGGGGAGCCTATTTGGAAGGTGATTATATGGTACAAGCCATTTCCGTTCTCGGCAGCACCGGCTCGATCGGCCGGCAGACGCTGGCCGCGGCCGCGCATCTCGGCCTGCCCGTCGCCGCGCTGACGGCCGGGCGGCAGATCGACCGGCTCGAGGAGCAGGCCCGCCGCTTCATGCCGAAATACGTCGCCGTCTACGACGAGGAGGCAGCGAAAGCCTTCCGGATCGCCGTAGCCGACACGCCGATACGCGTCGGCTCGGGCATGGATGGCCTCATCGAGGCCGCCACGCTCGCGGAGAGCGACTGCGTGGTGACGGCCATGTCCGGCTCGGTCGGTCTGCGGCCGACGCTGGCCGCGATCGAAGCGAAAAAGCGCATCGCGCTGGCCAACAAGGAGACCCTCGTCTGCGCGGGCGAGCTGGTCATGCGCCGCGCGGCAGAGACCGGGGCGGAGATCGTCCCCGTCGACTCCGAGCACTCGGCCATTTTCCAGTGCCTGGCCGGGCGGGGGAAGGGCGAGCTGAGCAAGATCCTGCTCACCGGCTCCGGCGGCCCCTTCCGCGGCAGAAAGCGCGCGGAGCTGGAGGACGTCACGCCCGAGCAGGCCGTGCGGCACCCGAACTGGAGCATGGGCGCCAAGATCTCGGTCGACAGCTCGACCCTGATGAACAAGGGCCTCGAATTCATCGAGGCGATGCACCTCTTCGCCGTGCGCCCGGAGGACATTCAGGTTGTCATCCACCCGCAGAGCGTCATACACTCTATGGTGGAGCTCGTCGACGGCACGGTGATCGCGCAGCTCGGCGTGCCCGACATGGGCCTGCCGATCCAGCTCGCGCTGACCTGGCCGGAGCGCCGGCCCTCGCCCTTCGAGCGGCTGGACTTCCGGAAGCTGCGGGATCTGAGCTTTGAGGAGCCGGATCTCGAGAACATGCCCTGCCTGCGCCTGGCGATGGACTGCGCGAAGACCGGCGGCACCGCGCCCTGCGTGATGAGCGCGGCCAACGAGACGGCGGTACACCTGTTCCTGCGGCGCCGCCTGGGCTACAACCGCATTTACGACGCCGCGGCCGGCGCCGTCGCCGCGATCGGCGCGGTGCGGAACGCGGATCTGGAAACCATCCTGGCTGCGGACGAGGCGGCCAGAGCATTTGTAAGGGAGCATTTCAGCGAATGATTGTTTTGTATGTGATCCTCGCCATCCTGATCTTCGGCGTGCTGATCGCCGTACACGAGCTCGGCCACTTCACGGCCGCCAAGCTCTGCGGCGTGCGGGTCGAGGAATATGCCATCGGCATGGGGCCGGCGCTCTGGAAAAGGAAAAAGGGCGAGACCCTGTACTCGCTGCGCGCGATCCCCATCGGGGGCTACTGCGCGATGACCGGCGAGGACGGAGAGTCGGACGACCCGCGCGCCTTCAGCAATCAGAAGCTGTGGAAAAAGCTGATCATCCTGGCCGCCGGAAGCTTCAACAACTTCCTGCTCGGCTTTCTGATCGTGCTGATCCTGCAGTTTGCGACCGGCACCGTGCCGAACACGCGCGAGCTTCCGGTGATCGGTGAGTTCATGGCGGGCTGCCCCTACGAGAGCGCCGAGGGCCTGCAGGTGGGCGACTGCATCCTCGCCATCAACGGGCAGGAGATCGAGACCTATCCCGAGGCAAGGGAGCTGCTCGGCGAGGAGGGCAGCTACGACTTCGTGCTGGAGCGCGACGGCCGCCGCGTGGAGCTTCACGACTTCGTGATGGAGCGCCGGATGTACGAGGGCTATGATACGCCGCTCTTCGGCTTCAAGTTTGCCGGCTACGTCGAAGGAAACTTCGGCGAGAACCTGGCCGAGGCCTGGGACACGACCAAATACTACACGGGCCTCGTCTGGGAGAGCCTCGGCATGCTGGTCCACGGCGAGGCCGGGGTCAACGATCTGGCCGGGCCGGTGCAGATCGTGGACATCATGGCCGAGGAGAGCGCGAAGCAGACGACGACGGCCGGCGGCCTCGCGATGATCTTCAACTTCGGTGCCTTCATCGCGGTGAACCTCGCCGTGATGAACATGCTGCCCATCCCCGCGCTCGACGGCGGGCGCATCTTCCTCCTGCTGGTGAGGACGGCGATCGAGGCCGTCACGCGCAGAAAGCTCAACCCCAGGATCGAGATCTATATCCACGGCGCCGGACTGGTTCTGCTGCTGGCGCTGATGGCCTATGTGATGTTCCATGACATCTTTACGCTGGTGACGAGATGACCGAAAGAAAACAGACGAAACAGATCATGGTCGGCGGCCTGCCCGTGGGCGGCGGCGCGCCGGTGAGCGTGCAGACCATGTGCAACACCAAGACCTGGGACGTGGAGGCCACCGTCGCGCAGATCCGCGCGATGGAGGCGGCGGGCGCCGAGATCGTGCGCCTGGCCGTGCCGGACGAGAAGAGCGCCCGCGCGATCGACGCGATCAAGGCGCAGGTGAACGTTCCGCTGGTGGCGGACATCCACTTCGACTACCGGCTGGCGCTGCTCTGCGCCGAGCGGGGGATCGACAAGATCCGCATCAACCCGGGCAACATCGGCGGAGAGGAAAACGTGAAAGCCGTCGCCGCGGCCTGCCGCGCAAAGAAAATCCCGATCCGCATCGGCGTCAACGCCGGCAGCCTCGAGCCGCGCCTGCTGGAAAAGTACGGCCATCCCTGCGCCGAGGCCCTGGCCGAGAGCGCGGAGGGCCACGTCGAGCTCCTGAACCGCTTTGACTTCGACGACATCTGCCTCTCGCTCAAGTGCTCGCAGGTGCCGCTGACGATCGCGGCCTACCGCCTCGCGGCCGAGCGCTTCCCCTATCCGCTGCATCTGGGCGTGACCGAGACCGGCACCGCCTGGAACGGCACGATCCAGTCCGCCGTCGGCATCGGGACCCTGCTCAGCGAGGGCATCGGCGACACGCTGCGCGTCTCGCTGACCGCCGACCCCATCGAGGAAGTAAAGACTGGGATCGCGATCCTGAAGGCGGCGGGTCTGCGCCACGGCGGCGTGAAGCTCGTCTCCTGCCCGACCTGCGGGCGCACCGAGATCGACCTGATCGGCCTGGCCGAGGAGGTCGAGCGTCGTCTGCAGGGGCTCGACCGGGATATCACCGTGGCCGTGATGGGCTGCGTCGTCAACGGCCCGGGCGAGGCGCGCGAGGCCGACTACGGCGTCGCGGGCGGCAGGGGCAAGGGCCTGCTGTTCAAAAAGGGACAGGTGCTGGGCACCTACCCGTATGAGGAGCTGTGCGACCGCCTGACGGCCTTGATCGAGAGCGAGTAATTCCGAATTCCGCATTCCTAATTCCGAATTAAAAAGGATACTTTCCATGACCGAACATACCCCCTTTCTGACGGTCTTTCCCGGCTGCGCCCCGCGCAGGGACAGCTGCGGCGGACTGGAAAAAGCCTATATCCTCGACGTGCAGGTCAATATTGCCGAGCGCAGTCTTGAGCTCCGCGCCTGGTTTCCCGCCATGCCCTCCCCGGTGGAGGAGGAGGCGCTCTGCGCCTGCATCCGGGAGGACTACGGCCTGCGGAGCGTCGTGCTGCACGCGGATTATCCCGCGCCCGCGCCGAAGCCGGGCCTGCAGCCCTTCGCCTCCGGCGCGCCGAAGACCGCAGCGCCGAAGGGCGAGCTGCTCTTCGGCCGCTCGATCAAACAGAACCCTGCGAAAATGGAGACGCTGACCCTTGAGTCCGGCCGTGTGACCGTGGAGGGCGACGTGGTCTGCGTCGCCAGCCGCACGACCAGAAAGGGCTCCTCGGTGCTGGCCTTCGACCTCACCGACCGCACGAGCACGGTCCGCGTCTCGCATTTCATGCGACCGGAGGAAGACCGCAGCGTCATCGACAAGGTGAAGGAAGGCGACCATCTGACCGTCCAGGGCGAGATCACCTACAACAAGTTCGAGGACGACATGGTGCTCGACCCGAAGAACATCGTCCGCGGCAAAAAGACCGTCCGCCCGGACAACGCCCCGGAAAAGCGCGTGGAGCTGCACCTGCACACCCGCTTCTCGGCGCTCGACGCGCTGACCGATCCCGCCGCCGCCGTCAAGCGCGCGGCCGCCTGGGGCATGCCCGCCCTGGCCGTCACAGACCACGGCGTGGCCCAGGCCTTCCCGGACATGTGGAAGGCCGGTAAAAAGCACGGCGTCAAGATCATCTACGGTCTCGAGGCCTACTATTATAATGATATGGACGGCAACAGCGCCGTCATGGGCAAGTCCCGCCATCCGCTGGACGGAGAGTTCGTGGCCTTCGACATCGAGACCACCGGCCTCAACGCCCAGGACGACCGCATGACCGAGATCGGCGCGGTGATTTTCGCCGGCGGCGAGATCAAGAGGGAGTTCAACACCTTCGTCAACCCGCACCGGCCCATCCCGCCCAACATCACGGAGCTGACCGGCATCCGCGACAGCGACGTGGCGGAGGCCCCGGACGAGGACGAGGCGCTGCGCCGCTTCATGGAATTCGCCGGCGAGCGGCCGCTGATCGCGCACAACGCGCACTTCGACGTCGGCTTCATGAACGCCGCGGCCCGGCGCAGCCACATCAGATTCAGCCCCGTCTTCCTGGACACCCTCGCGCTCAGCCAGGCCCTGCTGCCGGAGCTGAAGCGCTTCAAGCTCGACGTCGTCTCCAACCACCTCGAGCTGCCGAAGTTCAATCACCACCGCGCCTCGGACGACGCGATGGTCGTGGCCCGCATCATGGCGAAGTTCCTGCCGATGCTGGCCGCGCAGGGCGCGAGCACGCTCGACGACGTCGAGACGGTCTACCACGCGCTGCGCCGCACCGACGCGGCGAAGACCTGGCACATGATCCTGCTCGTGAAGGACCGGAAGGGACTGAAGAACCTCTACGAGCTGATCTCCCAGTCCTATCTCAAGTACTTCCACCGCACGCCGAACATCCCGAAGAGCCTGCTGCTGCAGCACCGCGAGGGCCTGCTGGTCGGCTCGGCCTGCGGCATGGGCGAGCTCTACGGCGCGGTCATGCGCGGCGAGGACCGCCGCACGCTGGAGAAGATCGCCTCCTTCTACGACTACCTCGAGATCCAGCCGATCTGCAACAACGCCTTCCTCGTCGAAAACGGCCGCGTCAAGGACGAGACCGTCCTGCAGGACTACAACCGCACGATCCTCGCGCTGGGCAAAAAGCTCGGCAAGCCCGTCATCGCCGCCAGCGACGTGCACTTCCTCGACCCGGAGGACGAGCAGCTGCGGAAGATCCTGCAGGCCGCCAAGAAGTTCTCCGACGCCGACCGGAGCTGCCCGATCTACTTCCGGAATACCGAGGAGATGCTGCAGGAGTTTGCCTATCTGGGCGAGGAGACGGCCAAAGAGGTCGTCATCACGAACACCCGCGCCATCGCCGACCAGGTGGAGCAGATCGAGCTGCTGCCGAAGGAACTCTTCCCGCCGAAGATCGAGCACTCGGCCGAGGACCTGCGCGAGCTGGTCTACGGCAAGATGCACCGCATCTACGGCGAGAACCCGCCCGATATCGTCAAAAACCGCGTCGACGTCGAGCTCAACACCATCCTCGACCACAACTACGACGTGATCTACATGTCCGCCCAGAAGCTGGTGCAGAACTCGCTGGAAAACGGCTACCTGGTCGGCAGCCGCGGCAGCGTCGGCTCCTCGATCGTGGCCTTCATGTCCGGCATCACGGAGGTCAACTCCCTCCCGCCGCACTATGTCTGCCTCAGA
>JAFZQE010000082.1 GCA_017552325.1 Oscillospiraceae bacterium
GAGCTGCCCTACGGCGAGGAGGGCGAGATCCTGCTCGCCGGGCCCACGGTGATGAAGGAGTACATGAAGCACCCGGAGGAGACCGCGCAGACCCTGCGCCGCCATGCCGACGGCCTCACCTGGGTCTATACCGGCGACCTCGGCATCATGGACGAGGAGGGCTTCATCTTCTTCAAGGGCCGCGCCAAGCGCATGATCGTCACCTCCGGCTACAACGTCTATCCCGCGCAGATCGAAAACATCCTCGACGCCAACGACAAGGTGCAGATGAGCTGCGTGATCGGCGTGCCGGACGCCTACAAGATGCAGAAGGTCAAGGCCTTCGTCAAGCTGGCGGTCGGCGTGCCCGCCACGGAAGAGACCAAAGAGGAGCTTCTGGCCCACTGCCGCAAGTACGTCGCGAAATACGCCATGCCCTACGACATCGAGTTCCGGGACGACATGCCGAAGACCCTCGTCGGCAAGGTGGCCTACCGCGTGCTCGAGGAGCAGGAGCTGGCCAAGATCAGGGCCGAACAGGAAAGCGCATGATTTTAAACCCGCGTCCCTTATGGCGCGGGTTTTTTCATGAAACTTTTTCTCCCGGCTGTCGTCAGAGATAACAGAACGAAACACAGGGAGGCGTCGATATGAAAAAACTGATCCCGATCCTGCTGGCCCTGCTGCTCCTGAGCGCCTGCGGCGCGCAGGGGACGGCCGGCCAGCCGACCGATACGCAGCCGCCCGAGACGGAAGCGCCCGCCGCGCCCGAAGCGACGGAGGAAACGGCCGCGCCGGAAACGGAGATCCCGGCGACGGAGGAAACGACAGGCGAGCCCGTCGACAGCACGGTAACGCTCGACGGACTGGACAGCTACCTGCGCCTGACGCTGCCGGAGGGCTGGACCTGGGTCGATGAGGGCGCCGCTTACGGGCAGCACAGCATCCTGCTGAAAGCGCCAACCGGCGACTTCGAGATCCGCGCCGTATACTGGGACGTCTTCGGCATGTGCGGCACGGGCGTGAGCTTTGAGGAGCTGACGCTCCCGAACGGCATGAAGGCGACGCTTGCCGCCGAAGAGAATTCGGACATGGTCTGGCAGACGCTGATCCTGCCTGCGAGCCCGGATCAGTTCACGCTGCAGATCAATGCGCCGCAGACGCAGATCGACGCGCACCGGGCCGAGCTCGACGAGATCCTTGCAAGCCTTCAGATCGGCGTGCTGGCCCATCTGACGCCGGTCACGCCGTCCGAGGCCGACAAGTAAAACACGCAGCAAAACGGGGAACCGCCCGCGGCGGTTCCCCGTTTTTTATTCCCTCGCCCGCAGCTCGTGGATGAAGCCATCGAGCGCGGCGCTGTGGATGTCGCCGCCGATCACCCGGTCGTCCGAAACATAGAGCGTCGCATAGACCGTCTGCTCCGTTCCCGGATAGTTGAGCAGGCGGTACTGAAACATGTCGACCGTTTGGCCCTGAAAGGAGCTCAGATCATAGCCGCCGCGCTTGACGAGCTCGTTGTAGGAGGCCATCGCCCCCTCTGCGCAGTCGGGGATCGTGACCGGGCGCGTCTCCTCGCTTTCAGGGTCGGCCTCCCAGCCCAGCGACGCGAGAAAAGCCAGGCGGTCCTCCGCGCTTTCCGCGGTTTTTTCGGTCTTTCCGACAAGCCGAGGGATCAGCAGCAGCGCCGCGAGCAGCAGCGCAGCGCCCAACAGGATCAGCCGGGCTTTCTTTCGTTGATTTTCTGCCGTTTTTTCGCGCATTTATTCTCACCTCGTGATACGATATGCCGGAGCTGACGGAATCATGTCCTTTTTACCGGGAAATGTATCAAAATGTTACAAATTGGAGTCAAGAATTTTGTGCAGTTTGTTGATTCCAATTCTTACAAACTTGGTGTATAATGTTTACATAATTATGACAAAAATTAACCTGTTTGAAATTTGAGGAATAACCGATGGCGCTTCTGCGACTGGACAAATATCTCTCTGATCTCGGTATCGCCTCGCGCCGCGAGGTGAAGGAGCTGCTCCGGTCGGGCCGCGTCACGGTCGACGGAGCGATGGCGCTGCGCCCCGAACAGAAGCTGGATCCCGCGCTTGCCTGCGTCGAGCTCGACGGCAGGCCGCTTATTTACACCCGGTATCACTATTACATGATGAACAAGCCGGAAGGCGTCATTACCGCTACCGAGGACCGTTCGCAGCGGACGGTGCTCGATCTTCTGCCCCCTGAGCTGCGTAAACTCGGGCTTTTCCCGGTCGGGCGACTTGACAAGGATACCGCAGGATTGCTGATTTTAACGGACGACGGGGACTTTTCCCACCGTGTCGCCGCGCCGAAAAGCGGGATCCGGAAGCGCTACCTCGCCGAAGTGGACGGCGTCCCCGACGAAACGGACGCCGCGGCCTTCCGCGAGGGGCTCGTGCTCGGAGACGGGACGCGCTGCCTGCCCGCAGAGCTCGAGTGCAGCGGCGGGAGCAGCTGTTATGTGACGGTGCAGGAGGGGAAATACCACCAGGTCAAACGGATGCTGGCGGCCCGCGGAAAGCCGGTTCGACGCCTCTGCCGCCTCTCTGTCGGCGGTCTGGAGCTGGACAAAACGCTGGAACCCGGCGCTGTCCGCGCACTGACGGAAGAGGAATTGTGCACTGTGTTCATAGGCAGAAAGTAAAAAAACCCCTCAAAATTCTTACACAAATTTGACGGAATGATCACATTTCTAAAAAATTTAACAAAAAACTGATGAAATTTCTATTGAAATTCACAGAAGATTGCGGTATGATAGGAGCCACTCACGAAAATACCTTTGTTGCTTTTACACATATCGCAGGGGAGGAAGTTCCATGTCCAGCAGAATTTTTCAAAATGTGATCACCCAGATGAAGGACAGCCTGGACCGTTCCGTCGGCGTCGTCGACGAGCAGGGCTATGTCGTTGCATCCAGTGAGCTGGCGCTGATCGGTTCCCGGCTCGGGGAATTCCGTCTGAAGGAGCTGGAAGGGGCGGACCGCCCCATCCTTCTGGGCTCCCGCTATTATTGCCCGCTCGTCTTCTCCGGGCAGAACGTGGACTTCATCGCCTTTGCCGACGGCAGCGATTCGCTCGGCCGCATGATCTGCGCGCTGGCCGCCGTCGCCTTCAACGAGGCGAAGGAAAATTATGAGGAAAAGCACAATAAGATCGCTTTCCTGAAGAACATTATCTCCGACAACATCCTGCCGGGCGACGTCTATGTCCGCGCCAAGGAGCTGCACTTCGTCACCGACGAGCCGCGCACCGTTCTGCTGGTGCGTCAGATGACGAATCCCGACGTGGCCGCGATGGAGCTGCTGCAGCGGCTCTTCCCCGACCGGCAGCATGATTTCGTCATTAATATCAACGAGTCCGACCTGGTACTGATCAAGGGCGGCAGCGGCGCTGACAACGGCGAGGAGATGCTGGAGGTCGCGCGCAACATCGAGAAGACCCTGCAGAGAGAGCTCGGCGTGCAGTGCGTGATCGGCATCAGCACCGAGGCCAACCATCTCCGCGAGCTGGCGGACCGCTACAAGGAGGCGCAGGTGGCCATCGAGGTCGGCCGCGTCTTTGACAGCGACAAGAGCATCGTCAACTATGAGAGCCTGGGACTCGGCCGTATCATCTACCAGCTGCCGACGACCCTGTGCGAGATGTTCCTGAACGAGGTCTTCAAAAAGAGCCCCATCGAGACCCTGGACGAGGACACGATCGAGACGATCAACCGCTTTTTCGAAAACAACCTGAACGTCTCCGAGACCTCGCGCAAGCTCTATGTCCACCGCAACACGCTGGTCTACCGTCTGGAAAAGATCAAGAAGATCACCGGACTCGACCTGCGGGAGTTTGACCACGCCATCGTCTTCAAGGTGGCCATGATGGTCAAGCAGTATCTGGATTCTCTCAACAGCAACAGATTCTGAGCCGTCCGGCCTTTTCCCACTTTTCCCGAGGGAGGAAGCAGTTTCATGATCGAAATGAAGAACGTCAAGGTCGTCTATCAGAGCAGCGACACGGTTGCGCTCGACGACGTGAGCATGAGCATCAAGGAAGGGGAATTCGTTTTCCTTGTCGGTCCTTCCGGTTCCGGCAAAACGACCGTGATGAAGCTGCTCACCGGCGAGATCCGCCCCGACGCCGGAGAGATCATCGTCAACGACTTCAATATGCGCACGATCCGCCGCCGCAAGCTCCCCAAGATGCGCCGCACGATCGGCGCGATCTTCCAGGATTACCGCCTGATCGAGAACATGAACGTCTACGACAACGTGGCCTTTGCGATGCGCGTCGTCGGCGCGCCGCACCGGCAGATCAAAAAGCGCGTGCCCGAGGTCCTGGAGCTGGTCGGACTGGAGGGCCGCGAGAAGCGGATGCCGAACGAGCTGTCCGGCGGCGAACAGCAGCGCGTGGCCATCGCCCGCGCGCTGGTCAACAATCCCCGGATGGTCATCGCGGACGAGCCCACCGGCAACCTTGACCCGGTACGAAGCCTGGAGCTGATGCTTCTGTTTGAAAAAATCAACGAGATGGGGACCACGATCCTGGTCGTCACTCACGAGAAGGAACTGGTCAACGCCTTTTCCAAGCGCGTCATCGCCATCGAGGGCGGCCGTGTGACCAGCGACGGAATGGATGGGTATTTCAGCTATGAGATTGAGTAGAAGCGGTTATTTGATTCGTGAGGGCTTCCGCAGCATCACGACGCACGGGTTCATGTCCTTCGCCTCGGTCACGATCATCATGGCCTGCCTCATCATCATGGGCAGCGTCGCGCTGCTGACGCTGAACATTCACCGGATGATGAACAAGATCGAGAACCGCAATGAGATCATGGCCTATGTGGACGAGACTCTCAGCGAGGAAGAAGCCCGCGCGATCCAGCCTGAGCTTGAAAAGATCGACAATGTCAGCAGCGTCAGGTTTATCACCAGGCAGGAAGCGCTGGACAACTTCAAGGACGATTACTCCGAGGACATGATGGAGGGCGTCGACGAGACCTGGCTGCGCCACCGTTATGAGATCCAGATCGACGATCAGTCCCTGATGCCGCAGATCAAGGCAAGCCTCGAGGCAACGCCGGGCATCGCCAAGGTCAACGCGAACCTGGAAAACGCCAAGATCATCGTCAGGATCAGCAACGTGGTGACGATCATTTCGCTGGTGCTCATTGCGATCCTTGCCTTTATTTCGATTTTCATCATGTCCAACACCATCAAGCTTGCGACCTTCAACCGCAGGGAGGAGATCGCGATCATGAAGATGGTCGGCGCGACGAACCACTTCATCCGCATGCCCTTCATCATCGAGGGCCTGATCCTCGGCATCCTCGGCGGCGGTCTGGCTTTCGCGGCAGAGATGGGGCTGTATCATCTGGTCACGGAGCGCATCGTATCCCCGATGTCCGAGAACTGGTTCCAGCTCATCCCCTTACAGAACATCGCGCTGCCGGTGTTTGTGGCCTTTATGGTGGCGAGCATCTTTGTCGGCGTGTTCGGCGGCGTCAACGCCATCAAGAATTATCTGAAGGTATAACAGCCTTTGCGTGCTCGCGGGAGGGCACTATGAAGCACAGGAAGATAGCCATTTTCATATCGGTGGTCCTCATGGTCCTCCTTGTTCTGCCGTTTTCGGCCAAAGCGGTGACGCAGGCGGAAATCGACAGGCTCCAGGAGGAACGCAACGAGCTGGCGGAAAAGGAACAGGAAAGTCAGAAAAAGATCGACGAACTGAAAGAGCAGAAAGCCAGCATCCTGGAGCAGAAAGAGGCTCTTGACGAGAGGAACACCATCGCGCTCGAGCAGCTTGAGCTGATCAGCCGTCAGATCAAGCTGTACAGCGACCTTGTGGCCGAAAAGGAAAAAGACGTGGCGGAGGCCAAAACGGTCGAAGAGGAGCAGATGCGTCTGTTCCGCGTCCGTGTCCGGGCGATGGAGGAGAACGGAGGCTACGACATCCTTTCGATCCTCCTCAACGCCGGCAGCTTCTCCGAGCTGCTGACCGCGATCGACGACGTCAGCAGGATCATGGAGGCGGACCGCCGGCTCGAGGAATCCTACCGGACCGCACGGGAAAATCACGAAAAGGCACTGGCCGACTACGAAGCGGCAAAGGCCGACCTGAAGGCGCGCGAGGAAGAGCTCCTTCAGGAGCAGGAAGAACTGAAGGAAATGATCCGCGAGGCGACCGATCTGATCGCCAGCCTCGACGGCGACATTGAAGCGGCGCAGGCGGCTTATGAGGAAGCCGAACGCGCCAGACTCGAGACGGAGAGCCGCATCGAGGAACTGATCGCCGAGCTGGAGCGCCAGAAGCCGAAGCCGACGCCGATGCCGAAGCCGACCGCGACACCGAAGCCGACCGCGACGCCGAAGCCCACGTCCGCGCCGGAGGAGACGCCGGAACCCGCGGAAACGCCTGCGCCGGAGGAGACGCCGAAACCCGCGGAAACGCCTGCGCCGGGAGAGTCGCCGAAGCCGTCGGAGAGCCCCGCGCCGGAAGAGACGCCGCCTCCCGAAGAGACCCCGGAACCCGAAGAGACGCCGCCTCCCTCCGCGATCGGGACAGGCAGCCTGCAGTGGCCGGTTCCCAGCGGTCACACGGTAACCAGCCGTTACGGCATGCGCATCAGCCCGATCACCGGCGAGGAATCTTTCCACAGCGGCATCGATATCGACGGCTACGGCCATGACGGCGGAGCGATCGTCGCCTGCGACAACGGCACGGTCGTGACGGCCGAATGGTACGGCAATTACGGCAACTGCATCATCATCGACCACGGAAACGGCATGCAGACCCTTTATGCCCATATGTCCGGCTATGCAGTCAGCGCGGGCGATATAGTCAGCAAGGGTCAGACGATAGGATATCTCGGAGCGACGGGCTGGGCGACCGGCACGCACTGCCACCTCGAAGTATTTGTCGACGGCGCGCGCGTGGATCCTGCCAATTACTTCTCCGGGATCACATACTACGACTGCTGAAACACAGGGTAACGATCATGAACAAAAAAACGCAGACAATATTCGCCACGATCCTCGTGATCATCATGATTCTCAGTTTGCTTGCGACCCTCCTTCCGAGCGCCTTTGCCGTCACGGAAGAGGAGATCGAGCAGCTGAAGAAGGAACGGGATGCGATCGCCGAGGAGAAAGAGGCCAAGCAGGCCGTCATCGACGACCTGGAGAGCAAGCAGAACAGCATCCTCGAGCTCAAGCACGCGCTGGATGAGAGGAACGAGTTCACCAGGCAGCAGATCGAACTCAACAACCGCGAGATCGAGCTGTACCAGGAAATGATCCTCCGGAAGGCCGAAGATCTGGATCAGGCGATCGCGCTTGAAGAGCAGCAGCTGGACCGCTACCGCACCCGTGTGCGTGCGATGGAGGAGAACGGCGAGTTTGATCTTCTCGCCCTGATTCTCAACTCGAACGATCTGAGCGGGCTTCTGGCGGCTGTCGACGATATCGGCGAGATCATGGAGAGCGACCGGCATCTCAAGGACGATTACATCGCTGCCAGAGAGAACACCGAGCGGGTCAAGACGGAGTACGAGGAAGTGAAAGCCGACCTCGAGACCCGTCAGAAGGCCCTGCAGGAGGAGCAGCGGGAGCTTGAGCGCCAGATCCAGGAGGCCACCGATCACATCAACCAGCTGATCGAGGAGATCCAGACTTATCAGGCCGAGATCGACGAGCTGGACGAGGAGCAGCAGGCCAAGCAGCACGAGATCGACGTTCTTGTCGACGAGCTCGAGCGCCAGCGCGCCGCAGAAGAGGAGCGCCGCAGAAGGGAAGAGGAAGCGCGCAGACAGCGTGAAGAGTCCCAGAAGCCGACCGGCGGAGAGTCCGGCGGCGAAGGCGACGGATCCGGCGAGTCCTATGTCGGAACGACCGGCACCGGCTCCTTCGGCTGGCCCTGCCCCGGCTGCTACTATGTGACCAGCCGCATGGGCAACCGCTTCCACCCGATCTTCAACGAGTGGCGCTATCACTCCGGCATGGATATCGGCGCGGGCTACGGCTCCGCGATCGTCGCCTCCGACAGCGGCACGGTCATCCTGTGCGGCGACAACGGCGGCTACGGCAACTGCGTCATGATCGACCACGGCAACGGCTACATCACGCTGTACGGCCACATGTCCTCCTTTGCCGTCAGTTACGGCGACAGCGTATCCAAGGGACAGACCATCGGCTATGTCGGCTCCACCGGCTGGGCCACCGGTCCGCACCTGCACTTCGAGATCCGCTACGGCGACACCTGCCTCGACCCGGAGGTCGTGGGCGGCTTTACCGGCCTGAGCTATGCGGAGGACGCCGGCGAATAAGAAACAGACCATCAGTCTTCCAGCACGGACTGACAGCCGGACAGCCCTTTCGGGCTGCCCGGCTATCGTGCTGAAATGGAATCAACGGGGGTAAGAAGATGTTGAACCTTTTGAAAAATGCTCTGATCGGCCTCGGCCGTGCGCTGCACCGGCTCTTCAGCCTGAAGATCTCGCTGCGCGCCGTGGCGATCCTGCTGATCATCGGCATCGGCACCGCCTGGATGCTCACCTCGTCCAACATGAAGCGGGACGTGGGCGGCGACCTGGACTACGCGGAGGCCGTGCGCTACATCGAGATCAAGGATCTGATCGAGGAATACTACATCAACGACGTCAGCCGCGATCAGCTCGGCGAATCCGCCGCAGCGGCCATGGTCAACAGCCTCGGCGACCGCTGGAGCACCTACATGACGGCCGACGAGTACAAGACCTTCCAGCTCTCGTCCACCAACGAGGTGGCCGGCGCCGGGATCTCCACGATCAAGCAGGGCAGCACCGGCTTCCAGGTCACGATGGTCAACATCGACTCTCCCGCGGCGAGAGGCGGCCTGAACGCAGGCATGCTGATCACCGCCATCGACGGGATCGACGTGAAGAACATGGACGCGGACGAATTCCGCACGATGATCCGCTCCCGCCTGAACACGAGCTTCGAGGTCACGGTCTCCGGCCAGAGCGATCCGCTGGTTGTCGACTGCAAGCGCACCTACGTCAATCCGGTCTCCTACAAGATCGAGCGCACCGGCGCGGGGAATATCCGCGTCGAGAGCTTCGAGGCCGGCAGCGGCGAGGCGATTGTCAAGGCCTTCAAGGATCTGCTCGACCAGCATGTCGACAAGTTTGTCATCGATCTGCGCGACAATCCCGGCGGTCTGCTGGATGAGCTGCAGACGGCGCTGGATTACCTGCTGCCGCAGGGCGAGCTTTTCGTCCTGCGCGACAAGGCGGGCAACGAGGAGATCTTCACCTCGGACAACCTCTCGCTGAAGACGGATATCTGCATCCTTGTCAACGGACAGACCTACGGCGAGGCGGAGATCTTTGCCGCCGTCATGCAGGAGCTGAACGCGGCAACCGTCATCGGCGAGCGCACGGCCGGCAGAACGAGGCTGCAGTCGACCATCGAGATCTCCGACGGCAGCGCGATCCGCCTGTCGACCCGCAGCTTCCTGACGCCCGCCCGCGTTGACATCTCGCAGAACCTCGGCGTCGTGCCGGACATCATCGTCTACAACGTCGTCTCCGAGCTGGATGAGATCAACGAGGGCAACGGCATGGCAGTCTACGCCTCCGACCCGCAGCTTCGCACCGCGCTGGAGCGTCTGAGCACCGGATTTTCAAGTTGACAGGAAGCCCCGCAGGGGCTATAATGAGCTGCTTTTAAAATCGCCCATCAAAGGAGAAGATCACCATGGCAAATATGAGCAGATACCGCATGAGTCAGGAGCGTCTGGAGGAGCTCAAGCAGGAGCTCCAGTATCTCGAGACCGTCCGTGAGAAGGAAGTGGCCGAGCAGATCAAGGAAGCCCGCAGCTTCGGCGACCTGAGCGAGAACAGCGAATACGACGAGGCGAAGACCGAGCAGGGCAAGCTCTACTCCAAGATCGCCGAGATGAAGGACCTGATCGAGAACGCCGAGATCGTCGACAACATCGAGATCGATGCGCCGAAGGACGTGGTTACGCTGGGCAGCATCGTGCGCGTGCGCGATCTGGAGGACGGCTTTGAGGAGACCTACGAGATCGTCGGCTCCCAGGAGGCCAATCCCCGCCAGCACCGCATTTCCGACGACTCTCCCGTCGGCCGCGGCCTGCACGGGCACAAGGCCGGCGACGTCGTGACGATCCTCGCCCCTGCGGGCGAGCTGAAGTTCCAGATCCTGTCTCTGGAAAACCGTTAAGCGGTCGTCAGAGGTTCGCTATGAGTGAAGAAAACATGCGTCAGCCTGAGGCTGCGCAGGACCTGTCCGAGATCCTGCAGATCCGCCGCGACAAGCTCGCCGCGCTGCAGGAGGCGGGGAAGGACCCCTTCGCCGTCACACGCTTTGAGGTCAGCCATCACAGCACGGATGTCTGCGCCAACTTCGATGAACTGGAAAACAGGGACGTCAGCGTAGCCGGCCGCATGATGGTCAAGCGCGTCATGGGCAAGGCCTCCTTCTGCAAGATCCAGGACCGCGAGGGCCTGCTGCAGTGCTACGTCGCGCGCGATTCCGTCGGCGAAGAGGCCTACGCCGCCTTCAAGAAGATGGACATCGGCGACATCCTCGGCCTCGAGGGCTACGTCTTCAAGACGAAGACCGGCGAGGTCACGGTGCACGCCCGCAAGCTCACGCTGCTGTCCAAGTCGCTCAAGCCGCTGCCCGAGAAGTACCACGGTCTGACCGACACGGATCTGCGCTACCGTCAGCGCTATCTGGACCTGATCGTCAACCCCGAGGTGCGCAGCACCTTCATCAGGCGCTCGCAGATCATCAGCGAGATCCGCCGCTTCCTCGACGCGCGCGGCTTCATCGAGGTCGAGACCCCGATGCTGGTCACGAACGCCGGCGGCGCCGCGGCCCGCCCCTTCGAGACCCATTATAACGCTCTCGACATGGACGTGCGCCTGCGCATTTCGCTGGAGCTCTACCTGAAGCGTCTGATCGTCGGCGGTCTGGAAAAGGTCTATGAGATCGGCCGCGTCTTCCGCAACGAGGGCATCGACACCCGCCACAACCCGGAATTCACGCTGATGGAGCTCTATCAGGCCTATACCGACTACCACGGCATGATGGATCTGACCGAGGACATGTTCCGCCATGTGGCGAAGACCGTGCTCGGCAGCCCCGTGATCGTCTACAACGGCGTCGAGATGGATCTCGGCAAACCCTTCACGCGCCTGACGATGCGCGATGCGGTGAAGCAGTACGCGGGCGTCGATTTCGACGAGCTGCACACGCTCGACGAGGCGCGCGCCGCCGCGAAGGCGCACGGCGTGGCCTTTGAGGAGCGCCACAAGAAGGGCGACATTCTCAACCTCTTCTTCGAGGCCTTCGTCGAGGAGCATCTGATCCAGCCGACCTTCATCATGGACCACCCGGTGGAGATCTCGCCGCTCACGAAGCGCAAGCCGGACGAGCCGGATTACGTCGAGCGCTTCGAGCTGTTCATGAACGGCTGGGAGATGTGCAACGCCTACAGCGAGCTCAACGACCCGATCGACCAGCGGGCGCGCTTCGCCGCACAGGACGCGCTGGCCGCCGCGGGCGACGCCGAGGCCAACCACACCGACGAGGATTTCCTCAACGCGCTGGAGATCGGCATGCCACCCACGGGCGGCATCGGCTACGGCATCGACCGTCTGATCATGCTGCTGACCGATTCCTCCTCCATCCGCGACGTGCTCCTGTTCCCGACGATGAAGCCGGTGGACGCTCCCAGGACCGAGAACAAGTCCGAAACCGGGATGGGAGCTGCCTCCGCCGGGTCTGCGGACGCGCCTGATTTTTCGATCTGTGCCTGCCCGACCTGCCCGAATGAAGCCTGGTGCGCCGCACAGAACAGCGACCCCGTTCCCCGCGATGAAGCAGGAAAATAACTGATCGCTCATTCCATGCCGCCCCGCTCGAAAGAGCGGGGCGGCATTCTTTTCGTTCGCGCAGGAAAACCTGCAAAATTTCGGTAAATTGTCACGGAAAAGTGTCGCCTCTGTCAATTTACCGAACAAAAGAGGCGCGTTTTTCCTCAAAAAACTTCCCGGAGAATCGCCCGGAGCTCTTGCTATTTGAATGCAGATGATATATTATTACAAAGGCGTGCTGCGCGCGGGTGAGACGTTCCCGCGCGGCCGCACGAACTGACTTTTCATCCCAGAGAACCAGAGCTCTATTATTTGTCATGAAGGAGAAAAACACATGGTCGGGAGAAAAATACTCGTGATCGAGGACAAGTGGTGCAAGGGCTGCGGCATCTGCGCCGCCTTCTGCCCCAAGCAGGTCCTGGAGATAAAAAAGGAAAAGGTACGCCTGAAGGACCCCGAGGGCTGCATCCGCTGCGGCCAGTGCGAGCTGCGCTGCCCGGACTACGCCATCTATCTGGTCAACGTCGAAGAGTAAGGAGGAAGCGAACATGTCGAAAGCTGTTCTGATGCAGGGCAACGAGGCCGCCGTCGAGGGCGCCATCGCCGCCGGTATGCGCTTCTTTGCCGGATATCCCATTACCCCCTCCACCGAGATCGCGGAGCAGAGCGCGCTCCGCCTGCCGCAGATGGGCGGCAAGTTCATCCAGATGGAGGACGAGATCTCCTCCATCGCCGCCGTGCTCGGCGCCTCCGTCGCCGGCATGAAGGCCATGACGGCCACCTCCGGCCCGGGCTTCTCGCTGATGCAGGAAAACATCGGCTACGGCGTGATGGCCGAGATCCCCTGCGTGATCATCGACGTACAGCGCTGCGGCCCCTCGACCGGCCTCGCCACCAGCCCCTCCCAGGGCGACTACATGCAGGCCAAATGGGGCACGCACGGCGACCATCCCGTCATCGCCCTGTCTCCCTCCTCTGTGCTGGAGACCTATACGCTCATCATCCGCGCCTTCAATCTCTCGGAGAAATACCGCACGCCGGTCATCTTCCTGATGGACGAGATCGTCGGCCACATGCGCGAGGGCGTGGAGCTGCCCAACCCCAACGATCTGATCATCAACCGCCGCAAGATGAGCTTCCACGACGGCGCGAACAAGGAATGCTACTATGTCCCGGAGGGGAAGTACGTCCCGGCGATGAAGCCTTTCGGCCAGGGCGAGCGCTACAACATCACAGGCCTTGCGCACGATGTCTCCGGCTTCCCGGTCAACTCCAACGAGATCGCCGACAAGCTGGTCACCCGTCTGCTCGACAAGGTCGAGAAGAACGTGGACAACATCGTGCGCGTTGAGGAATACCTGATGGACGACGCCGAAACGGCCATCGTCTGCTTCGGCGGCACGGCCCGCGCGGCGATGGACGCCGTGAACGCGGCCCGCGCGCAGGGCAGAAAGGTCGGCCTCTTCCGCCCGATCACGGTATGGCCTTTCCCGGAGAAGAAACTGCTTGCGCGGCTCCCGCAGCTGAAGAACATCCTGATGGTCGAGCACAACCACGGCCAGATGCTGCTGGAGGTCCAGCGCGTCACCCGCTGCGAGAAGCCCGTGCATTTCCTCGGCCGCGTCGACGGCACCGTGATCTCTCCCGACGATATCCTGGCAAAGCTCAACGAAATGGAGGATACGAATCATGCCGAGTGATCTGATCCATCAGTACATGCGCATCGACCACCTTCCCCAGATCTGGTGCCCCGGCTGCGGCAACGGCGTCATCATGCGCGACGTCGCCGTGGCGATCGACGAACTGATCCAGGATGAGGAAAACGACTTCGACCGCGACGATTTCGTCATCGTCTCCGGCATCGGCTGCTCCTCCCGCGCGGCCGGATATCTCGACTTCAACTCCATCCACACGACGCACGGCCGCGCCATCGCCTTTGCCACCGGCATCAAGATGGCCAATCCCAAGCTGAACGTCATCGTCCTTACCGGCGACGGCGACTGCTCCGCCATCGGCGGCAACCATCTGATCCACGCGGCGCGCCGCAACCTGGGTCTGACGGTCATCTGTTTCAACAACGACATCTACGGCATGACCGGCGGCCAGTATTCGCCGACCACGCCCAACGGCGACAAGGCGACCACCGCGCCCTACGGCAACGTGGACCGTCCCTTCGACATCGCCAACCTCGCCACCGGCGCCGGCGCCTCTTTCTCTGCCCGCGGCGACGTGTTCCATGCCCGCGAGACCACGGAGATCATCAAAAAGGCCATTCTCCACAAGGGCTTTTCGCTGGTCGACGTCTACTCCGTCTGTCCGACCTATTACGGCCGCAAGAACAAGAAGGGCGACGCGGTCGAGATGCTCAAGTGGCAGCGCGACAACCTGATCCCGACGGCCCGCTATTACAGTATGAGCGAGGAGCTCCGTGCAGGCAAGAAGCTGATCGGCATCCTGTCCTACAACGATTATCCCGAATATACGGAAGAATACGCGAAGGTCATTGCCGCCGCATCCAACAAGGCGAAGAAGTAAGGGGAGGGACAGAGCATGAGCAAGCGTTATGAAATGCGTTTTGCCGGTTCCGGCGGCCAGGGCGTCATCCTGGCCAGCGTCATCATCGCCGAGGCGGCCGTCATCGCCGGGCTGAACACCGTCCAGTCCCAGGCCTACGGACCCGAAGCGCGCGGCGGCGTCAGCAAGGCCGAGACCGTGCTGAGCTGCGACAAAATCTGGTATTCCAAGGTCACGCGCCCGAACTTTCTTCTGGCTCTGACCCAGGCCTCGCTGGATACATACACGCGCGAGCTGGCCGAGGGCGCCGTCGTCATGATGGACGACGGTCTGAACTGCCCCGCGGACCTCGATCCTGCGCGCGTGATCTCCGTCCCGATCCTGCAGACCGCGAAGGAGAAGGTCGGCAAGGCCTTTACCGCAAACATCGTCGCCGTCGGCGCGATCAACCGCGCGCTGCGGCTCTTCTCCGACAAGGATCTGATGGAGGGCGTCAAGCGCCATATCCCCGCCGGAACCGAGGAGATCAACCAGAAGGCCCTGGCCGAGGGCGCGGCGCTGATCAGCGACGCGCAGGCCGAAGCCTTTGCGCAGACGATCGGGTGAGCCATGAAGTCTGACAATCGCTTTCGCTGCGAAGCGCTACGCCTACGCGTGATGAGCGCGGAGCAGGCCGCGCTGCTGATCGGGGACGGCATGACCGTCGCCGTCAGCGGCTTCACGCCCTCCGGCTGCCCGAAAACCGTGCCGCTGGCGATCTCCGAACAGGTCCGCCGCGGCGAGCGCAAGCTGCGGCTGACCCTGCTCAGCGGCGCCTCCACCGGCGACGAGCTGGATTCCGACTGGGCGAGCCTCGGCATCATCGCGCGCCGTCTGCCCTACATGACCAGCAAGGCGCTGCGCAGCGCCGTCAACGGCGGCGGGATCGCACCGGTCGCCTATACCGACGTGCACCTCGGCGAGGTTGCGCAGAACGCCCGACTCGGCTTCTACGGGAAGATCGACGTCGCGCTGATCGAGGCCGCGGCGATCACCGAGGAGGGGAACATCGTCCCGACGACCGCCGTCGGCTGCTCGCAGACCTGGATCGACCTGGCCGATCGCGTCATCATTGAGCTGAACCTCGCGCAGCCCGCCGCTCTGGAGGGCATGCACGATATCGTCCGCATGCAGGATCCGCCGCGGCGCGAGCCGATCCCGCTGACCGGCGTCGGCCAGCGCATCGGCATGCCGTATCTGAGCTGCCCCGCCGAAAAGATCGCCGCCGTCGTCATCGGCGAGGCGGAGGAGCACCCGCGCCCGCTCGCGCCGGAGGACGAGGTCAGCCGCGCGATCGCGGCGAATATCGTCCGCTTCCTCGAGGGGGAGAAGGCGGCCGGCCGCCTCTCGGCCGACGTGCTGCCGCTGCAGTCCGGCGTGGGCTCGGTAGCCAACGCCGTGCTCTTCGGGCTGAAAAACTCCGCCTTCGAGCACATGAGCTTCTTCTCCGAGGTCATGCAGGACGGCATCCTCGACCTGATCGACGCGGGCAAAGCCGATTTCGCCTCGGCGACCTCGCTGTCGCTGTCAAAGGAGGGCATGAACCACCTTCTCGGCGACCTGGAGAAGTACCGCGACAAGCTGGTGCTGCGCGACTCCGAGATCTCCAACAGCGCGGAGCTTATCCGCCGTCTCGGCGTGATCGCGATGAACACCGCGGTCGAGGCCGACGTCTACGGCAACGTCAACTCCTCGCAGATGAACGGCACCAGCGTCTATAACGGCACCGGAGGCTCCGGCGACTACGCGCGCAACGCCTCGATCTCGATCTTCATGACCAACTCCGTCGCGAAGGGCGGCAGGATCTCGAGCATCGTCCCGATGGTCACGCACGTCGACCACTGCGAGCACGACGTGGACGTCATCGTTACCGAGCAGGGCTACGCCGACCTGCGCGGCCTCAGCCCGAAGGAGCGCGCGGTGAAGATCATCGAAAACTGCGCCCATCCGGATTATCGCCCGCAGCTCCGGCGCTATTTCGAGGAGGCCTGCGCCGTCACGCACGGCGCGCAGACCCCGCATCTGCTCGACCGCGCCTTTTCCTTTCACCGGAACCTGAAAGAGACCGGCACGATGCTGGAAAACGAATAAGAACGGAAAAGGGCCATACCGGTAATTCCGGTATGGCCCTTTTCATTTGGCTCAGCATTGCAGCCTTTCCGCCGTTTCCTCCGCCAGCTTCAGCGAAGAAATGTATCGCTCGTCGTCTCGGCTGTCAAAGCGGTTGCCGAGCATGATCCACTCGCAGTATTCGTAGAACAGGAAATAATCCAGCGCCCGGCGGTAATCGGCATAGGCGATCCCGTGCTTCTCCGGCACGAGCGAGAAATAATACTCTATGGCGAAGTCCCGGTCTGCGCGGCTCAGGAAAAAGAACGCGCCCTCCTCCTTGCGCCCGTGCGCGATCAGACGCGCAAAGGAACTGAGATAGGGGAGTACTCCGCCGTACTCCCAGTCGATCAGCACCGCCCGTTCGCCGACGAGCACGTTGAGCGGCAGCAGATCGTCGTGACAGAGCGTGCGCGGCGTTTGCCTGTAAAGCTCGACGAACGCACTGCAGACGCTTTCCAGCTTCGCCGAGCCGAGATACTGCCGGCGGCGTTCGATGCCCTCCAGCGCGCGCTCCATCGTGCAGCCCGCGTCATAGAGCTCCTCCCGCTGCCAGAACTCGTTCTGCATCAGCGCGAGCGCTTCAAGCGCCTTGATGAGACGCGGACGGTCGGCGTGACGCAAATCCTCGCCGGGACAGTATTCCAGCAGCAGATAGTCCCCGTCCTCCTGCCGCACGGAAGCGAGCAGGGCAGGCGCGTAGGACTTTTTTCCCGAAAAGAAGCAGCGGTAGACCTCAGCCTCCAGCGCCTTGGCCCGCTTGAGCACAAAATTGCCCCTGTCGCTTCGGACAAGCCAGACCTCGTAGGGATTCCCGTCCTCCGCGTCCCGGAACTGCTCAAGCGCTGCTTCGTCGAGCCCCGGCAAGCCGAGCCCGGCCAAGATCACACACAGCTCCTCATCAGTGGGCGTTCGTTTTCCCTCCATCATCCGCGCCTCCTTCCTCCGAGCCGGATTATAGCACAGAATCCGCGTCGGAACAAGGGCGCAAAACCATAGCCCGCTCCCGTTCGACTCCCTCCCTTAAATTCCAAAAAGAAAAACCCGCCTGTCGGCGGGCCTTTCTTTTTGGAGCGGATGATGGGAGTCGACCTGCGCTGCGGCGCAGGCCAGGTCGCGGGGAAAACGTGCCACCGGCACGTTTTCTGACACCGCTCCCGTTCGACTCCCTGCCTTTTCCCAAAAAGAAAAACCCGCCTGGCGGCGGGCTTTCCTTTTTGGAGCGGATGATGGGAGTCGAACCCACCTTATCGGCTTGGGAAGCCGGAGTTCTACCGATGAACTACATCCGCGATTCGGTAAACGAAGTATAACACGCCCGAATCAAAAATTCAATAGAAAAATCGCGCGGCCATAGCGAAAAAGGGAAACGCCCTCCGTCTTGACTGCGCCGCGGCTTTGGGCTACAATAACAGCAGATTCGACAGGGAGAGATGCCGCATGAAACTGATCCTTGCTTCCAACAACGCCCATAAGCTGAAGGAGATCAAAGAGATCCTCGGCGGCCGCTTCGACGAGATCCTCACGCTGCGCGAGGCCGGGATCGAGCACGAGACCGTGGAGGACGGCGAGACCTTCCTCGACAACGCCCGCAAGAAGGCGCACGAGATCGCCGAACTCTCCGGCTGCTGCGCTCTGGCCGACGACAGCGGCCTCTGCGTCGACGCGCTCGGCGGCGCGCCCGGGCTCTATTCGGCGCGCTTTGCCGGCGTCCACGGGGACGACAGGGCCAACAACGCCCTCCTGCTCGAGAAGCTCAAGGGCGTCGGGGATCGCGCGGCGCACTTCACCTGCGACGTCGTGCTGGCCTGGCCGGACGGACGCGAGCTCAGCGCCGAGGGCAGGCTCTACGGCGTGATCGCGCAGGAGCCCGCGGGCTGCGGCGGCTTCGGCTACGACCCGCTCTTTTATCTGCCGGAGCGCGGCTGCACCAACGCCCAGCTTCCCCCGGGAGAGAAAAACCGCATCGGCCACCGCGGAAACGCCCTCCGCGCCCTGCTGGAAAAGCTGAGCGCCTGCGACGATACGGACGCATCGGGCCTTCCGGCTGAGAACGTTGTGCTTTTCGCGGCGTCGCGGAAGGAGGAGGGCGAATGAAACGACTGTGCGCGCTGCTCTGCGCGCTGCTGATGCTTTGCTCGCTGGCGGCCTGCGGCGCGGAACCCGCGCCTCCCGAGACGGAGAGCCCGCCGCCGGAGACCGCTGAGCCGGACAGCGGCGACGTGATCATCATCGAGCCGACGGACACCGAGCCTCCCGCCGACACCCCCGAGCCGACGCCGACGCCCGAGCCTACGCCGATCCCGGTCATGGCGCCGATCGATCCCCTGGAGATCCCCGACGGCCTTGCGGACTTCCTGGTCCGCTTCAACTACGGCTATTCCGATCGCCAGGGCGGCAGGGAATACGACTGCGAAAACTGCGTGGATGTGCGCGCGAATATCCTCGCGCAGCTCGTCACTTCCTCGTCCTGCGTGGATTTCTCCCTCTACCCCGGCGAGCAGCCGGTTTTCCACTGGGCCGACGGCACGACCGACCCGCAGAACATGGCGGGCGAGGGCGGCAATTACGGCGAATTCGACCCGGCGCAGGTCGAGTGGATCGCCGAGAACATCCTCCACATCACCGAGAAGGACTACCGCGCGGTGCTCAGCCGCTGCACGGTCAGCGGCGCCTTTTACCTGGACAAGAACACCGAGGGAGAGGAGCGCTTCTTCATTTCCGTGCCCAAGGCCAACGAGCCGAACGGCATGGTCCGCGTCCTCTCCGCCTCCTCCGACGGAACCCGCTTCGAACTGGTCTACGACTACCTGATCAAGCCGAACTACTATCAGAACTGTTACCTGGCCGTGGCTGAGCTGAGGGAGATAGAAGGCGTGAAATACTGGACGCTGCGGAGCCAGACCGCGAAGGTGCCGGACTTCGAGCCGGAGTCCGCGCCGGAGCTCTTCGCCCAGCTGACCGACCCCTTCTATCTCAACGACGCCGACGGCATGAATCACGCGGTGCTGCGCATCTCCGAGGACGGCAGCTTCCGCGGCTCCTACGAGGGACGGGAGCTTGACATCCTGAGCGACGAGTTTGACGAGATCGACTACTATTCCGAGTTCGAGGGCCATTTTGCCAACCCGACGCGGATCAACCCCTGGACCTACACGGTCGAGCTGCAGGATATCCGCTACCTCGACGAGGCGGAGGAGTTCATCATCACGGACGAGACCGGATGGCGGATTCTGAACGTCTCCAGCCGTGCCTACGGCCTGGACGGCGCCTGGGTGTTCCGCATCTATATCCCCGGCTCGCCGTATTACCGTCTGCCGCAGAGCTTTACCGCCTGGTACGGGAACACGGTTGAGCTCGCTAACAGCCCGGTGGAGCTCCCCACCTGGGGCTTCTGGAATCCCGTCGACGGCTCCGCCTTCGGCACTGTGCAGCTGCAGGACTGAAAAACAAAACATGAAGAACGCCGCCGTTACCCGGCGGCGTTCTCAGCTGTCGACGAAGTGTCGACAGCTTGAAAGCAAAAACGGGAACTTCAAAAAAGCTCCCGTTTTTGCAGGATCGGACGTGAAGAGGGGACTCCCATCCCCTCTTCACAATCACCCCATGCAAGTCGATCCTTGATCCAACGGGTTTGTGTACAGTCTGAAAGGGCCGCCGGGTTTCCGGCGGCTTTCTCGTTTTCGCTCCGCGTAAGAATTGTTTTTGCACTTGAAAAATCGAAAAAAATGTGTATCATAATACATTGTTATTATAATTCGGAAGGCGGCGCTGTTTTGGAGACGCTGAGCTCGAGAAAAAACGCATATATCCGCCATCTTCGGCTCCTCGCCGACGACGCGGAATACCGCCGCGCGCGGGGACAGTTTCTCTGCGACGGCGCGAAGACCCTGCGCGAGGCGCTGCGCTTCGGCGCGAGGATCGTCTCCGTGCTCTGGCGCGACGCGCCGCAGGAGATCGAAGGGCTGGAAGGCTGCGCGCAGTACGTCGCGCCCGGCGATCTCTTCGACTACGCCTCGCCGCTAAAGAACAGCCCCGGGCCGCTCTTCGCCGTTGCGATCCGCGGCTGCGGCAAGCCGGGAAAACTGCAAAACGCGATCGTCCTGGAGAACGTGCAGGACCCCGGCAACGTCGGCACCGTGATCCGCACCGCGAACGCCTTTCGGATCGGAGCCGTGATCCTGACCGGCAGCTGCGCCGACCTCTATCAGCCGAAGACCGTCCGCGCCACGATGGGCGCGATCTTTAGGCAGCCGGTGATCACGATGGAGCGGGACTATCTCCGCGATTTTCTGAACGATCAGGGCCTGCCGCTCTACTGCGCGGCGCTGAGCGATCAGGCCGCCGACCTGCGCGGTATTTCTCTGCGCCATGCCGCCGTCGCGATCGGCAGCGAGGGGCAGGGCCTCAGCGCTGAGCTGCTCGCGATGTGCGACGGTCAGGTGATCATTCCGATGAACCCGGACAGCGAATCGCTCAACGCCGCGGTGGCCGCCTCGGTCATCATGTGGGAAATGGCAAGATAAAGGAAGGGGAGGGCCGCAATGGCTTCCATGAAATACTGGATCTGGCTGTCTTCGCTGGCAAGGCTGCGGCCGATCGAAAAAGCGGCGGTGCTGAAGGCCTATTCCGACCCAGAGGCCGCGTTTTTCGCGCCGAAGGGCGATCTTGGCCTCATCGAAGGCCTGCGCGAGAGCGCCGCGGAGGCGCTGGAGGAGCGCGACCTCGGCGAGGCCAATCGCATCCTCGCCGCCTGCGACGAGCAGAACCTCCGCGTGATCTCCCTGCAGGACACGCTCTATCCCCGGCGGCTGAAGCAGATCTACGCGCCGCCTCCCGTGATCTATGTCAAGGGGCGGCTGCTTGATCTGGACGAGGAGGCGGCGATCGCCGTCGTCGGAACGCGCGGCGCGACACCCTACGGACTGTCCGTAGCACGCGAGCTTGCGGGCGGGATCGTCCGCTGCGGCGGCGCGGTGCTCTCCGGCCTCGGCCAGGGCATCGACGGCGAGGCTGCCAAGGCCGCGCTGGAGGCCGGCGGCCCCTGCATCGGCGTGCTCGGCACCTCCCATCAGGAGGCGACGGGCTGGCTGGCCCGCCAGGTGGCGGATTTCGGCCTGCTGATCAGTGAATACGCGCCCGGCACGCCCTCTCAGCGCTACTTCTTCCGCGAGCGCAACCGCATCACCGCCGGCCTCTCCGTCGGCGTGGTCGTGGTCGAGGCGCCGGAGCGAAGCGGTGCGCTGCTCTTCGCGGAGGAGGCGGCCGAGCTCGGCAAAGAGGTCTTCGCCGTGCCCGGTGCGGTCGACGCTGTCAACAGCGTCGGAACGATCCGTCTGATCAAGGACGGCGCCGCGCCCGTCACCTGCGCCTGGGACGTGATGCAGGACTTCGCCGCGCTCTTCCCGGGAAAGATCCGCCGCGCGGCCTCCGGGACGCAGAAGACACTGCTTCAGAGCGCGGAGGAAAAGCTCCCGCCGCCCGAAAAAGAAGCGCCCGCGGACGCAAAGCCGCCGGAGATCGACAAAAAAAGCGTTGACAGCGGCGGAGTGCGGGACTATATTGACTGGAAAGAACAGCTGAAGAGCCTCAATGAGGACCAGCTGAAAATCATCTCCGCGATCGAGAAGGAAGCGACGCACATCGACGACATCGTGGAGGAGACCGGACTCGGCGCGGCCAAGGTGCTGGCGCAGCTGACCGTGCTGGAGATCAAGGGCTACGTCCGCCGCGAGGCGGGACGGCGCGTCGCATTGAAAATCACGAAAAAGTGAGGACGGAAGATGGCAAGAGCGAAGGACCTGGTCATCGTCGAATCGCCGGCGAAGGCCAAGACGATTGAAAAATACCTGGGTAGCGGCTTTAAGGTCAGAGCCTCGATGGGGCATCTGCGCGACCTGCCCAAGAGCAAGATGGGCGTGGACATCGAGAACGGCTTCGAACCGCAGTATATCCCCGTGAAGGACAAGGGCGAGCTGATCCGCGAGCTGAAGACGGAGGCCAAAAGCGCCAAAACCGTCTATCTCGCGACCGACCCTGACCGCGAGGGCGAGGCGATCTCCTGGCATCTGAAGGAGCTGCTGGAGCTGCCCGACGAGAAGGCGCGCCGCGTAACCTTCAACGAGATCACGAAGAAGGTCGTGACGGAGAGCATCCGACAGCCGCGCGATATCGACCGCGACCTGGTGGACGCGCAGCAGGCGCGCCGCATCCTTGACCGCATCGTGGGCTACAAGCTCTCTCCGCTGCTGTGGAAAAAGGTCAAGAAGGGCCTGTCCGCCGGCCGCGTACAGAGCGTCGCGACCCGGATGGTCGTCGACCGCGAGGAAGAGATCAAGAACTTCGTCAGCGAGGAATACTGGCTGCTGGACGCCGTGCTCAGCCGCGGCGACGGGACCGCGCCCTTCACCGCCCGCTATTTCGGGAAGGATGGGAAGAAGGTCGAGCTGCACAACGAGGACGAGGTGCAGACCGTCATCCGCGAAACGAAGGACGCCGCCTTCACCGTGGACTCCGTCAAGCGCGGCGAGAAGCAGCGCAGCCCCGCGCCGCCCTTCATCACCTCCACGCTGCAGCAGGAGGCCTCCCGCCGCCTGGGCATGACTCCGCGGCGCACGATGTCCATCGCCCAGCAGCTCTATGAAGGCGTGGAGATCAGCGGGCACGGCAGCATCGGTCTGATCACCTACATGCGCACCGATTCGCTGCGTCTGTCTGACGAGGCGCTCTTCGCTGCGAAGGACTATATCACCGCGCATTACGGCGAGGCCTACTATCCGGGCCATCCCCGGCGCTACAAAACCAAGGCCGGCGCGCAGGACGCGCACGAGGCCATCCGTCCGACCGACGTGCAGCTCACGCCGGAGCTGGTGCGCAAGGATCTGACTCAGGAGCAGTACCGGCTGTACCGCCTGATCTGGGGCCGCTTCACCGCCAGCCAGATGGCCAACGCCGTCTACGACAACGTCACGGTCGACGTTCTGGCCGCGGAGCACTGCTTCCGCGCCAGCTACTCGGAGCTTAAATTCCCGGGCTATACGGCCGTGTACGAGGAAGCGAAGGACGAGGAGAGCGCGGAGCTTTCGAATCCGCTGCCGAGTCTGAGCGAAGGGGAGCGGCTGGATCTGGAGAAGATGATCCCCGACCAGCAGTTCACACAGCCGCCCGCCCGCTATACCGAGGCCACGCTGATCCGCGCGATGGAGGAGAAGGGCATCGGCCGTCCCTCCACTTACGCGCCGACGATCAGCACCATCACGGCCCACGACTATGTGATCAAAGAGGGCAAATATCTGCGCCCGACCCCGCTGGGCGAGGTCGTCACCGGCATGATGAAGGAACATTTCTCCGACATCGTCGATCTCAAGTTCACCAACCGCATGGAAGAGGAGCTGGACGAGATCGAGAGCGGCAAGGCGCAGTGGCGCGCCGTGCTTGCCGAGTTCTACGAAGGCTTCGAGCAGGAGATGACGAAGGCCGAGGAGGAGCTCGAGGGCGTCCGTCTGAAGGTGCCCGACGTGCTCAGCGACGAGGTCTGCGAGGTCTGCGGCCGCCAGATGGTGGTCAAGAAGGGCAAATTCGGCTATTTCCTGGCCTGCCCCGGCTTCCCGGACTGCACCTTCACCAAGCCGATCGTCGTGGAGATGCCCGGCAAATGCCCCAAGTGCGGCAGCAAGATCCTCAAGCGCACCTCGAAGAAGGGCTTCGTGTACTACGCCTGCGAGCGCGGCACCGACTGCGGCTTCATGACCTGGGACGTGCCGACCAAGGACTTCTGCCCGGCCTGCGGCAAGACGATGTTCAAGCACAGCGGCCGCGGCCAGCTCAAGCCCTTCTGCATCAACGAGTCCTGCCCGAACTTCGTCCCGGAGGACAAGCGCGGCTATAAAAAGAAGCCCGCCGCCGCGAAAAAGACCGCGGCAAAGAAGCCCGCGGCCAAAAAGACCGCCGCGAAGAAGCCTGCGGCGAAAAAGACGACAAAGAAAGAAGAATAAGCCATGAATACGGTCACCGTCCTCGGCGCGGGCCTGGCGGGCAGCGAATGCGCCTGGCAGCTTGCCGAACGCGGCATCCATGTCCGCCTGGTCGAGATGAAGCCGCACAAAATGACCCCGGCGCACTGCTCGGCCTATTTCGGCGAGCTCGTCTGCTCCAATTCCCTGCGCAGCGACGAGCTGACCAACGCCGTCGGTCTGCTGAAGGCCGAAATGCGTAAAATGGGCTCGCTGATCATGTTCAGCGCCGATCTCAACCGCGTGGCCGCCGGCGGCGCGCTGGCCGTCGACCGCGTGGGCTTTGCCCGCACGATCACGGAAAAGCTCCGCAGCCACCCGAACGTCGAGGTCGTCGAGGCCGAGGCGACCGAGATCCCCGAGGGGGAGGTCGTCGTAGCGACCGGGCCGCTGTCGAGCGACGCGATCGCCGACGCGATCGCCCGCCGCTGCCCGGAGAGCGACCTGCATTTCTACGACGCGGTCGCGCCTATCGTCACGCTCGAGAGCGTGGATATGGACAGCGCCTTCTTCGCCTCCCGCTACGACAAGGGGACGGCAGATTATGTAAACTGCCCGATGGACAGGGACGAGTATCTGGCCTTCGTGACCGAGCTTGCCACCGCAAAGGAGGCCGAGGTGCACGGCTTCGACGACGGCGGCGTTTTTGAGGGCTGCATGCCGGTGGAGGTCATGGCTCGCCGCGGCGTCGACACGCTGCGCTACGGGCCGCTCAAGCCGGTCGGACTGAAGGATCCGCGCACCGGGAAGGAGAACTACGCGGTCGTGCAGCTCCGGCGCGACAATGCGGACGGGACGCTGTACAACATGGTCGGCTTCCAGACGCATCTGACCTGGGCCGAGCAGCGCCGCGTGTTCACGATGATCCCGGCGCTCCGAAACGCGGAATTCGTCCGCTTCGGCGTCATGCACCGCAACACCTATCTCAACAGCCCGCAGCTGCTGGACCGCTATTATCGCCTGCGCAGCGACCCGCGCATCAGCTTCGCCGGGCAGATGACCGGCGTGGAGGGCTATGTCGAGTCTTCTGCCAGCGGCATGCTGGTCGGCATCGAGACCGCTGCCCGCGTGCTCGGCCTGCCACCCGTGGATTTCCCGCAGGAGACGGCCATCGGCGCGCTGGGGCTCTATATCTCCGGCGGCAGCGTCGGCGATTTCCAGCCGATGAACATCAATTTCGGCATCATTTCCCCGCTCGGCCACCGCGTCAAGGGCAAGCGCAACAAAAACGCGGCCATTTCCGAGCGTTCCCTCGCCATCATCGACGAGATCATGAACAAGGAGGTCTTTCACTGTGAGGATCATCATTGACGCCATGGGCGGCGACAACGCGCCTGCCGAGATCGTCAGGGGCGCCGTCCGCGCTCGCCGCGAGCTCGGCGTGGACGTCACGCTGGTCGGCCGCGAGGAAGAGGTCCGCGCCTGCCTGGAAAACGAGGGCTGCACGGATATCGAAATCGTCGACGCGCGCGACGTGATCACGATGGAGGACGATCCCAGCACGGCGACCCGCCGCAAGAAGGACGCCTCGATGACGGTCGCGCTGAACCTGCTGCGCGACGGCAGGGGCGACGCGGTCGTCTCCGCCGGTTCCACCGGCGCGCTGCTGACCGGGGCGACGCTGATCGTCAAGCGCATCCGCGGCATCCGCCGCGCGGCGATGGCGCCGGTGCTGCCCGCGGGCGAGCACGGCGTGATGCTGATCGACTGCGGCGCGAACGTCGAGTGCACGGCGGAATACCTGCTGCAGTTCGCGTATATGGGCAGCTTCTACATGAAGAAGATGACGGGCTGTGAAAAGCCGCGCGTCGGGCTGCTGAATGTCGGCACCGAGGATACGAAGGGCGGTGCGCTGCAGCACGAGGCCTTCGCGCTGCTCAAAAAGGCCGGCGACGAGGGCCGCATCAACTTCATCGGCAACGTCGAGGGCACCGACGTGTTCGGCGGCAAAGCAGAGGTCGTCGTGACCGACGGCTTCACCGGAAACGTCCTGCTCAAGGGCTCCGAGGGCGTCATCAAGTTCATGATGAAATCGCTCAAGGGCGTGTTTTATAAAAACCTGAAGAGCAAGCTGGCCGCGCTCGTCCTGAAAAAGGATCTCAGTGCGATGAAAAAGTCGCTGGACGTCAACGAGATCGGCGGCACGGCCTTTGTAGGCATCAGCAAGCCGGTCGTCAAGGCGCACGGCTCCTCCAACGCCGCGAGCCTCTTCGCGGCGGCCCGCCAGGCGAAGATCTTCGCCGAGAGCGGCATCATCGAGCAGATCGAGGCCAACATCGATTACATGAAGATCGAGAGCGAACATGCGTAATCTGGAAGAAAAGCTGGGATACAGCTTCAAAAACCTGTCTCTGCTGGAAACGGCGCTGACCCACAGCTCCTATGCCAACGAAAAGCACGCGCCTGGCGTTGAGAGCTACGAGCGCCTGGAGTTTCTGGGCGATTCGATCCTCGGCCTCGTGACGGCGGACTTTCTCTATCAGCATGAGCCGCGTCTGCCCGAGGGCCGCATGACCCGCCTGCGCGCGGAGCTCGTCTGCGAGGCGAGCCTGTATCAGGTCGCGCTCAGTCTCGGCCTGGGGGACTGCATGCGTCTCGGCCGCGGCGAGGAGCACAGTGGCGGGCGGGAGCGCCCGTCGATCCTGGCCGACATGGTGGAGGCGATCATCGCCGCCATGTACCTGGACGGCGGGCTGGACGCGGCGCGCCGCTTCATCCTCGGACAGGTGCTGAACGAGGTGCAGATCGGCGAGGCTCATCAGACGGTCGATTATAAGACCGAGCTGCAGGAGCTCGTGCAGCAGAAGCCGGGCCGCGTCATCAGCTACGAGATGACCGGCGAATCCGGCCCGGACCATGACAAGCGATTTTATTTCCGCGTCAGCGTCGACGGCAGGGCCGTCGGCGAGGGCGAGGGCCGCACGAAGAAAGAGGCGGAGCAGATGGCTGCCAGCCGCGCGCTGGAGGCGCTGCGTTCGTGAGCGCGAGAGCGTCCATCCTGCCCGTCTTCGTGCCGCATCTGGGCTGTCCGCACGACTGCGTGTTCTGCAATCAGCGCCGAATCACCGGCGAGCTGAGCCCCGCAGACGCGGGGACGGTGCGGGAGGCCCTGTCTGCCGCGGCTGCCTTGCCCGGAGACGCGGGAAAGCGGCAGCTGGCCTTTTTTGGGGGCAGCTTCACGGCGATCCCGGAGGCGCAGCAGGAGGAGCTTCTCTCCGCCGCGCAGGAGGGGATCGAGCAGGGGATCATCGGCTCGATCCGTCTGTCCACGCGCCCGGACGCCGTCGACGGGGCCGTGCTGGCCCGCCTGCGGCGATATGGCGTCGAGACCGTCGAGCTCGGCGCGCAGTCGATGGACGACGAGGTGCTGCGCCTTTCCGGGCGCGGGCACACGGCGGAGGACGTCCGCCGCGCCGCGCGGCTGGTGAAGGAGGCCGGTTTTCGGCTGATCCTGCAGATGATGACCGGCCTGCCCGGCGATACGGAGGAAAAGAGCCTGTCGACAGCGCGGGAGCTCATTTCCCTGCGGCCGGACGGGGTGCGCATCTACCCGACGGTCGTCGTGCGCGACACGGCGCTGTATGAGCTCTGGCGGCGCGGCGTATACCGCGAGCACACGGTGGAGGACGCCGTGCGCCTTTGCGCGAAGCTCTTGCCGCTCTTTGAAGCGGCGGGGATCCCGGTGATCCGTCTCGGGCTCAACCCCACGGAGGAGCTGTCCGGAGGCGGCGCCGCGGCCGGGGCCTATCATCCGGCCCTCGGCGAGCTGGTGCGCTCCCGCATCCTGCGGGAAAAGGCGGAGCTGCTGCTGGAGGGCACAGAACCCGGCAGCCGGGCCGTGCTGGCCGTTCAGCCGCGTCTGCTGTCGCAGATGCTGGGTCCGAAGCGCGCCAATGTGAGCTTCCTTCGCGGGCGCTTCGGCCTGTCGGAGCTCCGGGTCGTGCCTGATCCTTCGATCTGCGCGGAAATCGAAGCGGTTTCCGTTGAAAAACCGTGAGAAATGCGATATAATAACATAGTTATTTTGTCATAAACGAGGGACTTTGCTTTGTACTTAAAGGCACTGGAGATTCAAGGCTTCAAGAGCTTCCCGGACAAGACGAGGCTCAGCTTTGAAAAGGAGATCACCGCGATCGTCGGTCCCAACGGATCGGGAAAATCGAATATCGCCGACGCGGTCCTCTGGGTCATGGGCGAGCAGCGCAGCAAGGCGCTGCGCGGCAGCAAGATGGAGGACGTGATCTTCGGCGGCACCGAAAAGCGCGGCAAGCTCGGCTATGCGCAGGTCTCGCTGATCCTTGACAACTCCGGCCGCATCATCGACTCGGACAACGAGGAGATCATGCTGACCCGCCGCCTGTACCGCAGCGGCGAGAGCGAATACACGATCAACCGCGAGACCGTCCGTCTGAAGGACATCCACAGCCTGCTGATGGACACCGGACTGGGGCGCGACGGCTATTCGATCATCGGCCAGGGGCGCATCGCGGAGATCGTCTCCTCCCGCAGCACCGACCGCCGCGAGGTCTTTGAGGAGGCCGCGGGCATCTCGCGCTTCCGCTACCGCAAGGAGGAGGCCGAGCGCAAGCTCGAAAAGACCGAAGAAAACCTCCTGCGCATCAACGACAAGATCGAAGAGCTGGAGCTGCAGGTCGGGCCGCTGAAAAGGCAGTCCGAGATCGCGAAGAAATACCTCGTTCTGCGCGACGAGCTGCGCGTGAAGGAGATCTCCGTCTGGATGCTGACGCTCGAGAAGCTGCACGCCCAGTCGGAAGCCGCCGCGCTGGAGCACGAGCAGACGAAGGAGCAGCTCGAGCGCGCCAAAAGCGAGCTGGAGGCGCTCTATGCTTCCTCCGAGAGCATCAGCGAGCGCATGCACAACAAGGACGTCGAGACAGAGCGGATCCGCGACCGGCTCTCTGCGGCCGAATCGGCCGTCGCCGAGTGCGAATCCGCGGCCGCCGTGCTGCGCGGCAGCGTGAAAAACACGCAGGACAGCCTGCAGCGGATGCTGCTGGACATGGCCGAGCAGGAGACCCGCGTGCGCGAGCTTCGCGGCCAGATCGAGCAGAACCAGGAGCGCATCGAGGCCCTTCAGACCGAGCTGAAGAGCGCGGAGGAGGAGCTCGGGCGCAACGCCAACGTCCTCGATGGCTGCCGCATGAAGCTCAAAAGCCGCGAGGACATGCTGCAGCAGCTCGGCGAGCGGGCGACGAAGCTCGCCGTCGAGACGCAGAGCACCGACGCGCGCATCCGGATGCTGCGCGACATGGAAAAGGACTACGAGGGCTATTCCCGCGCAGTCAAGACCGTCATGCAGGAGGCAGGACGCGGCGTGCTCCGCGGCGTCCACGGCCCGGCGGCCAATCTCCTGCGCGCCAACGACGAGTGCGCCCTCGCGATCGAGACGGCGCTCGGCGCCGCGGCGCAGCACATCGTCGTCGACACGCAGAACGACGGCAAGGCGGCCATTGAGCTGCTGAAAAAGAAAGATTCCGGCCGCGCGACATTCCTGCCGCTGGACACGATCCGCGGCGGCGTGATGCGCGACGCGCCGGTGAACGACCCGGGCTTCGTCGGAGTCGCGGTCGACCTGGTCAGCTTTGACGAGCCCTACCGGGAGATTTTCAACAATCTGCTCGGCCGCACCGTCGTGGCCGAGAGCATGAGCGACGCGATCCGCATGTCGAACGCAAGCGGGAACCGCGTGCGCATCGTGACGCTGGACGGTCAGATGATCAACGCCGGCGGCTCGATGACCGGCGGCAGCGCGGCCAAGGGCACGGGCGTCCTGTCCCGCGCCAACGAGCTGGACAAGCTGCAGAAGCGGCGGGAAAAGCTCGCCGGACAGGAGAGCGCCTGTCAGGCGGAGCTGGAGCGTGCGCGCAGCCAGCTCGCCGGCGTCCGCTATCAGCTGGACATGGCCCTGGAGGATCAGACCGCGCTCACGAGCCGGAAGTCCTCGCTGGAGGCCGAGCAGCGCGCCACGCAGAGCGCCGTGCATCAGCTGCAGCTGCTGCTCGACAGCCTCAGCGGCGACAGCGAAGGCCGCCAGCGCGCGGTCCGGGCCGAGGAGGACAGGATCGAGGAGCTGAAGGAGCAGATCCGGCAGAAGGAAAAGGAGCTGCAGCGCCTGCGCGCCGCCTCGCAGGGCGTGCGCGACGAGATCTCCGCCGTCAGCAAGGCCCGCCTCGAGCTGGAAGGCCGCCGCACCCGCGCCGAAAAGGAGGCGCAGCAGCGAAACGCCGACATCATCGAGCTTGAGCGCCGCAGCGCCCGCCAGGAGCAGCGCAGGCTCTCGGCCGAGATGGAGGAGAAGCAGATCCTGGACAAGCTCTGGGACAACTACGAGCTGAGCCACAGCGCTGCGAATGCACTGCGACAGCCGGTCGACAGCGTGACGCGCTGGAACAAGGAGATCGCCGAGCTGCGGCGCGGCATCAGCGCCCTCGGTACGCCGAATCTCGGCGCGATCGAGGAATACGAGCGCGTCAGCAGCCGCTATGAATTCCTGACCGGGCAGCGCGACGACGTGGAAAAGGCGAAGAAGGATCTTCTCGATATCATCCGCAGCGTGACCGGCGAGATGAGAGACGTTTTCGTCGAGAAATTCCGCGAGATCGACGCCTGCTTCCGTGAGACCTTCCTTGAGCTCTTCGGCGGCGGCAAGGCCGCGCTGGAGCTCGAGGACGAGAACAATGTGCTGGAATGCGGCATCGAGATCAAGGTGCAGCCGCCCGGCAAGACGCTGAGCACGATCAGCCTTCTCTCCGGCGGCGAGATGGCCTTCGTGGCGATCGCCCTGTATTTCGCCATTTTGAAGGTGCGGCCGACGCCCTTCTGCGTGATGGACGAGATCGAGGCCGCGCTGGACGAGTCCAACGTCAGCCGCTTCGCCTCGTACCTGCGGCGCATGGCGGACAAAACGCAGTTCCTTGTCATCACGCACCGCCGCGGCACGATGGAAGAGGCCGACATGCTCTACGGCGTGACGATGCAGGAGAAGGGCGTGTCGACGGTCATCGAGCTTGACCTCGAGAGCGCGCAGAAAAGCATGGAGGAGACCTGAGAATGGGATTTTTTGAAAAGATCTTTTCGGGCCTGAGCAAGACCCGCAGGAATATGCAGGAGCTGGAGGCTCTGTTCCAGGACTACGCCCCCGACGACGAGGAGTTTTACGACGATCTGGAGGAGCTGCTGGTCGTCTCCGACGTCGGCGGCGAGACCGCCGAGAAGGTCGTCAAGGGCATGAAGCGCCTGACCTGGGAGCGCCGCTTCCGCAAAGGCCATGAGGCCCGCGCCGGGTTGATCGAGCTGCTGACCAATCAGCTCCAGGTAGGCGAGACCGAGCTCAAGCTCAATACCAAGCCCTCGGTCATTCTGATGGTCGGCGTCAACGGCGTCGGCAAGACCACGACGATCGGCAAGCTTGCGCACCAGTTTAAAGAGCAGGGAAAAAAGGTCCTGCTCTGCGCGGGCGACACCTTCCGCGCCGCGGCGGCCGAGCAGCTCACGATCTGGGCCGAGCGCGCCGGGGCGGAGATCGTCCGTCACGAGGAGGGGAGCGACCCCGCCGCCGTCGTCTACGACGGGCTCTGCGCGGCGAAGGCACGCGGCACCGACGTCGTGATCATCGACACGGCCGGCCGGCTCCACAACAAGCAGAATCTGATGAACGAGCTGGCGAAGATCCGCCGCATCATCAGCCGCGAGCTGCCGGAGGCGGACGTCGAGACCCTGATGGTGCTGGACGCGACGACCGGGCAGAACGGTCTGATCCAGGCCAAGCAGTTCCTGGACACCTGCGGCATCACCGGCATCGTCCTCACGAAGCTCGACGGAACGGCCAAGGGCGGCATCGTCTTCGCGATCGCCGACGAGCTGAAGCTGCCGGTCAAGTTCGTGGGCGTCGGCGAAGGGATCGACGATCTGATCCCCTTCGACCGCAACAATTTCGTCACTGCACTCTTTAAATCGTAAGGAGAAAACTATGGCACTGACAAGCAAACAGCGTTCCCAGCTCCGCGGTCTGGCCGCGGCGGAGGACACGATCATCCAGGTGGGCAAGGGCGGCATCAACGACAATCTGATCGCCTCCGTGTCCGCCGCTCTGAAGGCGAGGGAGCTCGTCAAGGGCAAGGTGCTCGAAAATTCGATGCTCACCGCGCGCGAGGCCTGCGACGCTCTGTCCGAGGCCTGCAAGGCCGAGCAGGTGCAGGTGATCGGCACCAAGTTCGTCCTGTATAAGAGGAACGAAAAAGAGCCGAAAATAGAGCTGGTAAAGGAAAAGAAGAAATGAGGATCGCCCTCTACGGCGGCAGCTTCAACCCGCCGCATACGGGTCACCGCGCCGCGGCGCTGACGGTCATGGAAAAGCTCCGGCCCGACCGGCTGCTGATCCTGCCGGACTGTCTGCCGCCGCACAAGGAGCTTCCTGAGGGGAGCCCTTCGGCGGAGGAGCGGCTGCATCTGTGCGGGCTCTGCTTTGCCGGCATTCCCGGGCTGGAGATCTCCGACATGGAGATCCGACGCGGGGGACGGAGCTACACGTCGGTGACGGTCGAGCGTATCCGCGAGCGATACCCGAAGGATGAGCTCATTCTGGTCGTCGGCAGCGACATGCTGCTCTCCTTTGAGGAGTGGAAGCGATTCCGCTATCTGCTGGAGCAGTGCACGCTGGCCGTCCTCTGCCGGAAAGGGACCGAGCGGGCCGGTGCGGAGGAAAAGGCCGCGCAGCTGCGGGAACAATTCGGCGCCTCGGTGCTGATCCTGCCGCACGAGCCGGTCGAGATCAGCTCCGGCGAGCTGCGGGAGCTGCTGCCCCGCCGTCTCGGGCGCGAGCTTCTGACGCCGGAGGAGTACGCAGAGATCATCCGCCGCCGCTGGTACGGCGCACAGCCCGAGCTGAGCTGGCTGCGCGAGCAGGCCTACGCCATGCTCAAGCCGAAGCGGGTCGCCCATGTGGCCGGCTGCGAGAGCGAGGCCGTATCGCTGGCGAAGCGCTGGGGCGAGGACCCGGAGCTGGCCGCCGAGGCCGCGATCCTTCACGATATCACCAAGAAGTTCGACGCGGAGGGCCAGCTTCGGCTCTGCACGCGTTACGGGCTCTGTCCCGAGCGAACGGAGCTGGAAAGCCCGAACGTGCTGCACGCGATCACGGCGGCGGCCTTCGCGGCCGATCGCTTCGGCGTTTCGGAGCCGGTGCGCAGCGCGATCCGCTGGCACTGCACGGGCAGGCCGGACATGAGCCTGCTGGAAAAGATCATATGGCTCGCCGACTATATCGAGCCGACCCGCGACTTCCCCGGCGTGGATGAGGCACGGGAGCTTGCCTACCGCGACCTGGATCTCGCGATGGCGAAGGCGCTGGCCATGACGCTCTCCTACGTCGAGGGCAGGGGAAAAACACACTGTATCATTACGGAACAGGCCCTGGACTATTACAAAGGGCTAACCGACAGGAGGTAAAAACATGCTGAGTCCCAGAGAAATCGCATCCATCGCCGCCAAGGCGCTGGACGAGAAGAAAGCGAAGGACGTCAAGGTTCTGAAGACCGAGGAGCACACCGTGCTGGCGGATTATTTCGTCATCTGCAACGGCACCTCCTCCACCCATATCAAGGCGCTGGTCGACGAGGTCGACAAGAAGCTCTCCGAGGCGGGCGAGCCGCCCATTCGCCGCGAGGGACTGCGCTCCGACATCTGGGTGCTGATGGACTTCGGCAGCGTGATCGTGCACGTGTTTACGGACGAGGCGCGCAAATTCTACAATCTGGAGCGCCTCTGGAGCGACGCTGAGGTGGTGGATCTCTCATCCCTGTAACGCCCCGCAAGAGCGGGGCATCCAGATCAATTGTGAAACAGTGTTTCACAATTGAGAGACTCGCGCTCATCGCACGCGGCTTACGAGAGACAAGCCGCGTTTGGTCGGCGCGAGGGCTCGCGTTACTCGCCATAGAGTGTTTTTGCTGCGGCAAAGCTGCCGCAAAAACGAATTAAGCTCAGGCACAATGATTACAAAGGAGAGAGATCGACTATGAAATATGATTTTACCGCCATTGAAAAGAAATGGCAGGACCGCTGGGAAGAAGTCAAGCCCTATGCCGCCGAGACCGGCAGCGAAAAGCCCAAATTCTACGGGCTGATCGAGTTCCCGTACCCCAGCGCCGCCGGCCTGCACGTCGGCCATCCGCGCCCCTTCACGGCGATGGACATCGTCGCGCGCAAAAAGCGCATGGAGGGCTTCAACGTCCTGTTCCCGATCGGCTTTGACGCCTTCGGCCTGCCTACCGAGAACTTCGCCATCAAAAACCACATCCACCCCGCGATCGTCACGAAGCAGAACGTGGAGAACTTCACGCGCCAGCTTAAAATGCTCGGCTACGGCTTCGACTGGGACCGCGTCGTCGACACCACCGACCCGAACTACTACAAGTGGACGCAGTGGATCTTCCTGCAGCTCTTTAAGCACGGCCTGGCCTACAAGACCACGATGCCCGTCAACTGGTGCACGAGCTGCAAGTGCGTGCTGGCCAACGAGGAGGTCGTCGAGGGCGTCTGCGAGCGCTGCGGCAGCGAGGTCGTCCGCCGCGAGAAGAGCCAGTGGATGCTCGGCATCACGAAGTACGCCCAGCGTCTGATCGACGATCTGGACGGCCTGGACTTCATCGAGCGCGTCAAGACCCAGCAGATCAACTGGATCGGCCGCTCCACCGGCGCGGAGGTCGTTTTCAAGACCACCGCCGGCGACAATCTGCTGATCTTCACCACCCGTCCGGACACGCTCTTCGGCGCGACCTACATGGTCCTCTCGCCGGAGCATCCCTACGTCAAGCGCTGGAAGGACCGGATCGAAAACTGGGACGCCGTCGCCGCCTACGTCGACGAGGCTGCCCACAAGTCCGACTTCGAGCGCGCCGAGCTCAACAAGGAGAAGACCGGCGTGCGCATCGAGGGCGTGCGCGGCATCAACCCCGTCAACGGCAAGGAGATCCCGATCTTCATCTCCGACTACGTCCTCGTCACCTACGGCACCGGCGCGATCATGGCCGTCCCGGCCCACGACGACCGCGACTGGGAGTTCGCCCGCAAGTTCGGCTGCGAGATCATCGAGGTCGTGCAGGGCGGCAACATCGAGGAATCCGCCTTCACGCTCAAGGACGATACCGGCATCATGGTCAACTCCGGCTTTCTCGACGGCATGACCGTCAAACAGGCGATCCCCGCGATCACGGCCTGGCTCGAGGAGAAGGGGATCGGCCATGAGAAGGTCAACTACAAGCTGCGCGACTGGGTCTTTTCCAGGCAGCGCTACTGGGGCGAGCCGATCCCGCTCGTCAAGTGCGAGAAATGCGGCTGGGTCGCCCTTCCGGAGAGCGAGCTTCCGCTCCTGCTGCCGCAGGTCGATTCCTACGAGCTGACCGACGACGGCGAATCCCCGCTGAGCAAGATGACCGACTGGGTCAACACCAGCTGCCCCTGCTGCGGCGGCCCCGCCAAGCGCGAGACCGACACGATGCCCCAGTGGGCCGGCTCCAGCTGGTACTTCCTGCGCTATATGGATCCGCACAACGACAAGGAACTCGTCAGCAAGGAGGCCGAGGAATACTGGGGGCCAGTGGACTGGTACAACGGCGGCATGGAGCACACGACGCTCCATCTGCTCTACAGCCGCTTCTGGCACAAGTTCCTCTACGACATCGGCGTTGTCCACACGAAGGAGCCCTATGCCAAGCGCACGAGTCACGGCATGATCCTGGGCCGCAACCCGCACTTCATCGGCTACGCGGAGACCGAGGAGGAGAAGCAGGCCCTGCTCGCCAAATACGGCAGCCAGGCCACCCGTCCCTCGGTGAAGATGTCCAAGTCCCTCGGCAACGTCGTCAACCCCGACGACGTCGTCAAAGCCTACGGAGCGGACACGATGCGCCTCTACATCATGTTCATCGGCGACTTTGAGAAGACCGCCACTTGGTCGGACGAGGCCGTCAAGGGCTCCAAGCGTTTCCTTGACCGCTGCTGGAACCTGCTCGAGCTGGTGAAGGAGGGCGACGCCGTCTCCGCCGCCAACGAGAGCGCCGTCCACAAGACGATCAAGAAGGTCACCGAGGACGTCAATACCCTGAAGATGAACACGGCGATCGCGGCGATGATGGCCCTGGTCAACGACTTCTATGCCAAGGGACTCAGCCGCGGCGACCTTGAGCAGCTGATCCTTCTGCTCAGCCCCTTCGTGCCGCACCTGGCCGAGGAGATGTGGGAGCAGGCCGGCTTTGCCGCGAAATACGGGAAAATGGCGATGCAGATGCCCTGGCCGAAGTACGACGAGGCCAAGACGAAGGACGCGATCCGCGAGATGGCCGTCCAGGTCAACGGCAAGCTCCGCTCCACCGTAAAGGTCCCGGCCGACGCGCCGGACGAGACGGTGATCGCGGCCGCCTGCGCCGACGAGAAGATCAAACGTCAGATGGAGGGCATGCAGCTTGTCAAGACGATCGTCGTCAAAAACAAGCTGATCAACCTGATCCTGAAACCGGCAAAGTAACAGTTGACAAAAAGGGCAAATCCATGTATAATGCTCCCGTTAAAAGCCAATTCGTGGCCCTTAAAGCGCCGCAGGCGTATTTGGAGGGAGGGAAATAAATGTCTGAAATCTACGTCAAGGAAAACGAGTCTCTGGACAATGCTCTGAAGAGATTCAAGCGCAGCTGCGCGAAGTCCGGTGTTCTGGCTGACCTGAGAAAAAAGGAGTATTACCAGAGCCCCAGCGTCAAGCGCCGCAAGAAATCCGAGGCTGCCCGCAAGAACAAGAACAAGCGCTTCTATTGATGCAGCACCCGTGAAAAACAAGCCGCACCCCTGTCAAGGGGTGCGGTTTTTTGATGAAAAGAAATCGGCCGGTTCCGGGGAACCGGCCGATCGGCTTAATTGAATTTCCGCTTCTGCAGAATGATCAGCACCGAGCTGAGCAGGAGAAGCGAAGCGGCGGCGATGCCGATGAGAGGACCGGTCTCCTCGCCGTAGCCGGTGTGGGGCTCTCCGCCCTCGCCGGCGTTTTTCACATAGAATGTGAGTTTCACCGAGTCGGTGTTCTTGAAGCGCACGGTCAGATTGTAGCTCCCGACCTTCAGGGCCTGCAGATAGGAGTTCTTGAGTGTGATGACGGTGCTGCCGGAGCTGCTCTCATAGTTGGAGGGATCGAGAGTCTGGCCGTCAACAAGCAGATCGCGGAATTCGCTGTAATCGATATCCAGGTGCAGCGTGAGATCCTTCTTGCTGTCCTTGATAAAGGTCACGTCTGATTCCTTTAGAACGGTCAGCGTGCCGAAGCGGTAGCTGATGTCGTAGTTTTTGGTGACGTCGGCGTCGCCGCTGGTGATCTTGAAGTCCGTCTTGATGCTGTTGGGCGAGCTGCCGACCTTGGTCTGCTCGCCGGTAAAGGTGACGGGGAGGCGGTGCGATGCGATCAGCCCGGAGACAGAGGGCGTGCTGTGGTTGGTCAGCGGCGTGCCGTCGTAGACCTTGACGGCGCTCGAGGTACGGATGACGAGCGGTCGGCGCGTCACCGTCAGGGTCGCGCTGCCGCCGGTGATCTGATAGTTCCCGGTCACGTCCTCGCCGCCTGCGTCGACGATCTTCACGCTGCTTGCGTCGATGACGGCGCTCATGCTGCCGGCGTCGGTGATCGTGGCGCTGCAGTCCGCGCTGACGATGCGGTGTCCGCTCAGCAGCCCGCTGCCGCTGTAGCTGACGGAGGAAGCGCTTGAAAGACTCAGCGGCGTCGCGTCATAGACCTTTTCCGCCGTGGCCGTGACGCTGACGCTGCGCCTGGTGACGCTCAGCGTGACCGTCAGGGGCGTGCAGTTGTAAGAGGGACCTGCGATCACTTTGCCGTTGACCGTGACGCTCTTGACGCTGACCGTCAGCGTCGAGCGCTCGCCCGCGCGAAGCGGATAGGAGTCGGCCCGCAGCTCCAGCTCATAGCTGCCGCCGCTCGGAAGACCGGTGAGCAGGAAATCCTCGGCGCTGAGTTTGAGCTCGGTGCCGTCATAGGGCCTTTCGGTCACAGTCCCCGCTTTCAGCTGCAGCGTCAGCGCGAGCGGCTCCGCTGTAGGCACGGGCGTCGGCTCGGGTGTGGGCACCGGCGTGGGCTCAGGAGTCGGTTCCGGCGTAGGCTCGGGCGTGGGTTCCGGAGTCGGCTCAGGCGTGGGTTCCGGCGTCGGTTCGGGCGTGGGTTCCGGCGTCGGCTCAGGCGTGGGTTCCGGCGTCGGTTCCGGCGTGGGTTCGGGCGTAGGCTCGGTCGTAGGCTCAGGCGTGGGCTCAGGCGTAGGTTCCGGCGTCGGTTCCGGCGTGGGTTCGGGCGTAGGCTCAGGAGTCGGTTCCAGCGTAGGTTCCGGCGTCGGTTCCGGCGTGGGCTCCGGCGTCGGTTCCGGGGTGGGTTCCGGCGTGGGTTCGGGCGTAGGCTCAGGAGTCAGTTCCGGCGTAGGTTCCGGCGTCGGTGCCGGCGTGGGCTCCGGCGGAGGTTCGGGCGTCGGTTCCGGGGTGGGTTCCGGGGTGGGTTCCGGGGTGGGTTCGGGCGTAGACTCAGGAGTCGGTTCCGGCGTAGGTTCCGGAGTAGGTTCCGGCGTGGGTTCGGGCTGGCCCTCGATCTCGCTCCACTGCGCGACCAGCTGGCAGCTCATATAGGGCTTGATCACGTCGCCGATCTCGACGGCCAGCGTGGATCCGTTGCCGGTAAAACGAATGCCTTCCTCTTTCCCGTCTTTCTCAAGCTCGCCGTAGCACAGCAGCCAGCCCTCAAATTGCAGACGCTTTTCCTCGGCCTGCTTTTCGATCTCCTCGCTGAGGGGCAGGACTTTGTGCTCACCGCTCAGCTTGAAGCTGTCACCCTTTTCCACAAGCCTGGCTTCGGTCTCCAGCTCGCCGGGAAGATAAGTGACCGTGATCTCCTGTTTCTTCTCCAGCCTGACGAACAGGGCGTCCAGAACAAAGCTGTCGGAATCGTCCGGGAAGACGGCCGTTTTGTCCTTTCCGTCCGGATAGTCTTTCGCGAAAAGCTCCTTCGGGAGATAGACGGAAGCGTTTTCCGCATCGGCCTCGGCCAGAGCGGTGAGGCTGAAGGTTTTTTCTGCCTCATCAGCGGCTTCGGGCGTTTCGGTCGGTGTCGGCGTCTCTGTCGGGGCAGGCGTTTCGGTAGGCTCCGGCGTCTCTTCCGGCTCCTCTGTCGGGACGGAAAGCGTCAGCGAGTACAGATACCAGCCCTCGGGAGGCATGATGTACAGCCCGTGCTCACGAAGCTCCGCAACGCTGACCTGAAAAACGACGTCCGGCTTCTTGCTCTCCTGCGGCGTTTCGGTCGGCTCCGGCGTGGATTCGGCTTCAGGCTCCGGCGTGGGTTCCGGCGTCTCGGCCGGGGCGGGAGATTCGCTCGGTGCGGGCTCCTTCTCCGGCTTGCCCTTGACGCTGATCACGAGACCGCTGTTCGTTCCGAAGAGCTCCTCGTACGCGGCGACCTCGGTAAACACCGGCTTTCCCTGCTCGTCCGTCTTCAGCACATAGCCGCCGTCCTTGTCCTTCTCATAGACCGGCGCGCTGATATGGATCTGCACCCTGGCCTTGTCGTCGGGAGCTTTCGGCATATCGCCGTCGGCCCTGGCGGCAGGGGAGAGCAGCCCCGTCTGCAGCAGCATGGACGAGCCGAGCAGAACGCTCAAAACAGTCCTTGCAATTTTTATCATCGCTTTCACCTCTGGAATAAGGCTTCGGATACAAAAACCTGAAAAGAAGACAAAGATTGTTAGTTTTTTATCAGATTTTTGACTCTACCGCATCGTTTTCGTGCTTTCATTATACTGAAAGCATCCGGGGAATACAAGCGATGCGGCCATTAAGAATGATTAAGATTGCGGCCGGAAAAAACAAAACGGATACTGAAAAAGTATCCGTTTTGCAATGAAGTTTTGTTCGGTTCAGTCGATGGGGACAAGCTTGGCCATCAGCACATAGCGCGCGTTGTCGTACTCGTAGGTGCAGGTGGACAGCGTGACCAGCCGGTCGTCTCCGCCGACCGTGACGTCGCTCTGAAAATCGGAATAGCTGTGCATCAGGGAGAACCATTCGTCGAATTCCGTGCGACTGTTGAATTCATAGATATAGGCGCGGGAATCAAAGTAGGTGATGAAGCCGCAGACGATATCCAGCCGGTAGTTACCGTCGGGCGTGTTGAGGTACATGACGGGGTGCTTGTCATAGTATTCCTGGTTCTGGTAATCGCAGATGGAGGCCAGCATCGAGCCGTCGCCCATGTGATGGCCGTAAATGATCGTATTCCGTCCGGAGAAGTCGCCGGCGCAGCGGTAGTCGATGAACAGCGCGCCGCCGGGGTTATAGCTCTTGTCGACCAGGCGGTGGAGATAGTAGTCGTTGTTGCCCGCCTGCACGATGCCGTAGTTGATGACGGTATCGGGGGAGTAGAGCCAGCCTTTCACTTCCGTGTTGATACCCAGCAGGACGTCAAAATCGACGTCGATCGGCGAGTGCTCGCGCCGCACCACGGTCTCTTCGCCCGGCGAGACGATCCGGCCCTCCGGGGAGACCTCCTCTCCCTCCATGACGGGCCGCTGGGTGACGTAGGTGTGGGCGACCGTTCGTTCGGAATAGGTGCCGGAGTCCTCGGAGGTTTTGCTGACAACCATGCTGGCGAGCTCGTTGTTGGCTTTTCTGCTCGTGTAATAGGTCTCGACGATCTGATACAGCTGGTAGCCGCAGAAAAGGAAGACGGCGAGCAGAAGGACAAAGAGGACGATCAGGATCCGGCGCGTGGAGCGCTTCATCGGCTTTTTGGGAGCCTTCGCCTTTCGGGCATTTTTCTTTTTGCCCGAGGGAGACTCGCCGCCGTCGAGCACGATATCCAGATTGTTGTTTTCGGCATTGTTATCCACAGAAGATCACCACAAATCAAAAAGTAAAGCCATTATACTACCGTCGTCCGGAAAAGAAAAGCTTTCTTCAGAAAGATTAAGAAGAATCGGCGCGCGGTCCGTGTTCCTTTCTTCGGCAGGGACGGCGGCTGTTATTCAAAAACAGTGACCTGCCGATCGGCAGATCACTGTTTTATGGAGGCGCCACCCGGATTCGGACCGGGGAGTCGCGGATTTGCAGTCCGCTGCCTTACCTCTTGGCTATGGCGCCGTCTATATAAAACAGTTGCGGGTTGTATAAACAATCCCGCGACTGCTGTTTTTATGGAGCGGGCAACGAGGCTCGAACTCGCTACCTCCACCTTGGCAAGGTGGCGCTCTACCGGATGAGCTATGCCCGCATTGTGACCCGCCGAGGATTCGGCGGGTGGTGCCTCCGGTCGGAGTTGAACCAACGACACGCGGATTTTCAGTCCGCTGCTCTACCTACTGAGCTACAGAGGCATATCGTGAGTGGTGGGAACAACTGGACTCGAACCAGTGACCCCCTGCTTGTAAGGCAGGTGCTCTAACCAGCTGAGCTATGCTCCCAACTCGACAGCTCTGTTAATATACCATCGGCACCTTGTTTTGTCAAGTCGGTTTTTTCAGTTTTGCCCGATTTTTTCCTGCCTGTCCGTAAGGATGCGGCGGAGATTGTCTGCGCCGATCCGGTAGGTTCGGTCGCAGAACTGGCAGTCCACGTCAAAATCGCGGTCCTCGCGGATCATCTCCTCAAGCTCCTCCGGCTCGATCACGGACAGCGCCTGCTCCACGCGCTCGCGGCTGCAGGGACAGCGGTAGCAGATCGCGCGCTCGGACACGAGATGGTAGTCGAAGCCCTTGAGCACCTGGGCGAAGACCGCCTCGTCGCCGTCCTCGTCCAGCACGGTCGTGAGCTGATCCATCAGGAAGATGTTCTCCTCCAGCTTGTCGATCAGCTCCTCCGGCGCGCCGGGCATCAGCTGCACAATAAAGCCGCCGGCGGCCCTGATGCTCCGGTCGGTGTCGACCAGCACGCCCAGCGCGCAGGCCGAGGCGACCTGGTCGCTCGTCAGCAGATAGCGCGTCAGATCCTCGGCGATCTCGCCGCTGACCAGCTCCACCGAGCCGATATAGGGCTCCTTCAGCCCGATGTCGCGGCTGACCGTCAGCAGGCCGTCCGTCCCGACGGCGGCGCCGACGTTAAGCTTACCGTCCGCGCGGCGCGGAGGATCGACCAGCGGATCGTCAACGTAGCCGCGGACGCAGCCCTCGTGATCCGACACGGCGACGACGCTGCCGATCGGCCCGCCGCCGTTGACGCGGATGGTAAGGCTGGCGTTTTCCTCCTTCATGGACTCGCCGAGCAGGGAGGCAGCGCACAGCGTCCGCCCCAGCGCCGCGGCTGCGGTGGGGGAGCAGCCGTGGATCTCCCGGGCGCGCTGTACGGTGTCCCGGGCGCTGATGACCGCCATTTTTATATATTCGCCCGCCGTGGCGCGCAGAATCCTGTCCATAATTCTTACCTCCCGTCTCTCACGCTGCGGAGAAAGCTTCGCCCCTCGGAGCTCCCGATCGCGTGATCATTCCATTCGATCTCTTCAAATCCGGCCTGCCGCAGCAGCTGTTCCAGCGTTTCCGGCCGGTGGGCGTATTCGACGTGCTCCTCCCGGCTGCGCCGCCAGAGCTTTTTTTCACGCTCGAACAGATCCATGCCGTAGACGACGGCCTGTTCCTCAGGGTCGAAATCTGCGCGCCAGAGACAGAGCAGATCCTCGCTCTCGTCGACGAAGATCTGCCCGTCGAGGCTCTCCAGCCAGTCGGGCGTGCGGATGTCGAAGATCAGAAGCCCGCCGGGCCGCACGAACAGATGCAGACGCCGGAAAACCTCCGGCAGCGACTCGGGCGGCAGATAGTTGATCCCGTCGAGCGAGCAGTAGGCCGCGTCCACCGTGCCGTAGAGGTCGAGCGCCTCGGCCTCCTGCAGCAGGAACAGGGGCGGCACGGGGAGCTCGGCCGCCTTGTCGCGCGCCTGCATCAGCATGTCCGCCGAGGCGTCGGCCGCGATCATCTCATAACCGCGCCGGGCCATGATGGCGGTCAGCGTCCCGGTGCCGCAGCACAGATCAAGCACAAGGCGGAATTCGCCGCCGCAGCGCGCAAACTCCGCCTCGTAGAAATCGGCAAACTGCTCGTAAGGGACGTCGCCCGTCAGTTGGTCGTACCAGGCGGCGAGCGGTCCGTAGCAGTTCATTCCTCTTTGTCCTCCTTCATGCGCTCGAACACGATGGAATAGCCGCCGCTGCCGTACTGCAGGGAACGGTTGACGCGGCTGATCGTCGCGCTGGAGGCGCCGGTTTCGGCCAGGATGTCGTTGTAGATCATGCCCTTGTCCAGGCACACGGCCACGCCGTAGCGCTGCTCCATCGCCATCAGCTCGGTGCGCGTGCAGAGATCCTCGAAGAAGTGCAGGCATTCCTCAAAGGTTTCCAGCTTGAGAATGGCCTTGTAAAGGTCGTCGTTTCTCGGCCGCTTCGGTAACTTGTTCATGACAGCTCCTCCTGACTGTTGTTTATGGATGAATTTTACAACAGTTTTTTATAAATGTAAAGTGCTAAAGAGCGTTTTATTTCCGGATTTACATTCTATTCACGAATCCGGTTACGATATTTCTTGCGTCCGCGTGAGGCCTGTGTTATAATGTTAACAAAGAAAGGAGATGACTTCAATGGATGCTTTTATCTGGGTAGGAGCCATTATTCTGTTCCTGATCGTCGAGGCGGCGATCCCCGGTCTGATCTCGATCTGGTTCGCGGTCGGCGCGGTTCCGGCGCTGATCTCGGCGCTGGTCGGCGGTCCGGTCTGGCTGCAGGTCGTGCTGTTCATCGTGGCCTCCGTCGCCGCGCTGTTCCTGACCAGGCCCCTGGCAAAGAAGTACGTCAACTCCCGCGTCCAGCCCACCAACGCGGATATGCTGATCGGGCAGGACTGCGTCGTCAAGGAGACGGTGGACAATCTGCAGGGGACCGGCGCGGTCGCGATCGGCGGCAAGATCTGGACGGCCCGTACGGAGGCCGAGGGCGAGATCCTTCCCGAGTCTTCGATCGCGGAGGTCCTCCGGATCGACGGCGTCAAGTTGATCGTCAGGAAAAAAGCGTAAAACTGTCATACTTTTTTTAGGAGGATTATCATGGAAACAATGGAAAAGCTGATCCTGTTCGGATTCTTCCTGCTGGTGATCGTCGTGATCTTCGCGCGCAACATTCGTGTTGTTCAGCAGGCGAGAGCTTACGTCATCGAGCGTCTCGGCGCATACAAAACCACCTGGCACACCGGCATTCACCTGAAGGTTCCGTTCATTGAGCGTGTGGCGAAGATCGTCTCCCTCAAGGAGCAGGTCGCCGACTTCCCCCCCCAGCCCGTGATCACGAAGGACAACGTCACGATGCAGATCGACACCGTCGTCTACTTCCAGATCACCGACCCGAAGCTCTACTGCTACGGCATCGAGCAGCCGATGGTCGCCATCGAGAACCTGGCCGCCACGACTCTGCGTAACATCATCGGCGACCTGGAGCTTGACCAGTGCCTGACCAGCCGCGACATCATCAACACCAAGATGCGCGCCATCCTGGACGAGGCGACCGACCCCTGGGGCATCAAGGTCAACCGCGTCGAGCTGAAGAACATCCTCCCGCCGCGTGAGATCCAGAACGCAATGGAGAAGCAGATGAAGGCCGAGCGCGAACGCCGCGAAGCCATCCTCCGCGCCGAAGGCGAGAAGCGCGCCGCGATCCTTGAGGCCGAAGGCGAGAAGGAATCCGCGATCCTGCGCGCCGACGCGAAGAAGCAGCAGCAGATTCTCGAGGCCGAAGGCGAGGCCGAGGCCATCCTCAAGGTCCAGACCGCTACCGCCGAAGGTATCCGCCGCATCAACGAGGCGAGTCCCACCGAGGCCGTTATTAAGATCAAGGCGCTCGAGGCCTTTACCGCCGCTTCCAACGGCACCGCGACCAAGATCATCATTCCCAGCGAGATCGCCGGTATCGCCGGCCTTGCGCAGGGCGTGTTCGAAGCGGTCAAGGAGAAATAAGTTTTTGCAAATATTTTCAAGGGGCTGTGTTCAGCCCCTTTTTTTATTTCGCATAGTGTGATATGATAGAGAAAAGCATCGAAAGATAAACCATGAAAGGACAGGTCCCATGAGCACTGACGGCGTTCTTGCATTTCTTGAAAGGCACGGCATGTCCGCCCGGCGGATCGATCCGCCGGAGGAGGCGCGCCGCATGGTGTCGGCCATGGAGGCCGGTCTTCGCAGAGAAGGCGACGGTTTGCCGATGATCCCGACCTATCTGCGCATCGACGGCAGCGTCCCCCTCGGCGAAAAGGCGATCGTCATCGACGCCGGCGGCACCAATTTCCGCTGCGGTCTGATCCGCTTCACCGAAAAAGGTCCGGTGCTGAACCGCGTTCGCAAGACGAAAATGCCCGGCATCGAGCGCCCCGCCGGCTGGGAGGAATTCGTTTCCTTCGTGGCCGACGCGGTGGAGCCGCTGGCCGGCGAGGCCGACGACATCGGCTTCTGCTTCTCCTATTCGGCGGAGATCACGCCCGAGATCGACGGCCGCGTCATCTGCATCGACAAAGAGGTCGTCATCAACGGCGCGGAGGACAAGCTGGTCGGCGCCTCGCTGCTGCGTGAGCTTGAAAAGCGCGGCGTCACGGGCAAGCGCGTCGTGATCCTCAACGACACGGCGGCCGTCCTGCTGGGCGGAGCCGCCACGCTGGACCGCAGTCGCTGCGGCGGCCTGATCGGCCAGGTCAGCGGCACCGGCACCAACACCTGCTGCGTGCTGCCGCTGCGGCGGATCGAAAAGCTCGGCCGGGACGAGGACACGCGGGTCATCGTGAATCTCGAGTCCGGCTCCTACGGCGATCTGCCCCGCGGCGACTTCGATATTGCGCTCGACGCCGAGAGCCACAACCACGGCGTCAAGCTGATGGAAAAGCTGACGGCCGGCGTCTACCTTGGCGAGCTGTCCCGGCTGATTCTGCATGCCGCCGCGGAGGAGGGTTTGCTCGGCGCGGAAACGATGCGCGCGATCGCCGCCCTCGGTCATTTCGATTCCGCAGAGCTCGACGCCTGGGCCTGTGGGGAAGACCTGGGCCTCTGCGCGAACGGCGGGGAGGCCGAGGTGCTGCAGACCGTTGCCCGCAATCTCTTCGAGCGCTCGGCCCGCGCCATGTGCTCGAACCTGCTCGGCATCCTGCTGCTGACCGGGGAAGGGACGGATCCGGAAAGGCCAGCCGTTGTCTGCGCGGAGGGCTCGCTGGTGCAGAAGGGCCGCTGGTACCGCCGCTCGCTGGAGGATTCGCTCAGCCGCGGCGCCGCGCAGCTCGGCCGCTTCGTCCGGCTGCAGGTCGGCGAGGAGACCACGCTGCCCGGAGCCGCTGCCGCCGCGCTGCTCAACCGCTGAAAAAAAGATCAAAATCCATCAATTGGTGTAGCAATCAAAGTTGTCTTGTGATATAATCTCTCCGATATCATCTGATATGGGAGAGATTTTTCATGAAGTGTCCCTTCTGTTCCTATACCGAGAGCAAGGTCATCGATTCCCGCCCTGCCGAGGAGGGTGCGACGATCCGCCGTCGCCGCGAGTGCCTGGCCTGCAAGAAGCGCTTCACCACCTATGAGATCATCGAGCGCCTGCCCCTCGTCGTCATCAAGCGCGACGGCAGCCGCCAGTCCTTCGACCGCGTCAAGCTCATCAACGGCATGGTCCGCGCCTGTGAAAAGCGCCCCGTCTCCCTCGGGCAGCTTGAGGCGATCGCCGACGATATCGAGCAGGAGCTGCAGAGCCATCTGGAGCGCGAGGTCAGCACGGCCGAGATCGGCGAAATGGTCATGGCCCATATCCGCAGCGTGGACGAGGTCGCCTATGTGCGCTTCGCCTCGGTCTACCGCAGCTTCAAGGATATCAACACCTTTATGGAGGAGCTGACCAAGCTTCTCAGCGACAAGAATTAAAGCACGCTCCCGGGACGGACGTGTTCCATCTCGTCGATGCTGTGCAGATGATAACAGAGCTTTTCCAATGCCGACGGGTATCCCTCGGCATTTTGCTCGGCCAGCGCCTGGTGCAGCTCATAGAATGCGTCGCTGGTCGAGTCGATCTCGGGATGCCGGATGAAGATATGCGTGTAGGCATTGGCGTCGAGCCAGTGTCTGATCGCCCTGTCGAGCGAATCCAGCGCCTCTTCATAGCTCCCGTCCCGCGCCAGCTCGTCCGTCTCCCGAAGCACGGCTTCGATGTCTCCGATCAGCCGGTCGAGATAGGCGATATTGACGATGGCGCCCACGGCCAGCAGCAACAGCAGCGCCAGCGCGATCCATTCTTTCATGTCCGCTCCTTTCCGGCCAGATAGACCTGCCCGGCCTCGTTGACCGTCATCAGATAGACCTCCGTGGGGCTGCGGAGCTTTCGCTTGTCCAGCTCCTTCTGCAGCCAGCGCTCGTCCCGGCCGCAGCGCCGGAGATTGTCCGAGAGGACGCGCCCGTCGCTGACGACCGTCAGCGGATAGCCGCCGTCGGGCGCCGGAAGCCGCAGCATCGAGGCCGTGACCGGCGATTCCGCGGGGTAGAGGATCACGTTCAGCCGCCCGTCCGTCTCCAGGATCGCGTATTCCACCTTGCTCGGGTCCAGCGCGCCCTGCGCGCGCAGCTCCTGCATCAGCTCGTCGAGCGTAAAGCGGTTTTTCTTCATTTCGCGCTGGTCGATCGTCCCGCGCGCGATCAGGATGCTCGGCTTACCGAACAGCAGACCGCGCAGACGGATGCTTTTCAGGCTGAGCCCGGCGATCAGTACCTCGCAGCAGAACAGCGTCAGGATCGGCACGAGCCCGTTCATCAGCGGGATGCCGATGTCCTGCAGGGGATGCGCCGCGAGATCGGCGATCAGCGCGGCGACGACGAACTCGGACAGCTCCACTTCACCGAGCTGCCGCTTGCCGAGCAGACGCATCGTCAGCAGCAGCGCGGCATAGATGATGATAGTACGGATCAATACGATGGCCATCGGCCTTCACCTCTGATTTAGTGTGTCCCGATCGGCCGTCTTGATGCGTGCGGCAAGCGGAGGTTATGATGAAAACCCGGATTTTTGACAGGGAAGAGGCTGTTCTCCGCGCGGCGGATTCCGTCTGCGAGCTTTTGTCGCACAAGCCCGAGACCGTGCTGGCGCTCGGCGCCAACGACGAATGCCTGCTTCTGTACCGCGAGCTGGCCCGCCGGGCAGCCGGCGGCATGCTCGATCTCTCCCGGGCGCGCTTTTTCGCGGTCACGGAATTCGAGGGCCTTGCGCCGGACGACGGGAGAAGCTGCCGCGCCCGCCTGCGCGCCGCGCTTTTGGATCTCGCCGACCCGGAGGGAAAGAGGAGCGTCTTTCCCGACGCGGATACGGTCGAAACGGCCGATCGGCTGATCGCGGAAAGCGGCGGGCTCGACCTTGCCGTTCTCGGGATCGGAGAGCGCGGGCGGATCGGCTTTAACGAGCCGGGCACGCCCTTTGACTCGACCGTGCACCGGCAGAAGCTGACCAAAGCGACGAAACGCGAGCTTGCGCCGCTCTTCGGCGGTGAGGAGATGACGCCGGACTTCGGCTATACGCTTGGCATTCACACATTGACGGAGGCGGGAAGGATCCTGCTGCTCGCGCTCGGCGAGGAGCGGGCGGATCCCGTGTTCCGCATGCTATACGCGCGCACGGACAGCTTTGTCCCGGCCGCGTTTTTACAGATCCCGCTGCAGGTGGAGCTCGTTCTCGACCGGGATGCGGCGGCAAAGCTCTGAGCACAGGAGGTTTATTCATGGGTAAATATTTCGGGACGGACGGATTCCGCGGCGAGGCCGGCCGGGATCTGACCGTCGAGCACGCGTTCAGGATCGGCCGTTACCTCGGCTGGTATTACGGCAGGGACCACAAGGCCTCGGTCGTTATCGGCAAGGATACCCGCCGCTCCAGCTATATGTTCGAGTCTGCGCTCTGCGCGGGGCTGACCGCCTCGGGCGCTGACGCCTATCTGCTGCACGTCACCTCGACGCCCAGCGTCTCCTTCGTGACGCGCGCGGACGATTTCGACTGCGGCATCATGATCTCGGCCAGCCACAATCCCTTTTACGACAACGGCATCAAGCTCATCAACGCCGCGGGCGAGAAGATGGAGCAGGAGGTGCTGGACGGGATCGAGGCCTTCCTTGACGGCGGCGAGGATCTCCCTTACGCGACCGGCGACTGGATCGGCTGCACGGTGGACTATGCCGCCGGGCGCAACCGCTACATCGGCTATCTGATCTCCCTCGCCACGCGCTCCTACAAGGGCATCAAGGTGGGTCTCGACTGCGCCAACGGCAGCACCTGGATGATGGCCAAGAGCGTCTTCGACGCCCTCGGAGCCGACACCTATGTGATCGGCAACCGGCCGAACGGACTGAACATCAACGTCGACTGCGGCTCGACGCATCTGGAAAAGCTGCGGCAGTTCGTGATCGACAACGGGCTCGACGTGGGCTTCGCCTTCGACGGTGACGCCGACCGCTGCCTCGCGGTGGACGAAAAGGGCGAGATCGTCACCGGCGACCACATCATGTATATCTACGCCAAATATCTCAAGGAGCGCGGCCGCCTCGAGAACTCAAAGGTCGTGACGACCGTGATGTCGAACCTCGGCCTGTACAAGGCGCTCGATGCGCTCGGCATCGGCTATGAGAAGACCGCCGTCGGCGACAAGTACGTGGCGGAGAACATGCGCGAAAACGGCCATCTGATCGGCGGCGAGCAGTCCGGGCACATCATTTTCGGCCGCCTGGCCAGCACCGGCGACGGCCTGCTGACGGCGATCAAGATGATGGAGGCCATGATCGAAAGCAAGCAGACGCTCCACGAGCTGAAATCCGGCATGAGCGTCTATCCGCAGCTGCTGAAAAACGTGGTCGTTACCGACAAGGACGAGACCCTGGCCTGCCCGCTCGTGCAGGCGGCGGTCAAAAAGGCGGAGGAGGAGCTCGGCGACAACGGCCGGATCCTGCTGCGCAAGAGCGGGACGGAGCCGCTGCTGCGCGTCATGGCCGAGGCCACGACGCAGGCGCTCTGCGAGGAAAAGGTCGACGCGATCATCGACGCGATGCGCGAGGCCGGCATGCTGATCCGGGTGAAGTGACATGACGACGATACAGGAACTGTTTGATCTGGACAAGACTATCGCGGCGGAGCTTTTCCGCGGGCTGACTTATCCCTGGGAGGCGCTGGCCGGCATCAAGGACTTCATCCTCGCCCTCGGCGAGACGCTGAGCCCGGAGGACTTCGACCATCCGGCCGAGGGCGTCTGGATCGCGAAGGACGCGAAGGTCTTTCCCTCCGCTTACATCGGCGCTCCCTGCATCATCGACCGCGGGGCTGAGGTGCGACACTGCGCTTTCATCCGCGGCAGCGCGATCGTAGGCAAGGGCGCCGTGGTCGGCAACTCCACCGAGCTGAAAAACGTCGTGCTCTTCGACAAGGTGCAGGTGCCCCACTACAACTACGTGGGCGACTCGATCCTCGGCTATCGCTCGCACATGGGCGCGGGCTCCATCACCAGCAACGTCAAGAGCGACAAGAGCCTTGTCGTCGTCAAGTCCGCCGACGAGGCGGTCGAGACCGGCCGCAAGAAGGTCGGCGCGATGCTCGGCGACGGCGTCGAGGTCGGCTGCAACAGCGTGCTGAACCCGGGCACGGTCATCGGGCGCGGCAGCCAGGTCTATCCCGTCTCCTGCGTGCGCGGCGTGATCCCGCCGAACAGCATCTACAAGGACAAAGACCACATCGTCCCAAAAGAATGACAAAAACCCGTCCGATGCGCCATAATGGGCCGTCGGACGGGTTTTCGCTCACACCATGTTCCGGTAGCTCGCCTTGTTCTCCACAAAGTCGGGCGGGAAAAACTCCTCCGCAGGGAAGGGGATGCGCCCGAAAAGCGTGCAGGGATCGTCGTCGTTGTTGCCGGGGCATTCCTTGCTCGGCATCAGATACTCGAAGGCGGGGATCGTCAGCTGCGTGTCGCGCTCGAGACGGATGATGCTGAACTGGCCGAGCGTGACGAACCAGCGGCGCGCCGTGTCGGTGAGCACCAGCGGTTCGGGGAAGGCGTTGGCGATGAAGTCCGGAATGTCGCGCAGCTCCGGCTCGGCGGGCGCGGGCTCGCTGACGTCGACCAGGTTCATCTGCAGGGCGATCGGGTTGACCGCGTCGACCACGGCCCGCGGCAGCTCGCTGCCGCTGATCTCCTGCGGCTGGCCCTCCGAGCGGAAGCTCATCACGCTGCCCAGGCTGCCGAAAAGCATGCAGCGCTTGTCGAAGACGGCGAGGCCTGTGACGCTCTGCCCGGCGGGGAAGGTCTCACCGGTGACGCGGTAGAAATAGGTGCAGTCCACCGTGTAATGGCCCCGGTTGAAGGAGATGGGGGAGACCGACACGTCGACAAAGAGCAGATCCGCCGCGCGCGGCCGGACGCTCAGCGCGTTTTCCAGATATGTCTGCGAGCTCTCCGTCGGGTAGACGCGAAGCTCGTCGACGCAGTCCTTGTCAAGGCAGGTATCGAAGATCTTGCTGGTATTGACGCCCACGGACTCCCGGATCGGCCGGGGCTGCTCCGCGGGGACGGGGGTGTTTCTGTCAGGCATAGGGAACCCTCCTTGCGATAAGATCAATACAATCTATGACGTCCTGCCGGACAATGTGATTTGACCCTTGCAAATTTGCCCCGCCGGGGTATAATAAAAGAAAGAACATACAGGGAGGCGCGTCATGGATCAGTATGGGTTCATTCACGAAAAGCTGGATATCAAGATCCTCATCCTCTATATCTTACGCCGTCTGCCGGGCCACGTCGATGCGGAAACGCTGCGCGGCCTGGTGATGTGCGACGACGGTATCAGCTACTTCGACTACACCGACTGTCTCAGCGAACTGGTGACCGGCGGAAACGTGGAGGAGACGGAGGAGGGCTTCGCCGTCACCGAAAAGGGCGCGCGCAACGCCGAGGCGGTGGAGAGCAGCCTGCCCTATTCCGTGCGCACCAAGTCCGCCCGGCTCCTCGCCCCGGTGCAGGAGCGACTGCGCCGCGAGGCCAGCATCGTCACGAAGCACGAGCTGAACGACGACGGCTGTACCGTGACGCTTGCGATGGGCGACGGGAAGGGCGACCTGATCCGCCTCAGCTTCGTCTGCGCCGGCGAGGAGCAGGCGCAAAAGATCGAGGCCAATTTCCGCCGCGATGCGGAGAGCTACTATCAGCGCATCGCAGAGATGCTCAGCGAGTGAGTTTTGATAAAACGAAATGGAAGAGCCGCGGTTTTCCGCGGCTTTTTCTGTTGAGAAAAGGGATCGGATATGTTATAATTTTCCCATAGCAAAACCACAAAGGAGGAAGGCAATGAAAGCACCATTTTCCGCATATCTGAGCGGTATCAAGCCCGGCCTGCGCGAGCTGATCGGGCTGCTGCGCCGGGATTACGACTACGTCAGCGTCCTGGCGACCGATTCCCGCGGCCTGGCCGTGCGCATTTCCCAGCACGCCCGCAGCGTCGCCAGCGAGACGATGACGACCGAGCGCGGCATTGTTGTGCGCGTGTATAAAAACGGCCAGTACAGCGAGTACGCGCTCAACGAGTTCGATCCGGCGCGCGTGGAGGAGACGGCAGAGCAGATCCTGAAGGCCCTGCGCGAGCAGCAGGAGATCCTCGCCGCGACCGGCACGAAGATCTATGACACGGCCATGCTCCGCGACGAGCCGCAGACGCTTTTCGTCGAGAAGGAGACCGAGCAGCTCCCCGAGACGACCGACGTGAAGTCCCTGGTCGAGAAGCTCGGCGCCCTGTCCGACGCCGGCATGGGCATGAGCGAGTATATGATCGAGAGCATCGCCAACGCCCAGTCCACCCACATCTGCAAGATGTTCCTTACCGAAAACCGCGATCTGTGCCAGAGCTATGTGTACAGCGAGGGCGCGGCGGTGGCCGTCGTCATGCGCGACGGGCGCAACCAGATCGGCTACCAGAGCGTGTCCGGTCTCTGCGGGCCGGAGCTCTTCGAGCAGCTGCAGGACAAGATGAGCAAGGCTGTCGATACGGCCGTCGAGCTTCTGGACGCCGGGCGCATCGAGCCGGGCGAGTACGACATCATCGCCTCTCCCGAGGTTACCGGCCTGATCGCGCACGAGGCCTTCGGCCACGGCGTCGAGATGGACATGTTCGTCAAAAACCGCGCGCTCGGCAAGGAATATGTCGACAAGCGCGTCGGCAGCGACCTGGTGACGATGCACGAGGGCGCGCTCTGCGCCGAAAACGTCACCAGCTACGCCTTCGACGACGAGGGCACGCTGGCCGGCGACGTGATCGAGATCGACCGCGGCATCCTGAAGACCGGCATCTGCGACGCGCTGGCTGCGCTGCGCCTCGGCGTCGAGCCGACCGGCAACGGCAAGCGCGAGAACTTCGAGCACAAGGTCTATACCCGCATGACCAACACGGTCTTCGACTCCGGCACCGATACGCTGGAGGACATGATCGCCTCCATCAAGCACGGCTACCTGCTCGAGGGGATGGAGAGCGGCATGGAGGACCCGAAGCACTGGGGCATCCAGTGCATCATCAAGATGGGCCGCGAGATCGTGGACGGCAAGCTGACCGGCAAGGTCGTCGCGCCGATCATCATGACCGGCTATGTGCCCGATCTGCTGGGCAACATCAGCATGCTTTCGCCGGACCGCGAGATCTTCGGCTCCGGCGGCTGCGGCAAGGGACACAAGGAATGGGTCAAGGTCACGGACGGCGGCCCCTATCTCAAGACGAAAGCGAGGCTGGGCTAATGTTGGATACGATCGTAAAACTTCTGAAGGAGTCCGGCGTTCATGCCTGGGAGCTCACCGACGTCAAAGCCGAGGGCTGGGAGTTCTATTTCATCCGTCATGAGCTGGACCAGAACCGCGCCAAAAACGTCGAGCACATCATGGTCAAGGTCTATCAGCTCGTCGAGGACGGCAAGTTCATGGGCAGCGCCAGCGCCGAGCTGCCGCCTACGGCAACAGAAGACGAGGCGCGCCGCCTGATCGCCGATCTGGCCTACCGCGCCACGCTGGTGAAAAACCGCCCCTACACCCTCAACCCGCTGACCGAGGCGCACCGCGAGACCCTGCACAGCGCGCCGGTCAATGTGAAGAAGATCGCCCGCGACTTTATCGAGGTCATGCAGCAGCTCCCCGAGACGGAAACCGAGGACATCAACAGCTACGAGATCTTCGTCAACGCGAAGAAGCGCCGCTTCCTCAATTCCGAGGGGATCGACGTGGAGGAGATCTATCCCTCGAGCATGATCGAGGTCGTGGTCAACGCCCGCAAGGACGGCCACGAGATCGAACTCTACCGCAATTACGACAGCGGCAGCTGTGACGCCGACGGTCTGAAGAGAGACCTTGCGAGGACGATCCGGTACGGCAAGGACCGCCTGCGCGCCCAGCCCACCCCGGCGCTCGGCCAGGCGGACGTGATCTTCACGGGCAGCGACGCGATCAATATCTACGACTACTTTGTCAGCCGTCTTTATACGGACATGATCTTCCGCAGGATGAGCGACTGGGAGATCGGCAAGCCGATCGCCGAGGAGCTCAACGGCGACAAGGTCACGGTGACGCTGCTGCGCGAGCTGGAGAACTCTTCCGAGAACCACGCCTTCGACCGCGAGGGCGCGCCGATCCGCGACACGGTGCTCCTGCGCGAGGGCGTCCCGGCCGCGCTTTGCGGCAGCCGGATGTTCTCCTCCTACATGGGCCTGAAGGGCACCTTCGTCCCCACCAACATCCTCGCCGAGGGCGGCACCCATACGGAAGAAGAGCTCCGCGCCGGGAAGTATCTGGAGGCCGTCGAGTTCTCCGACTTCCAGGTCGACGAGATGACCGGCGACATCTTCGGCGAGATCCGCCTCGGCTACTGGCACGACGGGGAGAAGACCGTCCCGGTTTCCGGCGGCTCGATCTCCGGCAGCATGTTCGACTTCGTCAAGGACATGCAGATGTCCCGCGAGTCCGTGCAGTACGACAACTACCGCATCCCCGCGCTGACCCTGCTGAAGAACGTCACCGTCACAGGCGTCGGCGAGTAAACCCGCAGAGGCGGGCCGCAGAAACAAGCCGGGAGATTGATCTCCCGGCTTGTTTTGCCGATCCCTGCACTTTCCTTGTGTTCTGATCCGAACGGAAAACAAAGAAAACCTCTTTTGTCCTGCGGACAAAAGAGGTTTCTTTGATGGGAAAGAACGCGTAAATGATACACGACCCATAGAAAAAGCGCCAAAATGATACGTGCTTCAGCCCGAAAAACGGAAGTTTTCTGTCTCATCCTGTAGTCTTTCTGGTTATGATCGTTCCCGCGATAATCAAAACGATCGCGGCCGCAAACAGCAAGATTGCCAGCCAGTTGGGCAGCTTAAGAAAATACCGGTCAACAACGATCGTCCCTCCACCAAGGACGATACCAATGACGATCAATTTATTCATCTGTTCTCCCCCTTGACTTTGGCAAGCAGCCGGAGCTTGATCTCCCTGATCTTTACAGCACTCCGGCCTGTAAAAATGACTCCGAGGACGATCATGCCAAATGCAATGCCGAGTCCGAAATTTCCGATACCTTCATAAGGTGAAGTCGTGTCCAGCCCAAGTAATGCGATCACCAAAAATACGGCAAACCCCGCAATCCCGGCGATGAACAGCCAGTGCATCCTGCGCAGAAGCCTGGCTTTTTCCTCATTACTGTAATCCGCGACCTGCAATACGGTTTCCTTCAGTTCCTGATCCATACGCTCACTTTTCCTTTCTCCGCTTAAGATATCACGGAGGTCGACCGAATAGAGATCGGACAGATCGATCAGAATATCCATATCAGGCATGTTGCTCCCGGTCTCCCAACGGGAAACCGTCCTGCGGGCGACGCCCATCTGCTCCGCAAGCTGCTCCTGGGTAAGTCCATGCTCCTTTCGGAGTTCCTGAAGAAGTTTTCCGATTTTAACAAGATCCATGGTTCGATGACCTCCTTTCCGGACCTAGCATAGTCCGGTTTTCACATAAAATACAGGACACAAAGTGAGCAAACGCCCTGTTTTCAGTATTGAGACATGTCGTGTCTCCCGTATTAATCTCGATTTGTCGAACTGATTATACTACAGCCAAGCGTTTCAGACAACAAAGAAAACCTCTTTTGCCCTGTGGACAAAAGAGGTTTCTTGGATGGTCGGAGTGGCGAGACTTGAACTCGCGGCCTCATGGTCCCGAACCATGCGCGCTACCATCTGCGCTACACCCCGAAGCAGCTTTTACATTATAATGACCCGAACCCGAAATGTCAAGTGCTTTTTCCGCGTGTTTCGGGAGGAAGAAAAACGGCGGGGACAGGCCCCGCCGTTTCGGCGTATGGATGGGGAGATTTACGCAAACTGCTCCGGCAGATCGACGCCGCAGACCTTTGCGACAAAGCAGGAGAAGGAACCGAGCTCGCGCAGGTAGCTGCTGACCGTGCTGTTATAGCTGCTGTCGGCGATCGCGCTCTGCGCGGCGAGGTATTCCGCCTCGAACTCGGCATAGAGCTTCGCGTCCTCGCCGGACAGATCCTTGAGACGCAGCGAAGTCCTCAGATCGTCGGTCCCGGCGATCAGCATGCGGTAGAGATCGGCCAGGCCCGAAGCCTTTGTATAGCCGACGGCGATCCGCAGCGAAGTGGCGATATCGTTGACGTTGAAGGTGCTGTACTCATCCACGCCGTATTTCTCCGCCAGCTTTGCAAAGCCGCTGCTCGCCGTGCAGACGGCGGAGAGCTGGTCGGCGATGCCGCCGGGCTCGGTAAAGCCCTCCGAGATCTCCGTGCAGCGCGGATCGAGGCGGACGTGAACGTTGATGACCGTGGCGGACAGCACGATGATCACGCAGAGGATCGCGGCGACAAGCGGTTTTTTCAACATGGGAAAACCTCCTGACCGAAGGGCAGGATCAGCCCTTCATTTCCAGCAGCTTCTGCTTCAGCTGGCCCTCGATGCGGCCAAGCTCTTCCTCGGCGGCGGCGCGGCGGGCGCGGCCGGCGTCCTGGATCTGGCGGACCTCGTCGAGCGTCTTGATGAGCTCTTCGTTGGTCTTTTTCAGCGTTTCGATATCGACGATGCCGCGCTCGGACTCCTGCGCGACGCTCACGCTGCCCTGGTGCAGGGCCTCGGCGTTCTTTCTCAACAGGTCGTTGGTCACGTTGGTCACCTCACGCTGCGCTTTCATGGCCTGCTCGGAGTGATAGAGGGAGAGGGCCATGACCATCTGGTTCTTCCACAGAGGGATGGTGTTGACGATGGAGGAGTGGATCTTCTCGGCCATCAGGGTGTCGTTGTTCTGCACCATGCGGATCTGCGGGGACATCTGGACGGAGATCGTGCGGGTCAGCTCCAGGTCGTGGATCTTCTTCTCAAAGCGGCCGATCATGTTGGCGAAGTCGTTGGCCGCCTGCGCGTCCTCGGGAAGACCGCTCTCGATGGCCTTGGCCTGCATCTTCGGCAGCTCCACCTCGCGCAGCTCCTGGATGCGCAGCTTGCCGGCGATGATGTACATCGTCAGCTCCTTCATGTATTCCTGGTTGCGCTCGTACATCTTGTCCATCATGCTGATGTCCTTCATCAGCGTGATCTCATGGCCTTCCAGCGCCTCGACGATTTTGTCGACGTTGACCTCGGCCTTGTCGTACTGCGCCTTCAGCGCGGCGATGTTCTGCTGCGTCTTCTTGAAGATGCCGAGGAGGCCTTTCTTCTCTTCGGGCTCATAGTTGAAGCCCTTCAGCTCGACGACCAGATTGCCCAGCTGCTGGCCGACCTCGCCGAGATCCTTCGTGCGGACGGACTTGAGCGCGGCGTCGGAGAACTCGGTGATGTTCTTCTGCGCGGCGCTGCCGTAGTTCATGACCTGCTCGGTGTTCAGCACGTCGATCTTCCCGGAAAACTCCTTGACGGCGGCCTGTTCGGCGGGGGAGAGCTTTTCCAGCTCGGGGCGCTCGATGGGAACTTCTTTTTCTTCGACCTTTTCTTCTTCGACAGGCGCCTCCTGTACGGCGGCGGCGCTGGGATCCAGCGTCAGCGTGGGGATGTAGCTGCTTTCGTTAGTCATGGCGATCTTCCTTTCCTTTATTCAAATCAATTGCTTTCAGCGACCTGGAAGTCTTTTTCTCCGATGAGGCCTTCGCGCGCCAGCATTTTGTTCATGACGTCGATATCTGTCTCGATGTCAAGCGCCTGGTTGGCAAAGAGCGAATCGAGGCGCTTTTTGTATGCGACGATGGCCGCGTCGAGCATCTCGTTGATGCTGTTCATGCTCTTGTTCAGGTTTTCGCCCTCGATGCCCTGCGCGCTCATGCGGTCGTAGGCGTTGAGGAGCTTGATCGTGGTGGGCAGATAGTAGTTCAGGAACTTCTTGATCTGCGGGATATCCGAGGGATCGGCGATGGCGTCCTGCGTGATCTTGTCGGTGATGCGCATGATCTCGTTGATCTTCCGCCGCACCTCCGGATCCTTGATGGACAGGTACAGCCGGCCCATCTCGCTCAGCGCGCGGTTGCCCTCCTCAAGGATCGGGTCGATCTCCGGCCCGTAGCTCTTTTTGGGCGCGGCCGTCGGGCTCGCGGGAGCCTGCTCGGCGGCATAGTTGCTCTTCCTCACGGAAGAGGCGGCGCTGTCCGTCTTCCTGACGGAGGGAGCCTTTCTCAGCTCGGCCTCCCTGGCCTCCTGGCTCTGCGCATAGCGGCTCGCGGAGATCCTCCCCGCGAGAAAGGCGGCGCCGCCGCAGACGCCCAGCGTGATCAGCAGCCCCGCGATCGAGAAGAGCGGGAAAATGCCGGACATCAGCAGCCATACGATGGCAAAGGTATAGAACGGGCTCGCAAAGACCCGGCGTCTGTTTCTCCTGTTGGACATAGGCACCCACCTCCTTTTTTCCTTCGTTTATATTATAACGAATTCCGCGGATAGTCAAGGGCTTCTCCCCGGCCGAAGCCCATCTTAATTCCTTGTTTACACAAAATTAAACGCTTCTATTCCACAAAACAGGGAGCGTCTGATCATCTTATACAAATACGCGTCGACTGGCCCGGGATAAGGAACTTTTTCTTGTGAATGCTGTCTCTTGCATTGCGGCCGGAATCGTAGTAAAATAAATCAAATAGGAAGATCGGAGAAGGAGTCTGACATGATCATCATCGCCCCCTCCATTCTCTCCGCCGATTTTGCCCGCCTGGGCGAGGAAGCGGAGGATATCCGCACAGCCGGCGCGGAATATCTGCATTTTGATGTGATGGACGGCCTGTTCGTGCCGAACATCTCCTTCGGCATCCCCGTGCTGCGCTCACTGCGGAAAACCAGCGGGCTCTTCATGGACGTGCACCTGATGATCGACCGGCCGCTGCGCTATGTCAGGGCCTTCTGCGAGGCCGGGGCCGATCTGGTCAACGTCCATGTGGAGGCGGACAGTGCGGAGAACAATCTGCTGGCGCTGGAACAGATCAGAGCCCTCGGCAGAAAGACCGGCGTCACGCTCAAGCCCGGCACGCCCGCAGAGGCTCTGGAGCCTTTCCTGCCCTTTGTTGACATGGTCCTCGTCATGACCGTGGAGCCCGGCTTCGGCGGCCAGAGCTTCATGTTCGACCAGCTGGACAAGATCCGCCGGGTCCGCGCGATGCTGGACGAGGTCAACCCCCGCTGCGGCCTGGAGGTCGACGGCGGCATCAACGCCGAGACCGCGCCGCTTGCGATCGAAGCGGGCGCGAACATACTCGTCGCCGGCAGCGCCGTATTCGGCAAAAGCGACCGCGCCGCCGCCATCGCCGCGCTGCGCGGCCATCAAGCAGAATGGAGATAAACGCCATGTCTTTCTTTCCCGCCTCTCTCGAAACGCTGATCGACCGCTTCGCCTCTCTGCCCGGCATCGGCAGGAAAAGCGCCCAGCGCCTTGCCTTTTACGTTTTGTCCCAGCCCCTTGAGGAGGCGCGCGCCTTTGCCGACGCCATCATGGAGGCGCGGACGGGCGTCCACTGCTGCAAAATCTGTCAGAACCTCACGGAGGACGAGATCTGCTCGATCTGCGCGAGCGACCGCCGCGACCACGGCACGATCTGCGTCGTGTCCGAGCCGCGCGACGTGCTGAGCATCGAGCGCGCCAGGGAGTATAACGGCGTTTATCACGTGCTGCACGGCGTGCTGTCTCCGATGAACCACGTCGGCCCGGACGACATCCGCATCAAGGAGCTGCTGCAGCGCGTGGCGGACAGCGAGGTCGAAGAGGTCATCATGGCCACGAACCCCGACACGGAGGGCGAGGCGACGGCGATGTATCTCTCCCGCTTGCTCAAACCCTTTGAGGTCAAGGTGACCCGCCTTGCCTACGGGATCCCCGTCGGCTCCAACCTCGAGTTCGCCGACGACGCGACGCTCAGCCGCGCCATGGAGGGCCGGACCGAGATGTGAGCGGTTAAAACCGCGCCGCCCGGGATACAATGTTTCCGGGACCTTCCTTTAAAACCGGCGGCTCCGGCCGCCTTACATACCATTGTCTTTGATTGGAGAATCTATGCTTTCTAAACTGAAAATCATCCCTCTCGGAGGGCTTGGCGAGATCGGCAAGAACATGACCGCCTACGAGTTCGGCAGCGACATCATCGTCGTCGACTGCGGCATGGGCTTCCCGGACGACGACATGTACGGCATCGACATCGTCCTGCCCGATATCAGCTATCTTCGTTCCAACGCCGAGAAGATCCGCGGCATGATCCTGACCCACGGCCACGAGGATCACATCGGCGCCGTGCCTTATGTGCTGCGCGAGCTGGACGTGCCGATCTACACCACGGCCCTGACGGCCGCCCTGGTCGAGCTGAAGCTCGAAGAGCACGACCTGCTTTACAATACCCAGATCTTTACGAAGAAGCCCGGCTCGGTGTTCCGTCTCGGCTGCTTCACGGTCGAGTTCATCCACGTCAACCACTCGATCCCGGACTCTGTGGCGCTCGCCATCAAAACGCCGGTCGGCACGGTCGTCCACACCGGCGACTGGAAAATCGACGTGACGCCGATCTCCGGCAGCATGATCGACCTGACCCGCTTCGGCCAGCTCGGCAACGAGGGCGTCCTGGCCCTGCTGGGCGACTCCACCAATGTGGAGAAGCCCGGTCATTCCGACTCCGAGCGCAAGGTCGGCGAGAGCTTTGACAAGCTCTTCGTCGGCTGCCGGAAGCGCATCATCATCACCACCTTCGCCTCCAACGTCCACCGCCTCCAGCAGATCATCACCGTGGCCGCAAAATACGGCCGCCGCGTCGCGATCTCCGGGCGCAGCATGGAGAACGTCCTGCGCGTGTCGATGGAGCTCGGCTATATGGAGATCCCCGAGGACGTGCTGATCGACCTCGATCAGGCCAACCGCCTGCCCAAGGAGCAGGTCGTTATCCTCTCCACCGGCAGCCAGGGCGAGAGTATGTCCGCCCTCTACCGCATGGCCTTTTCCGAGCATAAGCAGGTGCACATTGACGCGGGCGACCGCGTGATCATTTCGGCCTCGGCCATCCCCGGCAACGAAAACATGATCAGCCGTGTCATCGACGCGCTCTTCCGCAAGGGCGCTGAGGTCATCTACGACCGGCACACCGACCTGCACGTATCCGGCCACGCCTCGCAGGAGGAGCTGAAGATGATGCTTGCGCTGACGAAGCCGAAGTACTTCATCCCCGTGCACGGCGAGCAGCGCATGCTGGTCAAGCACGCCGCGCTCGGCCGCCTGATGGGCGTCGCGCCGAACAACATCCTGATCGCCGACAACGGCAGCGTCATCGAGTTCGGCAAAAAGGGCGTCAGCATGGACAGCAGCGTTTCGGCGGGCGCCGTGCTGGTCGACGGCGTCGGCGGCGGCGAGGTCGGCAGCGTGGTGCTGCACGACCGCCAGCGCCTCGCCGAGGACGGCATGGTCGTCATCGTGCTGCCCTATTCCTCCTACGACCACACGCTGGTCGGCAAGCCCGAGATCGTCACCCGCGGCTTCATCTACGTGAAGGAAGCCGAGGAGCTGATGGCGGAGCTCGAGCGCGTGACCCTCGAGTCGGTCGAGTCCTGCGAGGATGCGCACATCACCGACTATACCGGCATCAAGGCCCGGGTCAAGGCCAACGTCTCCGGCTATCTGTTCAAGGCCACCCGCCGCAGCCCGATGATCCTGCCGGTCATCACCGAGATCTGAATTTCCCAGCGCCCGGGATCCCCGCGATTTCCGGGCGTTTTTCATTCCCATCCTTCAAGATAAAGAGTGTGATATTATGGGACTCTACGCCATCGGAGACCTGCATCTGCATTATCAGTCGCCGCTGAAGTCAAAGCGCCAGCTGACGGAAAAGGTCTGGAAAAACCACGAGGAAAAGTTCAGGAGCATCTGCGCCCGTAAACTCGCGCCGGACGATACGCTCGTGCTGGTCGGCGACCACAGCTGGGGCCGGAACATGAGCGAGTGCGAGGACGATCTGCGCTATATCGAGGAGCTGCCGGGACGGAAGATCCTCACGCGCGGCAACCACGACATGTTCTGGGACGCGGGCAAGACCGAGCAGCTCAACGAGCTCTTTGCCGGGCGGCTGCGCTTCCTGCAGAACAGCTATGACAGCTACCGCGACTACGCGCTGGTCGCGACCAAGGGGCACTGCTTCGAGGGACCATTTTATCTCGACGCCCGCGGCCGCATCATCGGATGGGACGAGGAGGCGGAGGAGAAGTCCAAAAAGCTCGTCGAGCGCGAGCTGCAGCGCCTGCGCCTGTCCTTCGAGGCGGCCCGGGCGGCGGGCTATCGCAAGTACATCGTCTTCCTTCACTACCCGCCCACCAGCATCCTCGAGGAGGGGAGCGGCTTTACCGAAATGGCGGAGGACTACGGCGCCGAGCAGCTGATCTACGCCCACTGCCACGGCGAGCGGCGCTTCCACGACAGCATCGAGGGCGAGCGCAACGGCGTTCTGTATCGTCTCGTCTCGGGCGATTACCTCAAATGGCAGCCTGTGAAGCTGCTGGACTGAGAAAGGCTGAAAATGATCGGTTCTTTTTGTGAAGTGAACGGCGTGCCCTGGCGGCTCCTGTCCCTGCTGGGACACGGCAAGGGCGGCTATTCCTATCTGGCGGAGCGGGAGGGCCGCCTCGCCGTGCTCAAGCAGATACACCATGAGCCCTGCGACTATTACCGCTTCGGAAACAAGCTCGAGGCGGAGCGGAACGACTACGAGCGCCTGCGGCGCGCAGGTATCCCCATCCCGGAGCTGCTGGACGTCGATGCGCAAAAGGAGCGCATCCTGAAGGAATACATCGAGGGCCCCACGGTCATGGAGCTGCTGGACGCCGGACAGCAGGCGGTGGAATACCTCCCACAGCTGCGCCGGATGGCGGAGCTGGCGAGACGCGCCGGCCTGAACATCGACTACTATCCGGCGAATTTCGTCGTGAGAGGGGATCGGCTGATCTACGTCGATTACGAGTGCAACGAGTATTCGGAGGAGTGGAACCTGGAAAACTGGGGACTGAAATACTGGACGCGCGGCGAATAATAGCGCACAGAAACACGAAAAGCGGAGCGGAAAGCTCCGCTTTTCGCATTTTCGGCAAAATGTAGCAGGTGGTCTTGACAAAACGCGAAAATCGCAATATAATGCAGCAAAAGGCGATATTTATATATTATTACAATGGTTTAAGGCGAAAAAGTTACACTATTACGCAAAATAATTTTTATTTGGATCAAGGAATTTCTCGTTACTATTACAACCAACACGCCGTAACCATGGCGAAAAAACAGGAGGTAAAAAATGCACGAAATCAAATGCCCCCAGTGCGGAACCGTATTTCCAATCGACGAGAATAGTTACGCCGAAATCAAAGAGCAGGTGCGTAACGATGCATTTAACGAGGAACTGGAGCGCCGGAGCGCAGAGGCTGTTGAGCTGGTCGAGCTAAAATTGAACAGGGAGATCGACGCGCTCAGGGCCGCCCTAAGACAGAAGGACACGGATCAGGCTATGGCCGTACGCGACGCGCTGGATAAGGCTAAAAGGGAAGCGGCGGCAAAGGAGAATCTGATTACCGCGCTGAATACCCAACTGCAAAACAAGGATCAGCTTTTTGAGATTCAGAAAAAGCAGGCCGTGCTGGAGGCTGTCAAGGAGCAGGAAGCGAGGCAGCATGAGAAAGACAAAAGGATCATTGAACTTGAAGGACAAATTAAAAACGTCAAAAATAACTACGAACTCAAAGAGGCCGAACGAACGAGGATCTGGGAGCAAAGACTGAATGATAAAGACGATGAAATTGATCGTCTCAAATATTTGAAGACTCGTCTGAACAACAAGATGGTGGGCGAGACCCTGGAGCAGCACTGCGAGATCGAGTTCAACAGGATTCGCACCAGCGCCTATCCGCACGCCTATTTTGAAAAGGACAACGACGCCAGAAGCGGCAGCAAGGGCGATTATGTCTTTAGGGATTATGATGAGTTGGGGACGGAGTACATCTCCATCATGTTCGAGATGAAGAACGAGATGGAGGAGACCGTAGCGAAGCACAAAAACCAGGATTTCCTGAAAAAGCTGGACAAGGACAGAACGGAAAAGAAATGCGAATATGCGGTGCTGGTCTCCATGCTTGAAGCCGACAGCGAGCTCTACAACCAGGGAATCGTGGAGTGCTACCAATATCCGAAAATGTACGTGATCCGTCCTCAGTTTTTCCTGCCGTTGATCTCTCTTCTCAGCAACGCCGCGCAGAACAGCATTGACATTCGCCGTCAGTTGGTGGATGCAAAAAAACAGAACTATGCGGCCGAGCAGTTTAACAGAAACTTAATGGATTTCAAGGAACTGTTTTCCAAACATTATCAAAACGCTGCCAACCGGTTCAATGACGCCATTGACGAGATCGACAAATCAATCAGAGCCCTCCAAAAAGTGAAGGACGCCCTTTTGAACTCAGAAACGCATCTGAGACATGCAAATGACAGAGCAAATGATCTGACGATCAAGAGCCTGACGAAGGGAAATCCCGAAATGCAGCAGCTCTTTACCGACGCGGGCGTCGAAATCAAGTAGTCTCTCCCGATTCCCTCTTGACAAACGGGCTGATTTGGCTCAAACTGTTCCCGAAAGAAACCGGCCTTGGCCGGAAAGGGGAGTTGTCGTATGATTCCGTCAAATTCGATCGCCTATATTCAGGGCCTGCTGCGCATGGCCTCATCCTATGCCGCTGCGATGAGACCTTCGGTCATACAGGCCGAAGGCTTTGACCGCAACCAGTATGCGCGCCAGTTCGCCGAGAAGTACCGCCTGCCGGAGGAGGCCGTAAAGCCGAAAGCGGTGGATGCTTCGCTTCGCGAAATGCTCAAGCGCTGGATCGAGGCGGACAAGGGCCAGCGCGGAGACCGCATGATCACCCGCTGGGTGGAGCGGCTGATCCGCTACCGCCTCGGCCATCCGGTGAAGCTGATGCAGCTGGCGCCGGATGCAGGGCTTCCCGTTTCCCTGGCCGGATGCGAGGCCCTTCGGCAGGTGCAGGGCCTGTTTTTTGCCGTTTACAAAGAAGGCGCGCTCTGCTTCATGCTCGGCCGCAGCGAGTGAGCGCGTCGCGATACGGAGAGATGAGCGTGTTTAAGCGGAAAAAGAAAAACGAGAGCCTAACGGTCTATCCGCCGGAGGAATACGAGCCGGTGATCCGCTGCAGCATCTGCACGGGCGAGCAGGTCGGCTGCATGCGCAGCCGCAGCACCGGAAAGATCCATGAGCTGATGCTGATCCGAAGTGAAGAGGACCTCGAGAGCTTCTGCCGGCAGACCGGCGCCGAGGCGGAAAAGATCAAACGGGTATATTGACCGTTGTGGGGGAATCGGATCAGGGTTTTATCATGATTTGATATGAAAGTGGAGAATACTTTTCATTTTACTTTTTGAATTACACATCGAGTGGAGAAAAACCGCCCCGGGAACTGACGATTCCCGGGACGGTTTTTTATATCGAATCATTACAATCCTTCGATCAGCGCCTTCGCTTTTTCGCTCCAGTCGTTTTCCCGCGCCTCCCGGTCGAGCAGCGCGAGGTAGTCGGCATTATCCCGCAGCGACATTGCTTTTTCAAGCTGCCGTATAAAATCAGCGCGGCTTTCGGCGATCAGAACGCTTTCACAGCGGCGGCACTCGTCGATATCCGTACTGACGATCGGCCTGTGAAGCGCCATGTACTCGAAAAGCTTTACGGGGTTTGTCGAACGGGTGACTTCGTTGATGCGGAAGGGGAGGATCAGCAGGTCCGCGGTCCGAGCGTAATATTTCAGCACGCGGTAGTCCCGCGGCCCGAGGAAAAAGCAGCGTTCGTTTCTCTGAAGCTCTTTTTCCATGCTGCCGTCGTAGCTGACGCCGATCAGCACCAGACTGAAGCGTCCGTCTGCGGCGATATCGTTGAGGATCCCGTAATCGACCCAGGAGGCCAGCGCCCCGTAGTAGCAGACGATCGGGCGTCCCGCGTCCAGGATCTCCTGAAAAGCGGGCTCGAAAGAAAACTCCTCCCATTGCTGAAAGAAAGCGTAATCCACGCCGTTGGAGGCAAGGATCAGATGCCTGTCGCCGCGCTGCCGCAGCACGTCCTGCCGCAGCAGCTCCGCGGTCACGACGATCCGCACTTCCGGATGCGTCATCGCGTAGCGATACTTGTCCGTCACGTTCTTCGGCAGCTCCTTCGTTCCGGAGATCGCCGGGCTCAGGTGGTCGACGTATTCGTAAAGGATCCGATAGCCGCGCTTTTGCCAGCGTTCCAGCTCGCGGAGATCCATTTCATAGTTTGTTGAGTAGATCTGCAGCACCTTCGGCAGCCCGGACCGATCCAGTTCCCTCAGCAGGACACTCCGCAGCGGGCGGCTGCCGAACTGAAACAGCAGCAGACCGTCCTCCTGCAGCCGGAAGCTGTCGACGCCGTCGGAGCCGCGATTGGCCTCGTAAACGATGAAACAGCCCAGCCGGGCGAGCTGCCGCGCCATCTGCTGCGGCCTTTGATAGAGCGGGACCCGAAAGCCGAAGCTCGAGCGCCAGACGATCACGCGCTCTCTGCCCGCGAGCTGCCGTCTTAGCAGGCGGAGCAGCGCCTTTTTCCGCAGCAGCGCCGGGATGGAGAGCGCATTGAACAGTCTGACGCGAAAAGCGTTCAGGATTCTTTTCATACCGCCGGTGAGTCCGTATTTTCGAAACAGTCCCCGCAGCCGCCTCGCGGCGTCACACATGCTCATGCGCTCTCATCATCCTTCCCGCAGACCGCGCTCCGCCGGTAGTGGTCGCAGACGGAATCGGCTTCTCCGTCCTCGCGGATCTCACCCCGTTCGAGCCAGAGAGCCCGGCTGCAAAAGGAACGGATCGCGTCGATGGAATGGGACACGAAAAGCACCGTCGTCCCGCCGCCGATCAGGCTTCGCATTTTTCGCTCGCTCTTCTCCTGAAAGGCCAGATCGCCCACCGAGAGGATCTCGTCGACGATCAAGATCTCCGGCTCGACCACCGTGGCGATCGAAAAGGCCAGCCGCGCGGTCATGCCGGAGGAAAAATTGCGCACCGGCGCGTCAAGAAAGGCTTCCAGACCGGAAAAAGCGACGATCTCGTCAAATTTCCTGCTGATAAAGGGCTCGGAATAGCCCATGACGGCGGCGTTGAGGAAGATGTTTTCCCGTGCCGTCAGTTCGGGGTCAAAGCCCGCGCCGAGCTCGATCATCGGACAGACGCGTCCGAAGATCTCAATGCGCCCGGCGCTCGGCTTCAGCACGCCGGCAACCAGCTTGAGCAGCGTGGATTTCCCCGCGCCGTTCGGCCCGACCAGCCCGAGCACCTCTCCGCGCGCGACGGAAAAGCTAAGGCCGCGCAGAGCATGAAATTCGCTGCGGCTCCTGCGCGCCGCGCGTTTTTTCCGGTCGAAGCAGTCGACAAAGCCCTGCTTGAGGGAATAGCCTTTTTCGACGCCGGTTTTGTAGTTCATGCACAGGCCCTCGGCCCGGATCATCACGTCGTTCATCGCTCACCTTAAAGATAGCAGACGAATTTGTCCTGCGTCCTTTTGAACAGCAGCGAGCCGACTGCGAGCGCGAGCGCGCCGTGTACGGCGCAGGCGGCGAACTGCCCGATCCCCGGCGTCTCGTGGTACAGCATCACGGTTCGGACGAAGCGGATCGGCGCGTAGAGCGGGTTGAGGGCGATCAGGTTTTGCAGCAGCGGCTGGCCGATCACGGCCGGGTCGTACATCACGGGGGTCAGATACAGCCAGAGCGTCAGGACGATGCCGTAGATATAATAGACGTCGCGGAAAAACACGGCAGCGGCCGCCAGAAAGAAACCGACGCCCAGCGTGAACAGAAACAGACATGCGAAGGCGTAGGGCAGCAGCAGATGCTGCCAGCAGAGCCCTGTGCCCGTGATAAGCAGGACAAGATAGAGCGGGATCAGCGTAAGAAGAAAGTTGACGCCGACAAACAGACATTTGGAGATCGGGAAAATGTACTTCGGCACATAGACCTTGCCGATCAGCGAGTAATTGGCCGCGATGCTGCTCATGCAGAGGTTGGAGGCCTCGCTGAAATAGTTGAAGCAGACGAGCCCGGTCAGCAGGTAGGCGACATAGCTGACGCCCGGCGTAGAGAAGCGGAAGACGTTGGAAAAGACCAAAGCCAGCACCGCCGTCGTCAGCAGGGGATATAGCAGGCTCCAGGCGACGCCGAGCACGCTGCGCTTGTATTTGACCTTGAAATCCCGCGCCACCAGCTGCTTGAGCAGAAAACGGCTGCGGCGCAGGGAATCGAGCAGTCTCAGAAGATAGGACATGCGACGCCTCCCGATCCTTCAATCAGAGCTATTCTTGACGGAAAGAGAGAAGATTATGAGCCCTCTGCGAAAAAAACTGCGCGTCTTTTGACGCGCAGTTTTTCATATTGTTTTCGTTCAGCTCTTTTTTCTGTGAAGCTTGAAGATCAGCAGATCGAGCAGGGTCAGATACACGGCGACGAGACCTACGGTGATCCAGCTCAGCAGGTCGGACTTCGGCGCGAGACCGACCAGAACGAGGATCGGCGCGCCGAGGATAATGCCGAAGCTGCTGCCGGTGATCAGATTGTTTGCGGCGGGCGTCGACAGATCGGGGTCGATCTCGCGCAGCAGCAGCACGCCGGAGCTGATCGTGCCGGTCAGCATGCCGAACATCGAGATCAGGCCCTCGTAGTAATAGTCCTTGTAGACCTTTTTGCAGACGAAGCTCAGATGGATCCAGGTGATCACGCCGCCTGCGGCCACCATCAGCAGGAAGGGGACCCAGAGACCGCGGATGTCCTCCAGGTCGATCGAGGCGATGCCCGCGACGATCATCATATCGAAGAAGAAGCCGGAGATACGGTTGAGCAGATAGTTGTTCTGATACTGGCGGCGGATCAGACCGACCTTCCGGCCCTTTTCCAGCAGGACGCGCAGCAGGATGGCCAGCGCCGAGCCGATGATGAAGTTGAAGCCCCAGATCAGCGAATTCACCGTGCCGGCGAGTCCCGGCGAGGCGGCGCCGATGCCGGATGTGATGCCCCAGGCCGCCAGATAGGTCACGAGATAGACGAGGATGACCATGGCGATCTGGACGGAGAGCTTGTCGATCGAGTCGGAGACGGGGATCTCGTTCTTGCTCTGGAAGAAATCGATGTCGGGCTCTTCCTCCTCGGTGCGCAGAGACTTGCCGAGGCGGCCTCTGCGGCGAAGGATGTTCAGGATGATCACGCCGACCACGCAGGCCACGAGATAGCCGGCCGCGGCGATCGAAAGGCCGAAGCTGCGCCCGCCCGCAAAGCCCAGGGACTCATAGGTCGAGCCGATGTTGTTGGCCTGGCCGGGGCCCTGCCCATAGCCCATCGGCAGAAGAAGACCCGCGGCCTTGAAGAGATCCGGCATGAAGGTGTAGGCCAGAAACAGCGTGATCAGCAGGCCGGTGATGCCCTGGATCAGATAGGTGCTGACGATCACGGCGCCGGACTTGAGACCGGTGAGATCGCCGTTCGACTCCTGCTGCTCGGCGGGGACGCGCAGGCTCATCGCGATAAAGCCGAGCGCGATGCCGTGGTAGACGAGCATTTCCATAATGGAGCCGTCGAGCTTGACAAGCCCGACATATTTGGCGATCAGCAGCAGAAAGCCGGCCAGGACGGCGATCGGCATCATGCTCTTGCGGACGAAAGGAATCCTCTGACGCATCAGATTGGCCAGCAGAACGGCGCCGGCAATAAGGCCAAGCTGGATGATAAAGGCCCAAAGCTCATGGTTGGCAGCAGAGTAGTCCATATTATTTCTCCTTCCAGATCTCGAGATATTTGCGAAGGTTGGTCGATTTGAGCGCCTTGATCTGATAGTAGCTCCCCTCGAAGCTCAGCAGCAGTAGATTGGCCTGAACCATGGCCATGCTGTCGACCGCGGCGAGCGGGAATTCAAAGGAACCGAGGCAAAGCCTGTCCCCGTACTGCAGCAGCTCCCCGCGCGCGAGCTCTTCCTCGGCGTGCTCGGGGCCGATTTTGCTCAGCATCATGTCCCCGTCGCCGAAGAGCGGGTCCGCGCCGCTTCTGTCGAGGGATTTCAGCTCCCCGCGCTGCCAGAGCTCCCAGTCGCGGATCGTTTCAAAAGGCTTGTCCGGCGAGAAGAAGCCTGTCTCCGTATAGCGAAGATCCAGGCCGCAGGAGCAGAAAATGCGGTCGTCCCGCGTGCGCAGCGTGCCGATCTTCCGGCAGCCGGGACAGAGATACAGCGCCGTTTCCAGCCCCTCCGCGCGATTTTTACCGCGATAGGCGACGGGATCCTGCCGCTGCCGCTCCCAGGCGTCCTCGAAAGTGTCCCGCTCGATCAGCGCGACGATCTCCTCCGGGCGCATGGTCTTAAGCTGCTCCGGCGGATAGACGCCCACCGGATGCCCGTGCATCCCGCCGCGCCGAACGCCCTTGCCCCAGCGCGGAAGCGAGAGATATCCGCCCTCCAGCCGGAAGGTGACCAGGGTGGCGCCGGAACTGCGGACAAGCTTGCCGGTGGCGGGAAAGACCGGGTGATTCAGACCGTCCCAGCTCTGTTCGCCCTCGGCGAAAAGACAGACGGAGTGCCCGGCTTTCAGATGCCGCAGGCAGGCCTTGACCGTATCGGCGCCGCTGGCGGCCTTGCGCCGCGGGATCGGCGCCACCAGCCACTCGAGCAGCCTTGAGACGAAGCCGAGGCGGAAGATGTGCTCGCTGGCCACGTAGTAGACCTGCTTGTCCGGGAGGCTCATCGCGACGAGCAGCGGATCCCAGGCGGTGACGTGGTTCGGGATCAGCAGAACGGGCCCTTCCACATGCAGATCCTCGTGGCTCAGGTTGAACTTCCGGCAGATCCACCGGTGATTCAGGGCGTACAGCACGCGCCATATGATCTGATGCCTTTTGTAGCTGTCCGTTGCGCTTCGCCCCCTTTTTTCCATTTTCTTTATGGTATCACAATGAACGGCAGAATGACAAGTGTTCCGTGAAAAATAATTTAAGAAATTGAAGAATCGACCGATCCAAAACGCATAAAAATGTCGCCTGCCGGGCGACCTTTCGGAGAGAACGATCCTTTATACTGATGCCGTAATCAAAAAAAGGAGGGTTATCTCATGAAAAACAACATCACGGAACTGGTATTCATCCTGGATCAGAGCGGCTCGATGCAGCATCTCTGCAGCGACACGATCGGCGGCTTCAACTCGCTGATCGAAAAACAGAAGAGCGAGCCCGGCGAATGCAAGGTGACGACGGTGCTCTTCGACACGAGGATCAAAATGCTGCACGACAGGACGCCGCTGGAGCAGGTGCAGCCGATGACCGGGCGCGACTATGTGCCCGGCGGGTGCACCGCTCTGCTCGACGCGGTAGGCAGCACGGTCCGCCACATCGCGAGCGTCCACCGCTACGCGAGGCCGGAGGACGTGCCGGAAAACACGCTGTTCGTCATCACGACCGACGGGCTGGAGAACGCGAGCCGCCAGTACAGCCGGCAGGAGGTCAAGCGCATGATCGAGCACGAGAAGGAGAAGTACGGCTGGCAGTTCCTGTTCCTCGGCGCCAACATCGACGCCTTTGACGCCGCCGACGGCATCGGGATCAGCCGGGACTTCACGACCAACTTCATGGCTGACAGGGGCGGCGTGAGTAAGGGCTTCAGAGCGGTGGAGAGCGCCGTATGCGCCGCCCGCTGCCAGAAACCGGTTCCGAAGGCCTGGAAAAAAGAAGTGGAAGAGGACTACAACAGCAGAAACGGAAATGCATAAGAGAAAGCCTCTGCGCAAAGCAGAGGCTTTTTCATGTCATTTAATGAGAAATGTGTCAGGGCTCGGAGACGTACTCCTCCTCCGGGATCTCGGTCTCTTCGACCGGCGGGTTGAAGTACTCATAGATCTGTGCGGAGAGCGACGCAATGGCCTCGATCGTCTCCGGATCGTTTTCGGAGTGGTTGTTGATGACGGTGAGGATATAGTCCGCGTTCGGCGAGAACACGATCCCGCAGTCGCCGCAGCTGATGTTGCTGAGGTCGCCGGTCTTGTGCGCGCAGACGGTACCCTCCGGCAGACCGGCCGGGATCCTGTCATTGACGCGTTGATCCTTGAGGAAATCCATCATCAGCTTTGAGTATTCCGGAGAGACGAGCAGGCAGCGGTAGAGCTTTTTCAGAAACTGCGCGCAGTCCTCCGCGCCGGTGTAGTTCTCCAATCCGGAATCGGTGTCCAGCATCGTCCTCTGAATGCTGGTTTTTTCGCATCCGTTCGAGAGGGCGAAGGCATTGACGCAATCAAAGCCTGCCTCCAGATCCCCCTCGCCGAGGCGATAGATCAGATAGTTGGCGCTGTAATTGTCGCTGAGGACGATCATGTACTGGATGGAACCGTAAACGTCCCAGTACTGAAGCTTCCCGGCCTGCACCTGATCGAGCACGGCCCCCATGATATAGAGCTTGATCAGGCTCGCCGATATCATGGGATTTCCGTTGACGGTGTTGACCGCTGCGTAATTCCCCCTGCTGAGATTGAAGATGTAGATGTCCCATTCTCCAGGGTGCTCGGCCACGAAGCCGTCCAGGATCGACTGCAGCCCTTCGTCCGCGACGGGCGCGTTGGGATCCGGATAAGCGATCGGCTCCGGAACGAGGCTCGCTTCGGGCTGAGTCTCCTGCTCCTGACGGGGAGAGAGCGGCCTTCGGTCCGGCTCGGGGTGATCCTCCGCCAGACCGGAGAAATACACAAGGAGAAATATCAGCAGGATGCTGGAAATCAGGCAGATGAGAAACGACACTATTTTGCGCCTTCTGTTTTTACGACGCTTCAATAGTAGGAACCTCCCCAATGCGCGATCTCATACTGCATGATGAAGTTGACGTTGGCCCGCTCGATCTCGCTGAGCAGGGATTCGCCGAAGGCGGCGGGCTCGATAGTGCCCTTGTACCAGGTTTTGCTGTTGAAATAGTCGGCGATCTCCTTGGTGAGGAATTTGCGGCCGTGCCGGGCGTAGATCTCGTTTCTGGCCAGCGTGCACTGCTGCCAGCTCAGATCCTTCAGATCGGCCTCGGTCAGATAACGGCTGTCGCTGTCGGGGATCAGGTAATCGCCGGTGAATGCGGCAGTCGGCGCAGGCGTTGGCGTGGGCTCGGCGGAGGGAGTCGGCACAGGCTCGGAGGCAGGCGTCGGCGTGGGTACCGCCTCGCTTGCGGCAGGAAGCTCGGAAGGAACGGGGATCGGCACGGGCGTGACGGCGGCGGGCGTTTCCGCGACGGGAGCTGCCGTTTCTCCGCCGAAGATGAAGATGCTCGAGCCGCCCTCGGGATCCTCGGTCGCTTCTGTACGGTCGTCGCCGCCTGTGTGGTGGCTGACCGTTTCCGTCCCCTCGTCCCCGTCGTCAAGCGATCCGCGGAGCTTGGGATAGTAGAAGATGATGGCGACGACGCCGACGACGAACACAAGCGCCAGCAGCAGGAGAAGAATGGTGCGCGACAGATTCCGGTCGTCGTCATCGTCCTCGACCTTTTTCTTTTTCGCGGGAGCGGTCTTGACCGGCTTCGCCTTGGCCGCGGGTCTCACCGCCGCCTTCTGCTTCCCGGCAGGATTCGCGGGTTTGGGCTCGCCGCACTGCAGACAAAAGCGGTATTCATCCTTATTCAGATTTTGACAGGCGCTGCATTTCCACATAACACTCCGCTCCGTTCAAAAAGAAGATGGTTCAATATATGTCCGAATAAAAGCCGCAAGCATGTTTTCATAGTCGGCCGGCGCGCGGTACATGCTTTCCACGTGCCTGGCGTTTTCGACGAAGAGGCGGTCCTTCGCGCCTTGATAGAGCGCGTAAAGCTGTTTTCCGTTCTCAAAGGGGACCGTTGGATCCTGCATGCCGTGGACGAAGAGGATCGGCACGCGGGCCTTCAGCAGCCCCGGTCTCACGTCGGTGTCGGCGAGATCATAGCCCGCGACGACGCGGTTGATTGCGCGCAGCAGGGGATAGAGCGGCCCGAGCGAAGACTTGAGCTGCTTCTCCGCGTCGGCATAGCCACAGTCGTCGACGATGAATTTCACCTGCGGCGAGACCTCCGGCGCGGCCTTCAGCACCGTTGCGCCGCCCATCGAAAAGCCGTGCAGGATGATCTGAACATCCTCGCCGAAGTGACGCCGCAGCTCGTCGATCCAGCGAAGGCAGTCGTCCGCCTCAAAGACGTCGAAGCCGATGAAGCGGCCCTCGCTTTCGCCGTGCGCGGTCTGATCCAGGCAGAAGAGGTCGAAACCGAGCCGCTCATAGCAGTCGACATACAGCCCGGCGGTCTCCGCGTGCTCCGAGCGGTAGCCGTGCACGAGAAAGGCGATGCGCTTTCCCTTGCCGCTGCCCGGATAGTAAAAGCCGGTCAGCATCTCGCCGCGGGAGGAACGGATATGAAGCCTTTCGCAGGGCATGTTCCGCAGCGCGTCCGACGCTGCGTCGCGCACAAGATAATAAGCCTCCTCATGGCCCTTCTTGTCCAGGATCGGGCCGAGGATCGGGGAGCTTTCGCGGCAGAAGGTGAAGCGGTAGAGCTCCTCGACGAATAGGGCTGCGGCGCCGAAGAGCGCCGCGGGGATCACACAGCGAGCCTTCATCGATTCAGCTCATGAAGGAGCCCGCCGTGGCGAGCATCGTGCACAGAAAAACGAAGATCTGGAAGGGGACGGTGCCGAAACGGCCGACGATGTCCGATTTGCCGACGCGTTTACGGGACAGATGATAGGCCAGGATGATGCCGAGGCCGGTGACGACCTGGATCGCGCTGGCAAAGAGCGTGAATTTGACGAAGCTGATGCTGCTGAGCAGGGCAAGGACCAGGCAGGGCAGCGAAGCGCAGAGCCAGCTCAGGTTCTTGTTCCACTTGGTCTGCTCGTGGACGATGTCGCGCAGGTTCAGCGTATTGGCCCAAAAGGAGGTCGCGAGCGCGAGCAGGGAGAAGACATAGCCGACGATGCTGACCCAGCCGCCGAGCCGGGAGGAGAGGTCGACGAGCGCGCCGTTTTCGGTCATGTTCGGCGCGCCGACGCCGATCAGCGTAGTGACCGTGACGAGCAGGATCAGCGCGGCGTTGACGGCAAGGCCGGCCGCGATCGAAAGCCGGATCTTCTTTACGTCGCCCTCCAGGCCCTTGACGACCTGGGGCGTGGACATCACGGCCGACAGCGAGAAGGACACGACGCTCAGCAGCGCCAGCGCCTTCTTCCAGCCGCCGAAGGCTGTGGGCAGCGGCTGCGTGTCGCCGCGCACGGTGAAGACGAACAGCAGCGTCATGACGACGACCATCGCCGCCACGGCGTATTTCTCGCAGATGCCGACCAGCTTCATCCCGAAGAAGACGACGCCCGCGCCGACGACATAGAACAGCAGCATGCCGAGCGTCTTGTCCAGGCCGAACCACTCGTTGAAGACATTGGCCGCGCCGGTCAGAAAGCTGCTGACGTTCATCAGCACCGAAAGGCCGAGCAGCGCGAAGGCCGCCCAGGTGAAGATCTTCTTGAATCTGCCGGAAAAGAGCTCGCGGTCGAAGCAGCTGATGAACTGCGCGCCGCCGTTGTTGTAGCTGAGCTCGGCGATGATCAGATGCAGCACAAGGTTGAACAGATAGCAGAACAGGAGGATCAGCAGAACGTCGCGAAAGCTGTTGCGCGCGGCGAGCGCAGGGACTGCGAGAATGCCGGCGCCTACGCCGTGCCCGACGATGATGCCGGCGGCCTCAAAAAAGCTCAGCCTGGATTCTCCGCGGATCTTCTCCATATCGATCAGTCTCCCTTTTCGGTTTTTTGTAATATAAAATTATATAATGCCCGCAGTTTCTTGTCAAGGTGGAGCTGTTGCAAATTGACAAGAAGCGCGGCTGTGCGTATAATCAGAACGGAAAAGGAAGCTGCGCGGGCAGCGTGATCGGAGGTAAGCTTATGATCGAAAATGCGGAACAGTTCTTTGCGCTTTATCGCAGCGATCCCGCGCTGCGTCAGCGCGTGGCGGAGGCGGAGGCAGATTACCCCGGCAGCCTGGAGATCCGCGAATCCGTGGCGGAGTATGTGCTGCTGCCGATCGCGGAGGAGCTCGGCCTGCCCTTTACGGTCAAGGAGCTGCGCGCCTACGAGACGAGGCTGAAAATGCGCAATCTCCAGCCGGACGTGGAGATCCCGGAGGGGGACCCGATCGACGACGACCCGGTCAGCTACTGGCTGCTGGACCGCGGCTGGGAAAACGACCCGAAGTTCTTTAAAAAGTAAGTATCCGCAGGCAGCCCTGACAAAGGGCTGCTTTTTCAATGATCAGAGCTGAGCGGTTCGTGCTGGTAAAACAGCTTGTCCGGATAGCGCGATGTGACGCGGATACAGCCGTCCTCCAGATAAAAGGCGTAGCGCCAGCCGCCGTAGACGAGCAGGCTCTCGTCCTCGGCCACAAAGGTTTTCTCCGCGTTGAGGAAGGGGAGCGCGTAGTAAGTGTCGATCATTTTCAGCTCGGAGCTGTGATGATAGACGAATTCAATGCCGTTTTCGTCGGCGGCGGTGACCTGGATCCATTCGGCGCCGCCGGAAACCCAGATCCCGAGCCAGGCCTCGGGCTCGACTGCCTCCGGAGCAAAGAGCCCGAGCGCCTCCTCAAGCGCGCGCTCTTCCAAGTCGGCGAAGGGCGCCAGCGCGCCGAAGTCGTAAACGTTTTTGTGCTCGTCGATATAGCGGATCATGTGTCCGTCCTTGAAGTAGAGCCGGTGCTCCTCGGAGCCGTTGAAAATGAAGGCGAAAACCAGCTTCCCGTTGTGGAAGTAGTATTCGCGGCTGTAGTTCCAGCCGTCGGCGCCGTTGGAGAGAACGATCTTTTCGTCCGCCTCCGTCGGGTGATAGTAACAATCCCGGATGCGTTCGATCTCCGCCGTAAGCTCGTCTTCGCCGATGAAAAAGCCTGCGGGAGCAAGCTCCGCGTTTTCGGCGCGGACGAAGCGGAAGGCACTGCCGTCAAAGAAGCCGTCAAAGGCGAAATTGCCGTATTTGTCCGGGGAAGAGAAAACGTGCAGGACGATCTCCTCGTCTCCGATCTCCATCCAGCCCTGGAAGCCGCTGCCGTCTGAGGCGGCAAACATCGCGATCCCGCTGTCGGTGATAAGCTGCGCCTCGGCTTCGAAGCCGATCAGGCGGAAGAATCCAACGGAAAAGCGGTATTCGCTGCTGAGAAACTCATTCACGCTGTGCTGGGACATACGCAGAGAGGACAGCCCGTCGTCGGCCAGGATCCAGTCGCCGAGCGCTTTGGCGCCGCTTGAAGTATCCGGCATCCCGATCACGGGAAGCGTCCGGCTCCAGTAGTCGAGCGACCAGACCGCCTGCCCGTCGAAGTCGGCCTTCGAGACCTCGGCATAACAGAGCCCGGCCGGGTAATACATGCCGTCACCGTAATAGACGGCGTAGTAGATATAAAGTTTCACGCCGTCGTCCTCGACGTAGCAGGGGAAGCAGACGAAGCCCCCGCCGACGCCGAGCGGCGACACATAATACGCGCCGTCGTGAAAGTAAAAGTTAGCGTAGTCGTCTTCGCCGGCCTCCCGGAGCTCCGCAATCGTTGTTCCGTCGGTCTGAAAGACGGTCCGCAGGATGCGGTCTGTCTTTTCCGCGTCATAGACATGGCAGCCGTTCCAGCGTCCGAGCGGGTCGGTGTTCGACCAGCTTGACGCGGGACCGGGATAGGAGTCGAAACCGGAGACCAGCTCAAAGCCCCAGTTCATCAGGGGCAGCACGCAGTTGATGTCCGTTCCCCAGAAGGAGTCCAGATCCGTGCGTCCGACCCAGCCGAAGCGCGCCAGAAGAGAGATCAGGTCATCGGGGAGCGAATCCGGATCGACCGGGACACGGTCATGGAGATCAGAGGCAGGCGCAGATTCCGTCTCAGCCGGCACGGAAGTTTCGGGCGAGGCGGGGAGCGGCGCTTCGGCCGCCGCCGAATCCGTGCCGTGAGTCTCCGGGAGGGACGTCGGCGCGGGGCTTTCATCGCCGTAGCGTCTGCCCGTTTTGGCGCAAGCACAGAGCGCGAACAGCATGAGGAAAACAAGCAGGAGGCAGATCGCTTTTTTCACGGGGAACACATCCTTTCCCGCAGACACTTTTTGAAAATTATAGCACAGGCGGCGTCAAGTCTCAAGCGCCCGGCCGACGACTTAAGAAAACATAAAAAACTCCCTGTTCCCGGCCGGGAACAGGGAGTTTTTCGACTGTACTTACATGTGACCGATCTCGACCGACCAGCCGTCGGGACCCTTGGCGCGGCCCCACTGGATATCGGTGAGCTCCTTGTAGGCGTGCGCGGAGATCGGGCCGATCTCGCCGTTGTTGATCTTCATGATCTTGTCGCCCCACTTCAGCTCGCCGACCGGGCTGATGACGGCGGCGGTGCCGGTGCCGAACATTTCGTCCAGCTTGCCGGCGTCGTAGGCGTCGGCGACCTCCTGGATCGCAATCTGGCGCTCGGTGACCTTGTAACCGTCGCGGCGCAGCAGCTCCATCATGGACATTCTGGTGATGCCGGGCAGGATGCTGCCGTCGAGCTCGGGGGTGATGACCTCGCCGTCGATGACGAAGAAAATGTTCATCGCGCCGACCTCGCCGACGTACTTCTTCTCCACGCCGTCGAGCCACAGCACCTGAGAGTAGCCCTTTTCATGGGCGACGGTCTGGGCGCGGAGACTGCAGGCATAGTTGCCGCCGGTCTTGGCGAAGCCGGTGCCGCCGCGCACGGCGCGGACGTATTCCTCTTCAACGTAGATGGGCACGGGCTTCAGGCCGCTCTCGTAATAGGCGCCGCTGGGGCTGAGCAGGACGCAGTAGATGTAGTTGTCGGCTTCCTTGACGCCGAGCTTGGACTCGTTGCCGATAATGAAGGGACGGATGTACAGGGAGGAGCCCTCCGCCTCGGGGATCCAGTCCTTATCGATCATAACCAGCTCTTTCAGGCTTTCCACGCAGAAGTCCACATCCAGCGCGGGGATGCACAGGCGCTCGTTGGAACGGTTGAGGCGTTTGAAGTTCTCCTCGGGACGGAAGAGCAGCACGCGGCCGTCCGTGCTCCGATAGGCCTTCATGCCCTCAAAGGTCTCCTGCGCGTAGTGCAGCACGGTGCTCGCAGGGCTCAGAGAGATGTTGCCGTAGGGAACGATGCGGGCGTCGTGCCAGCCGATGCCGCGGTCATACTCCATCAGCATCATGTGGTCGGTAAAGACCGTGCCGAAGCCGAGCTTGTCGCCCTTGCCGGGCTTTTTCTTGGGATGCTGGGTCAGTTCGATTCTCAGATTATCCATGTCGTGAAATCCCTTTCATTTTTGTTGTTGTTTTCCGGGCTGTGATTCGTTATAATCCAGACAGGGGAGGCGAAGGCTCATGTCATACAGAACCAACGCGCTGTCGGTGCGCATCGCCGATCAGATCACGGAAATGATCGTCCAGCAGAAATATCGCCAGGGGGACAAGCTGCCCAACGAGCTGGAGCTCTCGGAAGAGCTCCGCGTCAGCCGGACGACGCTTCGCGAGGCGTTGCGGATCCTGTCCACCAGGGGCCTGGTCGAGGTCCGCCGCGGTATCGGCACCTTCGTCACGCGCAGCCAGAGCATCCATGCGGACTATGATGTATTAAAGATACAAAATACGAACGTCAATGTCAAGGACTTATACGAAATGCGCCTGATGTTTGAGCCGCAGGCCGCCTATTACGCCTGCCTGCGCGCAAGCGACGAGGAGCTGGAGACGATCTTCCGCTACGGCGAAATGGACGAGCAGATGATCCGGCGGCGCGATCCGCAGTGGGACGAATACGAGCAGAAGTTCCACAACGCGATCGCCTCTGCCACGCACAACCCCTTTATCACTTCGCTCCTGCCGGTCTTCAACCGGGCGATCCACCAGGGCATCATCCTCGCCAACGAGGCGCCGGAGGTCGCGGAGCTGACGCTGCACGACCACCGGCTGCTGATGCAGTACCTGCGCGAGCGCCACGCCGAAGGAGCGAAAGCTGCGATGCACCTGCACATGATCAACACGATGCGCGCGTTTTCCATCGACGTCGACTGAGCTCCGTCCTTTTTAAATGCCGGCAAAGGCTATTCTGCGCTAATAATGTGCAGAATAGCCTTTTTTCCGTTATTCGATGCAGGCGGCGCCGCGCAGCAGAGCCTCGCGGTTGAGCGGGATCAGCTTGGCCTTCTTCTGGCCGAGCTTTTCAAGCAGCGCGTCGAGAACGGTCTCGACGTCGACGCACCTGGACTTGCCGAGATACGCGCCGAGCATGATCATGTTGGCGACCTTGTTGTTGCCGAGCTCGGCAGCCAGCTCGTTGCAGGGGACGTAGTAGGCGTTGACGTCCGTGCGCTCGACCTTGATGTCGATCATCGAGCTGTTGACGAAGATCGAGCCGCCGGGGACGACCTTGCTCTCGAACTTCTCCAGAGAGGGACGGTTCATGACGATCAGCGAGGTGGGGCGGGTGATCAGCGGGCTGTCGATCTCCTCATCGGAGAGCATCACGCTGCAGTTGGCCGTGCCGCCGCGCATCTCGGGGCCGTAGGAGGGCACCCAGGTGGTGTGCTTGCCTTCCATCATGCCCGCGGCCGCCAGCAGCTGGCCCATCAGCAGAACGCCCTGGCCGCCGAAGCCTGCGAATATATTCTTTTCGACCATGTCTTAAACCTCCTTCATGATGCCCAGAGGATAGTACGGGATCATCGCGTCGTTGATCCAGTCCATGGCCTCGCCGGGCGCCTTGCCCCAGTTGGTGGGGCAGGGGGAGAGGACCTCGACCAGGGAGAAGCCCTTGCCGGCGATCTGCGCCTCGAAGGCTTTCTTGATGGCGGCCTTGGTCTTGATCAGGTTCGGCGTGCTGTTGAGCGCGGTGCGCGCGATGAAGGCCGAGCCGTTGATGGTGGCCAGCATCTCCGCGATGCGGATCGGCTCGCCGCAGTGGTTCTTGTCGCGGCCGAGGGGGCTGGTGGTGGTCTTCTGGCCGACCAGGGAGGTCGGGGCCATTTGGCCGCCGGTCATGCCGTAGATCGCGTTGTTGATGAAGATCGTGGTGATCTTCTCGCCGCGGTGCGCGGCGTGAACGATCTCGGCGGTGCCGATGGAGGCCAGGTCGCCGTCGCCCTGATAGGTGAAGATGTACTTGTCGGGATGCACGCGCTTGAAGCCTGTAGCCACAGCGGGGGCGCGGCCGTGGGCCGCCTCGTACATGTCGACGTCGAAGTAGTTGTAAGCGAAGACGGCGCAGCCGACAGGCGCGACGCCGGCGGTCTTTTCGCGGATGCCCAGCTCGTCGATGACCTCGGCGACCATGCGGTGCACGATGCCGTGGCCGCAGCCGGGGCAGTAATGGAACGGAACCTGGGTCAGGACCGGAGTTCTTTCAAAAATAACTGCCATGTTTATGCCTCCCTCATCTTCAGAATGCGCTCGGCGATGTCCTCCGCCGTGGGGATGATGCTGCCGGCCTTGCCCATGAACTCGCAGGGCTTGCAGCCGTTGACGGCCAGGCGGATATCCTCGTACATCTGCCCGTCGCTCATCTCGACCGTCAGGCAGCCCTTGACGCTCTCCTGCGCGATCGTGTCGTGCACGGTCTGCGTCGGGAAGGGCCACAGGGTGATCGGGCGGACCAGGCCGACCTTGACGCCCTGCTCCTCAAGGATGCGGACGGCGGCCTTGCAGACGCGGGCCACGGTGCCGTAGGCACAGAGGATGAACTCGGCGCCCTCGGTGTGGTAGGTCTCGACCATGACCTCGTTCTTCTCGATCTCGGCGTAGCGCTTGTGCAGACGCTCGATCAGCACGTCCAGGTCCTCGGTCTCGATGTACAGCGAGTTCAGGACGGCGCGGGGACGGTCGCCCTTGGGATCGTAGCCCTGAGCGGCCCAGGGCTTCTCGGGCATCTCGGGATTGGGATTCATCTTCAGCTCGACCGGCTCCATCATCTGTCCGATCAGGCCGTCGGCCAGGATCATGACCGGCGTGCGGTACTTGTCGGCCGTGTCGAATGCCTTCTGCATCAGGTTGCAGGTCTCCTGGATGGAGGAGGGAGCGAAAACGACCAGACGGTAGTCGCCGTGACCGCCGCCCTTGACGGCCTGGAAGTAGTCGCCCTGGGAGGCCTGGATATTGCCGAGGCCGGGGCCGCCGCGCATCATGTTGACGACGACGCAGGGGATCTCAGCGGCCGCGCAGGTGGAAATACCTTCCTGCTTGAGGCTGATTCCGGGGCTGGAGGAGGAGGTCATGACTCTCGCTCCGGCGCCGCCGGCGCCGTAGACCATGTTGATGGCCGCCAGCTCGCTCTCGGCCTGCAGGAAGCAGCCGCCGACCTGGGGCAGACGCAGGGACATGTACTCGGGGATATCGTTCTGCGGGGTGATGGGGTAGCCGAAGAAGTAGCGGCATCCCGCCTGGATTGCGGCCTCGGCTATTGCTTCGCAACCCTTCATCAGTTTCAAAGCCATCGTCCTTCCTCCTTACTTTTCGATCTGAATGGCAACGTCCGGGCAGGTCAGCGCGCAGGA